>HF972661.1:55993-58430 GCA_000432995.1 Clostridium sp. CAG:1013
CATCAGACCGGCGATATCGTCAGCCGCATCTCCTACGACATTGATACAGTGAACGCTTCCCTGTCCAACGACCTGCTGCAGATCGCCGCCAGCATCATCACTGTGCTGGGGTCCCTCATCATGATGATCGTCATCTCTCCGGCCCTGGTGCTGGTGTTCGCCATCACCATCCCCATGTCCATTGGATTTACCCGGTACATGACCAAAAAGGTACGGCCTCTGTTCCATCAGCGGTCTGTAAAACTGGGCGAACTCAACGGCTTTGTAGAGGAGATCATCACCGGGCAGAAGACCACCAAGGCCTACCACCAGGAAGACACCATGGTCTCCCGGTTCGACAAGCGCAACGACGCCGCGGTGGACGCCTACTACAACGCCGACTACTACGGCGGCATGACCGGCCCCTCTGTCAACTTCATCAACAACCTGTCCCTGGCTTTTGTGAGCATCTTCGGAGCCATCCTGTTTTTGTGGGGACACCTGTCCATCGGCGACCTGTCCTCCTTCGTGCTCTACTCCCGGAAATTCTCCGGTCCCATTAACGAAGTGGCCAATATCATCAGCGAGCTGCAGTCCGCCTGCGCTGCCGCTGAGCGAGTGTTCCGTCTTATCGACGAGGAGCCCGAGCCCGCCGATGCTCCCGACGCCGTGACCGTGGATCATGTGGTGGGCGACGTGGCCATGGATCACGTGAAGTTTGGCTACGATCCGGGAAAGACCATCATTCACGACCTGAGCTTCTCCGCTCCTCCCGGCAGCCTTACCGCCATTGTAGGTCCCACCGGTGCGGGCAAGACCACCCTGATCAACCTGCTGATGCGTTTCTACGACCCGGACTCCGGCGCCATCACTTTGGACGGCCGGGACATCCAGAAGATCACCCGGAAAAGCCTGCGGCTGTCCTACGCCATGGTGCTCCAAGATACCTGGCTGTTTTCGGGGACCATCTTCGAGAACCTGGCCTACGGCAAGAAGGACGCCCGCCTTGAGGACGTGCAGAAGGCCGCCAAGGCCGCTCGAATCCACCGGTACATCATGGGTCTGCCCAAGGGGTATGACACCATCCTGGACGAAAACGGCATGAACATTTCCCAGGGGCAGAAGCAGCTGCTCACCATCGCACGGGCCATGCTGCTGGACGCCAAGATGCTCATCCTGGACGAGGCCACCTCCAATGTGGACACCCGCACGGAAATCCAGATCCAGGCGGCCATGCGAGAGCTGATGAAAGACAAGACCTGCTTTGTCATCGCCCACCGGCTGTCCACCATCCAGAACGCCGACCGCATTCTGGTGGTGCGAGACGGAGACATTGTGGAGCAGGGCACGCACCAGAGCCTGATGGAACAGCAGGGCTTCTATGCTTCCCTGTACAACTCCCAGTTCCAATAAGAAACCCTTTTATTTGACAAATTCCGGCCGCTGTGGGAAAATAATCCCAGCGGCCGGACTGCGTTTCCGGCACATTTTCGGAAAGGGGCCATGTTGTCATGCAAAAACTGTCGCAGCCTGTCAAAGGCATTTTCTTCGATCTGGGATGGACCTTGGTATATCCTCCCAGCGCGGACTGGGAATTCACTGAGCCCGCTAAAAAGCTGTTCAACTGGGAGGTCTATTCCTCTCTGCCCCAAGAGCGGGTGATCGCCGCCCGCAAAACCGCCAACGAGTATTTCCCTCCCCGCCACAAGTTGTCCACTCTGGAGGAGGAGTACCAGCAGATGCTCCAATACTACACCATTTTCGCCGGCGAGCTGCCGGAGCTGGGGGTCACCCGTCAGGACATTGAGACCGTCGCCTTGGAAAAGGTGTACCAGTCCCGTCACACCTTTGAGATCTTTGAGGATTCCATTCCCACCCTGGAGACCCTGAAGGCTCAGGGGTACAAGCTGGGGGTCATTTCCGACACCTGGCCCTCCATTCTCCCGGTACTGGACGAGTTCGGCCTGCCTCCCTATTTCGACACTCTGACTTACAGTTTCCGGGTGGGCTGCTTCAAGCCGGATCCCCGGATGTTTGAGGACGCTCTGGCCAAAATGGGTCTGCCGGCCCAGGAATGCGTCTTTATCGACGACACCCTGAAAAACCTGGAATCCGCAGCCAAACTGGGCATTCAGCCGGTACTCATCACCGCCAAGCCCGACGCCGACACCTGCCCTCCCGGCATGGCGTCCATTGAGAAGATTTCCCAGCTGCTGGAACTGCTGTAACGAAATACATTTTTAGGAAAGAGGGGTCCCCATGAATCCGGGAGTTTATCAGGACTATATTCACATTCTGCAGGAAGAGCTGGTGCCCGCCATGGGCTGCACGGAACCCATCGCCATTGCCTACGCCGCCGCCGTGGCCGGAAAGACCCTGGGCCGCCCGGCAGAACGCATGGAAGTGGAAGCCAGCGGGAACATTATCAAAAACGTGAAAAGCGTGTTCGTACCGGGCA
>HF972661.1:58545-67571 GCA_000432995.1 Clostridium sp. CAG:1013
AGAACAGAAGGTCATCCAGGAATACCTGGAACACACTCCCATTAACGTGAAACTGGCAGACTCTCCCTTCATTTTCGACATTACTATCCGGGCCTGGGCGGGGGAAGATTTCGCTCTGGTGCGGATCGTCAACTATCACACCAATATTGTCCGCATTGAGAAAAACGGGGAGATCCTCAAGGAAGTGGAAGCTCAAGCCGCTCAGGAGGAGGGCCTCACCGACAAGGCCGTGCTTTCCGTCGAGGGAATCCTGGAATTCGCTCGGGAAGCAAACCTTTCGGACGTAGAGGAAGTGATCGGCCGGCAGATCCGCTATAACACTGCCATTGCGGAAGAGGGCCTGCGGGGAGATTACGGCGCCAACATTGGCAAGGTGCTGCTGTCCACCTACGGAAACGACGTGAAGATCCGGGCCCGCGCCATGGCGGCCGCCGGGTCCGACGCCCGGATGAACGGATGCGGCCTGCCGGTGGTGATCGTCTCCGGCAGCGGCAACCAAGGTCTTACCGCCTCCCTGCCCGTCATCGAGTACGCCAAGGAGCTGGGGGTGGATCAGGAGACTCTGTACCGGGCCCTGTTGGTGAGCGATCTTATCACCATCCACTTAAAGACGGAAATCGGCCGGCTTTCCGCTTACTGCGGGGCCGTCAGCGCCGGCTGCGGCAGTGGGGCGGGCATCGCCTATCTGTACGGCCGGGATAAGGAACCTCAGGAGCTTCTTCGAGACGTGTCCCACACCATCGTCAACGCTCTGGCAGTAACCTCCGGCATCGTCTGCGACGGAGCCAAGGCCTCCTGCGCCGCCAAAATCTCCTCCGCTGTGGACGCGGGGCTTCTGGGCTTTTACATGTACCAGAACGGCCAGCAGTTCCGGGGTGGGGACGGCATCATCTCCAAGGGTGTGGAGGCTACCATCCACAATATCGGTCTTCTGGCAGCCCAGGGCATGCGGGAAACTGACCGGGAAATCCTGGACATCATGACCACCAGATGCTAAAAAGCCCCAAAACCCAAAATAAGGTTACAATTTTTTAAAAATTATTCTCTTCTTCTCACGTTTTCTTCACATACAGTCTCTAATATAATGAGTGAAAGAGAGGGAGTGTCATCCGCCCCCTATTTGCGAATTTGGCAGAACTATGTCGATTTTCGCCGTTTTCATCCATCGCTGAGAAAGGGGCGTCTTTATGGACCCATTTCATCATTCCCAAAATGAACACAATTTTCACAAGCCAAAAGAGAGCCGCATCCACAGCAATACCTTTCTCATGGTGGTCACGGTCATCTGCTGTTCTCTTGCCACTTTAGCTTTGGCGTCCACTCTGATCTGGGCCGAGGACGCACAGGAAACCGCTGACGCATCCGTTTCCCTTTCCTCCGTGAATGTGGAAGAAACCGGAGAAAATTCCTCCATGGAGGAGAGCCAAACCTTTGCTATGGCTGATTACGACGATTCTTCTCAGGATCTGCAAGAGGCGATCCCCGAAGACCCATCCGCCGCGGCTGTCACCATGGTGGAAGAGGAAGAAGAGGTGCCACAGGATGACGGTATTATCACTGAGGACGAAGCCCAGGCCTCACTGGAAGCACTTCGGGACGTGTTTCCCGAGGGCTGGTACTGGAATCACGTGGGCGTAGAGGATTGGGACGAATTCACAGTGACCCAGTCCCCCTGCGAGCATGACATCTACTGGGACACCTATTGCAACACCTACGTGGGAGCTACCCAGACACTTTTCTCCCAGTACTACCCCCTGGAACAGTGTTTAGGCTTCGCGTCCCTGCTTAGTGATCTTGTTTTCGGAGAAGACGCGCCCCTGACGGTGTTTTACGACTATTCCCAGCTCCGCCCCGGAGACCACATCCGCCTGGAGCTGACGGAACACTCTATGACCGTGCTGACCGTGGAAGAGGATGGCATTACCGTTGTGGAGTGCAACAGCGATTACCAGCACTGCCGCATCTCTTGGGACCGGTTCCTTTCCTGGGACGATCTGGCAGGGTACAGCTACGAAATGGAATGCATCACGCGCTATGAGGACTGAGCGGTTTCCCGCCGGTCCTTTTTTGTAAGAATTTTTCTTCTCCTTTCGTCTAACCGGCACACACGTTCCCACGTCTAATGCTAATGAAAGGAGAGACAAACCATGGATCAATATAGATACGGCCGTCACGGGCGAAAGGGCCAAAAGCAAAAATGCCGCGCTTTCCACTGGCTTTTGGCGGGGACTGGCATCGCAGTCTGCCTGCTGGCGGTTTTTGGAATCTCCCACTGCTGGGGGATGCTCTCCGCTATGGCCCAGGAACAGGAAGGCGTTTCCCCCATTGTCAGGGTGGACGTGCCTTTGGAGGAACAGGGCAGCAGCTCCGGGGAAGCTCCCTGGTATCTCCGGTTGGTAAACCCGGATACACCCCTTCCGGAGGATTTCACCGTGGAGCTGACGGATGTGGCCGGAGGGCAATTCGATTCCCGAGCGGCAGACGCTCTTTCCCGCATGCTTGACCATATGGAGGAGCAAGGACTTTCCCCCCTGGTCTGTTCCTCTTTCCGCACCTGGGAGGATCAGGAAACCCTCCATCAAAACGAGATAGAACTGTGGATCTCCCAGGGTCTTTCCCAGGAGGAAGCAGAGGAGGAAGCCTCCCGCTGGGTGGTACCCGCCGGTACCAGCGAACACCAAACGGGTCTGGCGGCGGATATTGTTGCGGCGGGCAATCAGGTGCTGGAGGAGGAGCAGGAAAACACCCCGGAACAGCAGTGGCTCATGGAGCATTGCTGGGAGTACGGGTTCATCCTCCGGTATCCCAAGGACAAAACAGACTTGACCGGCGTGGGGTACGAGCCCTGGCATTACCGCTATGTGGGCGAGGAAGCCGCCCAGGAGATGAAGGAAAGCGGTCAGTGCCTGGAAGAGTACTGGGCCGTCCACTTTACCAAAAACACTCCCTGAACAAAACAAACAGCGCTCGTCTCTCCCTTTCGGGAAAGGCGGGCGCTTTTCTGCATTATTCTTCCCCTTCCAAAGTCTCCTTCAAAAGGGACGCGGCTTCCTCCACACTGGCCTCGTCAGGGAGGATCACATAGAGCTCCGCCCCGGGCATGGAGTAGGTCTCCCTGTAATCGCTCCAGCCGCTGGTGGTATAGGAGGAGATCTCCCAATCCCCTGCCAAAGCAGGCGCTAGGGCCAGGATCTGATCCCGGGGAAGGTTTGTTTGGAAATTCCCCTCCACCGCGTCCAGCACCTTGGACAGGTTTTCCAGCAGCGCCGGGGAGGAGGCTTTCTCCGCCACCGCTCGGATCACTTCCATCTGGTTCTTGGCCCGCTGGTAATCCCCCTCGGGAAAGCTCATCCGCTCCCGGGCAAAGGCCAAGGCCTCAATGCCGGTGAGCTGATTGTAGCCCTCCTCATAGGTGCGGATGTTCTCCACAGTGAACTCCCGGTCGGAATACACCGACACGCCTCCCAGAGCGTCAACCACCTCCACAAAGCCGGTAAAGTTCATCCGCAGATAATAGCTGATGTCCAGGCCGTACAAGTTCTCCAGCGCGTCCACCGAGGCCTCCACTCCGTAGATCCCCGCGTGGGTCAGCTTGTCTTTGGCACCGCCGGTCTGGGAAAAGGTCACGTAAAAGTCCCGGGGCGTGGCCACCAGAGTCATCTTCTTGGTGCGGATGTTCACCGCCGCCAGAATATTCACGTCGCTGCGGGACAAGGTGGACACATCTCCAAAGGTATCGTTCCCACTGAGGTACAGCAGGAAACTCTCCTGCTCCCCTTCCGGCGCCGCCAGGGAAACTGTCTCCTCTTTCTCCACCTGAAGGGAACCCACCTTTCGCATGCCGGTCTCGGTCCACTCATAGCCCCGGGCGTCGCTGAGGCTCCGTTGGTAGGCCTCCTCCAACAGCACCGCCCGGCACTCCCCTTTGCGAAGGGCGTCTGCCAAGGCGAACGCGGTGGGATATTCCTCCCAAGCAGGTTCCTCTCCCAGTGCCTGTCCCAGAAGTGTACGCCCTTCCTCGTCCTTCAGGGCGCCGTACGGATACCCAGCTGTGTCCTCCAATTCCTGGGCAGGATCGTCCTCCAAAACATAGACGCCCAACTCTCGAATCGGCACTGACGGCTGGGTGATCTCCTCCAGGGTGTCCTTCACCCGGAAAAACTGGACCACCGCCATGGCCGCCGCCAAAAGCAGCAGCAGGCCGCCAATGCCGCCGATCAGCAAAAGTCCTTTTTTGGTAGACGATTTCATCGCACTTCCTCCTTCTCCTCATAGGCCGAAGGGGTGAGGAACCTCAGGTCCAAGGGAAGTTTCCGCAGCTGTTCTCCCATTCTGCGCTGGCGCTCCAAGGCCTCCGCGTGGCTTACCGCCATGGAGGGAGAACGGTCATAGTAGCCGCCTCGGGCTCCGTCAAACCCTGCCAAAAATACCTGCTTGGCCCCGCAGCGCTCCAGCAGCTTGAGGAGCATCAGCCCCGCGTTGTCCGAAACCATCTGATCCTCATTGGCGCACCGGTCATAGTCCACATACAGACAGTTCTCGTCTCCATAGGCCGCCAGGTTGGAGGTGAAGATCCTCCTGGGCCCGGTCTGACTTTGAAGTCTGCCCCCCGCAATGTCCAGCCGTTTGTGGTTGCTGAAAAAACAGGCGTCCACCGGGAAGGTGGGGTCGGTGAAGTTCACGGTCATCACAAAGGGCGACCGCTCCCGGAGAAACTCCTGCACCGAAGCCCGCTGGGTACGGAGACTGGGTCCCGGAGCCAGCACCAGCAGCTCCCGGCCACGGATCAGGGCGGAGAGCTCCTCTACCGCCTTGGTGTCGTCGATGCGCTTGCTCTGATACCGGCGGTACAGTTCCCGGATCAGCTCCCGGTCAAACTCCACCCGTCGTGGCTGAGGGATGGACCGGAGGATGCTCTCGATGTCGGTCATGGTTAGGGTCTGCTTGTTCATCAGGTAGGCGGCGTAGTTGGGATGGCAGGCGTGCATGGCGGCGATCTGGTAGGCCATGGTGTAGCCCCACTCAAATTCCTTCCGGAGAGGGGCGATATAGGCGTCGTAGATATCCATCACCATGGCCACGTTGTACCGGGACTGGATGTTCTTGTTGATATACCGGGTGATCAGCTCCGTGGGCAGGTTGCCCGCTCCCCGGCCCATGCCGTAGACCGAGGAGTCAAGGATCAGGTCTCTCTTTGTTTGGATCGTGGAGAGCACCTGGGCGTTGGAAAAAGCCAGCTGTAAATTGTTGTGGCCGTGGAACCCCAGCCGGATGGCCGGGTCCATGTTCTCATCGATCAGATGGAACTGCCGGGTAACCTGGTTCCGGTACATGCTGCCCAGGGTGTCCACGATATAGAAGGCGTAGGGTTTTAGATGGTTCATCCGCTCCACCAGCCGCAGCAGGTCCAGGTCCGAGTAAAACGCGGTGCCCACCGGCTGCATGAACACCTGGTAACCCTTGGCCATGATAGCTCCTGCCCATTCCATGGCTTGGTCTGTCTCCTCCCGGTGAAAGGTGAGACGGATGCCTTCCAGGTCTCCCGGCACCTTGGGCGGCAGCTGGTCCGGGGACAGTTCCCGCTCTCCAATGGCGATCATGGCCACGAACATGGCCTTTCGCTCCCGCTGGGGCAAAAGGGGCGCAATAGTCCGGGGGCTGGCGAACAGGGAACAGTCCTCATCCCGGGGGCGGCTGGTGAGGAATCCGCACTCGATGATGTCGATGCCGCCGGACTCCAGCTTATCCAGGATGGAGCGGATGGCGTGTTTGCCAAACTCCCAGTTGTTGATATACCCTCCGTCCCGAAGGGTACAATCCAACACTTGCACGCCCATGTCAGATCTCCCCCCTGTTCAGTTTCAGCCGCAGAACTCCCCGGACGTATTCCAGATCCTTGGGAGTGTCCACGGAAAGGCTCTCCCCTTCCACGGGGATCATCCGCAGCTTTTTCCCGTGCTCAATGAACCGCAGCTCGTTGATGTCCTCAATGGCCTCCAAAGGGCCCCGGGGAGTCTCGTCAAAAAAACGCAGGGCTTCCTTGGTATAGCACAGTACCCCCAGATGCTTGTAAAAGGAATACTCCACGCTGGCCTTGGGATGAGGGATGGGGCTGCGGGAAAAGAACAGAGCGTTCCCCTGCTCGTCGGCCACCACCTTGATGTTGGTGTCGTCCACCGCCTCCACAGGAGAGTGGACGGGGGCCATGAGATTGGCGGCGAAAAAGCCCTCCAGGGTGTGGGGGATCACCCGGTCGATCACCCGGGGGTCGATGAGTGGCTCGTCTCCATTGACGCACACGTACAGGTCCCCCTCCAGTTCCTGGGCCGCTTCCCAAACCCGCTGGGTGCTGGTGGGGCATTGGGGCGAGGTGAGCTTGCAGGGGATTTGATACTGGTCGCAGGTCTCCCGAATGGCCGGGTGATCCGTGGCCACCCACACCTCCTGGAGTTTTTTGGCTTTCTTCACCTGGTGGTACACCCACCAGAGCATGGGGCGGCCGCAAAGGTCCGCCAAAGGCTTTCCCTTGAACCGGGTGGAATCGTACCGGGCAGGGATGATGGCAATGACTCGCATAGTGCGCCTCCTTACTTTTTCCACAGCCGGGCGATGGCCCGCAGGGGACGGGTCACTTTCCAGCTGGTGGATTCCTCATAGAGCGCGGCCACTTTCCGGCGCTCCTCTTCCAGTTGCGTCTGGGTAACGGCTCCCGTTCCCCCTTTGGGCGGGGCGAGCTTTTTCCCAGGATTTTTCTTTCTGCGCTCAGCCTTGTACAGGTTCCAGTTTTCCATCAGCCGCTGGGACCAGAATTCCAGCACCTGACCGCTGACCACCTCGAACCCTTCCGGCGCGGTAAGATCTCCCCGCTTGCAGCAGTTCTCCCCGTCGTGAAGATCGTAGGCCAGCACGCTGGGCAGGTGGACAACGACATCCCCCGCCAGCACCTGACGTTTTCCCGTCACCTTCAACCCAAACCGGGTGATGAGAAAATCCCGCAGTCGTTCTGCCAGGGGCAGGAACGCCCGGTTATAAATACGATCCTCCCGGTAGGACTGAAGCAGGGCCTGGACCACATAGTGACGGGGCACCGCCCCAAAGCACAGGGTGGTCAGCTCCTGAGTGTTCTCAAAGCCGAAGAATACCGTCTCCAACCGTCGGCGTTTCAGGAAAAGCTGGGGCCGGGCCTCCGGCGCCAGGACGATGCCGCCCCTCTCCCACAGCTCCAACAGGGAGAGGTACTCCTCTACATACTGCCAGTGGCCCAGTTCCGCCGCCCGGCGCACGTTCTCCGGGACCTCCTCCCGGGAAAGCAGATCCTCTTCCAGCTCCACCCTCTGGGAATCGGGGAAGTTCTCCCGGAGGGCTTCCTCCAACTCCTGAGACAAGGGACGACGGCAGTGGGCTAGGATAAACCGGTCGGGGATTACCTGCCGGTCCAGATAATCCAGAATCTTAGCCGCTTCATGGTCTTGTTTCAGGTAGGGATTCAAACGGAAGTCCGCCTCAAACTCCCGAAGAAGTCCTATGAAATCCGGCAGA
The DNA here is from genome assembly GCA_000432995.1 of Clostridium sp. CAG:1013. Lineage (GTDB taxonomy): Bacteria > Bacillota > Clostridia > Oscillospirales > Acutalibacteraceae > Acutalibacter. Next base: position 66,085 of record HF972661.1, read on the forward strand.
AACAAGGTGCGGGACTGGGTCATGTTCCACAGCAGCTGCCTGGCAGCGGAGTAGACCGCTTCCTCTTTGTAATTGGGATCACAGGTGGTGAGAAATGTCCGAAAAGCCCGGACGATGTCCACCATCTGTCCTGTCTGGCTGGTGGAGATAGTGCCGCCCCGGCGGTAGTAGTTGTAGAAAGCCTGGGGCACGTAGCCGATCTTGTGAGTGCGTGTCACCAGGGCGGGGATGAGGGCAATGTCCTCAAACAGCATTTTCTCGTAGTGGTTCCCCTCCCAAAGGGACCGGCGGTAGAGCTTGTTCACGCTGTACGTGATGTTGTTGCCATGGGCGATGTAATCCCCCAGGTCTACCTCCTCCCTGGGATAGGAGGACACCACCACTTCCCGGTTTTCCTCCACATAGAGGATGCGCACGTCGCACATCACCAGGTCGTAGTCCCCCTGCTGGGCTTTCTCGTAGAGGGTCTGGTACATTTCCGGCTCCACCGTGTCGTCTGAATCCAGAAAGGCTACATATTCCCCCCGAGCCAGACTCACCCCGGCGTTGCGGGCCATGCCCAGGCCCTGGTTCTCCTGGTGGACCACCCGCACCGTCTCAGGGTATTCCTCAGCGTAGCGGTCGCAGATGGCAGGACAGCCGTCGGGACTGCCGTCGTCCACCAGGATGATCTCCTTTTCCTCCAAAGTCTGGGCCAGGGCGGAATCCACCGCCCGTTCCAGAAAATTTTCCACCCCGTACACCGGGATGATTACCGACACCTTAATCTCCATACTGTCCTCCCAAATACTTCAGGACGCTTTCCAACTCGAAGGGAGTCTGGGGCACGTAGGTGCGCTCCCCTGCGAACTGGCGGCGGAACGTCTCCAGATACCGGAGCAGGACCGGGTCCTCCTTCCAAAGCACTTTGCCTGTGTACAGCTTGTAAAGCATTACCGTGGGAAGATCTAGCCCCAGGCAAAGCCTGCCGCTGAGCGCCCCGTTGGAGCACACCGTCACCACCGTGGGGATACTCTCCCGCTGATTAAGCAAAAACAGCTCCCAGGGCACGGAAAGATCCAGCTTTCGGGTCAGCCCCAGGCTCTGGGGCAGATTCTCCCCGTTGCGGGGATGGGGCTTCACCCCGAAATTCCCCGGCCCCACTGTCCGCTGGCACAAAGCCATCAGTTCCAGGTCGTTGCCCCGAATATTCTCCGCTCGGAAGGACTGCTCCAAAAACAGAAAAGGGGGCAGGTCCCGAGGCGGGCGGTACTGAAAGACGAAGTTCAGCGCTTCCCGCAGTTCATCATCCTCCCGGGAGAGCTTGGGCAGGGACAGGTTGGGGATCCGGTCCCCCCGCATGGCTAGCCGTGGCTCATAGAGCAGGGCGGCTTTCGTCCGCTCCCCCAAACGCCGTCCCAGAGGATGACGGTTCACCGCCGCCCGGTCGGGCCTGGCGTAGTCGATGACATAGCTGGAAAAGCCGTCCTCAATCCAGTAAAAATCCG
>HF972661.1:67619-72244 GCA_000432995.1 Clostridium sp. CAG:1013
AGCCGGGCAAGCCAATCGAAATTGGGAAAAAACACCCGGTCATATCCCCGAGGAAGCTCCTCCCCCAAAGCCCACCGCAGCAGGGTATCTCCCTGCTGAAAACACCGTTCCACTGCCTCTTCCTGGTTCATGGGAAACTGAGACGCAAGCTCTTTGGCCTGTCCTAAGATCACCCGGCGGAACAGTCCGGTCTCTCCTAGCCGGGCGGCAAGTTCCCCGGACCCGGGCAGAAGATCCGTCACCACCAAATCCGCCTCCCCTTGGGGCAGAAGCTGACGTTTCACGTTCACCGCCGTCAGCAGATGATATACGGAATTTACAAGAAACAACGCGCTTTCCATGCTTTCTCACCTTCTACATACTGGGATGTCCTGCCAAATCTCCCGACTGAAACGGGAGGGTCTCCGGCTGGCGCTCCTGGGGTTGGGATGCCTCCTGCAAGGGGAGCCGCAGGATCCGGAAGCTCTCCCCCAGATTAGAAAGGCTGGCCGAGCCAAAGGCCGCGGCGGTCTTTGGTTTGTGTCCTCGGAACACGTAGGGCAGCAGTTCCGCGGGGAACACTTCCCTCATCACTTCCGCACCGGGAAATACCTCCCGGTAATCCAGCCGGTCGTCCGGGTGGGGTTTGACCAAAAGCCGCCTGCCAGCCAAGGGGCCTTGGGCCAGCTCCCGGTACAAGGAACGCTGCTCCTCCTCCCCAAGGAGTCCCAGGCCGGAAAACTGCTGGGTCAGCAGGATGGTATCCGCCTTGGTTTTGATGGGACGCTCCACGAAAAACTTTACAAGCCGTCTTCGCTCCCCCCAAGGAAGGGCTTTCAAGGCCCGCTCCACGGAGAAATCCCAGATAGTTGCCTTAGTCTCCACCGGTCCCAACTGGGCGTCCCAACAGCAGAACACCTCCTGGATCAGAGGATTGTCCCCGGAAAACAGTCCGTGGGACTGGGCCAGGGCCGCGTGCTGAGGAAACTTGGCCGCCAAAATTTTGGCAGCCTCTTCGGGACGAGAGAGCATTCCGGCAGCGTCCTCGAAAAAGGAAAAAGGCCGCCCCCGGGAGATCACATACAGGGAAAAGTAAAAATGAGCCCCGGCGATATAGATCCTGGAAAACTCCTCCAAGGGGGGAAGGTCCAGGCTTTCATAGGCGGCGGCAGTATCCTTCACCACCCGGTTCTCCTCCCCGTGAGGGATGTTCAGGTAGGGGAACAGACGCACCTCATCGAAAAAGCCATGACTCAGCTTCTCCCACTGGGGGTATTTTTCCCGGATGAAATCCGGCAGCAGCAGCACCGCTTCCTCCTCCCGGTGAAACAGCAGCCTGTGAAGGATCACCTCCAAAAGCTGGTAGGAGCTGATCCCGTGATACAACACTTTACCCGATCCCTGGTTCATCCAGCAGCGCCTCCAATCCCCGGCGGTACGGGGCGTTTTTATCCTCGAATACTTCCAGCATGGGCGCGTAGGCATCCCTGCCGGAAATGGGGAAAGTCATCCCCAGCCGCTCTTCCAAAGCGGTGAAATCTCGGGCGAAATCCAGCATTCCCCGGTGGATCTCTTTCACAGCGTCCGCCTGGGAATTCTTCCCCAGTTCCAGCCGCCAGCTTCCCTCCGGGCCGGGGTAGATGCCTTTCAAGCTGCCCTCCTCCCCGCCCAGGAGCAGTTCCCAAAACAGATTGTGGTCCCGGCGGGGATCGTGGCGCTTCCACAGATCCCGGTTCTCCCCTTGGGAAAAGAGGTAGCTTTTCAGCTTTCCAGTGAGGAGTAAAGGCTCGGCGGCATCTCGTTCTGGGCTGTGGGCGGAGTTTGTCCCCGCCACCAGGCCGGTGATCTCACACTCCAGGCCCCACAATTTTTTCGCCGCCCACCACAGGGACGCCGGGCCACTTCCCGCCCAACCGATGTCCACCGCCACCGCCCGTCGACAACCTTCCAGCAGCTGGCGGTAATAGGTTCCCGCCGCCTGGCGTTGGGGACCGTACAGGGACAGCACTCTGTCCCAGGCGTCTGTGAGATAGTCTTGGATCACCCCGGCGTTTTTATGCGTCAAGGGCCTGTTGGGGGACAGCCCCAAACGGGAGCACAGTTCCGGCAAAAGGGGGGTCAGCTCCATGGACCGCACCACTTGCCACACGGGAACGCCCCCTTCCGCCTTGTGCCACAAAAACCGTCGAAAATAATCTCCGGGGAACAGCCCCGCAGTTACCTTGGCGGCTGCCAGCCGTGACCAGTAAGCATACACTGGCCGTTGGTCCTCCGGGTACAGACGGCGGTACAGTTCCAGCAGGACTTCCCCGTCCCGGGAAAGAAACAGCAGCCGGTCCGCCTTTTGGAGGTCCGCCTGCTCCCGGATGAACCGGCAATATCCTAAAGCGAACAGTCCACCGTACACGTAACCATACTCGTACAGCAACGAGCAGGGTTCCGCTCCGCTGTGGAGCTTTCCGTTCACCAGCCCCCGGTACACACTGCCCAAGACCCGGGACATGTCTTTGGCTCGGAAAGGATCTCCCGCCCCCTGGACGTTCTGGTACAGAAAAGGTGTCAGGCCTTTGGCTTTAGCCCGCTCCCCGTCGGAATGAGGGTTATCCCCCACATGGGCCAGGGAAGCTCCCCGCGGAAACCTCCGCCGCAGCCGGTCAAAAAGGCAGCCCTCTCCCTTGGAAACCCGCTCCTCCCCGGAGACCAGACACATCTGAAATCGGCCAAACCCCGCCTGCTCTACCAGCTTTTGAATGAACTCCCCCGGCAGGTACATATCGGAGGTGAGGGCCATGGGCTTTCCCAAGGAACGTAAATGCTCCACCACCGGCAGGAAATAGGGATTCCCACGGCTGAGTGCCTGCTCCACTTCCAGTTCTATCGCCATACCCTGTTCCGGGTTCAGAGCGGTAGTCCTTTTCAGTTCCTCCCAGATTTCCCGGAGAGTCACCTCCCCGGTGCCTTGGGCCTTCTGTTTCCGCTTGCGGGCAAGATGTTCCGCCTCCACCCGCAGCCGTTGGAAATCGGGGTAGCCCAGCTTGGCGCCCACCAGAAAGAATGCGTCCTCCGGACGGTCTACACACCGCAGGAGCAAGGTATCAAACACATCGAAAGACACTCCGTCAAACCGGCTGAGCTCCTCCGCCAAGACCTCCGGAGGCATCCGTTCCAGGGAACGGCTTTCCCCTTCCGGGGGAAGAGGCGGGCCGTCTCCCCGTTCTCCCGCCGCCACGGCAGCAAGCAACTGGGGAACAGCCCGCCACTTGGGCACTCCTGCCATCCGGCGGGCCTGGTAACGTTCTCCCGCTCGGGGCGCTCGGTCCCACAGAAAACGGTACAGCTTCTCTTTCATAAGATCACCTTTCCCAAAAACTCAGTGGCTTTTCTCATAGGCGGCACAGACTGTTTTAGGGTCCCCATCCGCCAGCAGCTTTCCCCGGTCCAGCCACAGGGCCCTGGTGCAGTTTTCCCGCACCACTCCCGGAGAGTGAGATACGATCAGCACCGTAGAACCGCTGTGGATCATCTCCCGGATGCGGGCCTCACTCTTCTTTCGGAAGAACATGTCCCCCACACTGAGCACCTCGTCCAGGATGAGGATCTCCGGAGCCTCTCCGGCGGTGGCGATGGCAAACCCCAGCCGGGAAACCATACCTGAGGAGTAATTGCGCACCCGCTCCTCCATAAAGCCCTCCAGCTCCGCGAAATTGACGATCTGCCGGTAGCGCCGGTTGAGAAACTGCCGGCTTCTGCCGATAAGGGCTCCGTTCAAGAACAGATTCTCCCTCCCAGTGAGCTCCGGGTCGAAGCCGGTGCCCAAGGTGAGCAGCTGCACCTTATCACGGTCCACCTCCACCCTACCCCGTGTGGGAGACAGCGCGCCGGCAATAATTTTTAAAAGGGTGCTTTTTCCGGAACCGTTGGTCCCCACGATCCCTACCACCTGGCCCTGCTCCACCTGAAAACTCACGTCGTCCAGAGCCCGGAAAGTCTCACGCTTGCCCTGCCCTTTCAAAAGAAGCTCCTTGATGCTGCCGGCAGTACGCTGGGACCGGCGGAAATCCATGGTCACATGCTCCACGCGGATGACGGTCTCTCTATCGCTCACCCTCTCACCTCACAATCTTTGCAGCAGTTTTACCCGGAACCAGCGGAAGATCCCCCAGCCCACCAGATAAGCCCCAGCACCCCAGAGGATCATCAGCGCCAGGTCCTGCCAGGAGGGTGGCCGGGCTTCCATCACCGCCCCACGCAGGCATCGGATGAACAGATACAGGGGGTTGATCTCCACCACCTGACGGATGGGCCCGGATAGCTGATCCGCCGGGTAGAAAATGGCGGAACAGTACATCCACAGGGTGAGCACCACCGTGTACAGGTGCTGTACATCCCCGTAGAACACATAGGCCGCCGCCAGGGCATAGGAAAGTCCCAGTGAAAACAGGAACAGACAGGCTACGATAAAGGGCAGAAACACCACCGGCCAGCTGACGGGGATCTGGAACACCACCAGCATCACCGCGTAGGCGGCGAAGGAGTAACCCAGGTTGACCAGCGCCGTACAGCCCCGGGTGATGATGAACAGCTCCATAGGAAACTTCACCTTCAGCAACAGGGAGCGATTGTCGGACAGGGTGGTCATGGCGGCG
>HF972661.1:72293-75183 GCA_000432995.1 Clostridium sp. CAG:1013
CAACAGATAACCTGTGAGGTAATAGATGGGATAGTTCTCAATGGACCGGCGAAACATCTGGGAAAAGATCAGGGACAGCACCGTCATGGACAGCAGGGGATTTAAAACGCTCCACAGCACCCCCAATGCAGACCGGGCATATTTTCGCTTTAATTCCCGGGCGGTGAGCTGTTGTACCACGAACCAGTATTGTTCCCGTTTTTCCTGCTTGTTCATGGTCCATCCTCCCATCTTTTCAGTGTCCTATATTTCGTACAGCATGTGCGAGCACCCTGACCCAGCGAAGTCTGTCCCACTGAGCAAATTGCTTTGTGGGATTTTTTTCGTACAGTGTCGAGGTTCCCGGCAGCCAAAAACTTTCCCGGCTGGGTTTGCCCAAAAGCAGCCGAGCCGTCAGGCAGTTCCTCCTCAATTCCTCCCGGGTAAGAAAGGTTGCAAGTGGGGACGTTTCCTCATCCCAAGAACTGAACAGCAGCGCCCCCAGAGCTTTTGCTTCCTCCCGGGCGGGGCGGGTCATTACCTGATGGAGCAATGCCCAAGCCCTGGGCCGTTCTTCCAAAGCCCGGCGGCACAGGTTCTGGGGCCGGGGCGCGGCTGCCAACTCCTCTCCCAGAGCGCGGAAGGCTTCTCCTAAAAAAGCCAGCCGCTCTCCCTGAAGAGGAGCTTCCCCCAGCAGAGGGACCACTTCTGTTTCGTTCCGGAGGTAGCCCAAGGTCATGCCTTGGGGGGCGGTGAACACTGCTTCAAAGAAGCTGGGCTCCATCCCCGCCTGAACAGGCAAGTCCTTTCCTGGCCGGAAGAAAAAGCAGTCCCATTTTCCGGACTTTGGTCCCCGGTACAGCCCGGCGTAAAAGCCCAGCGTTTCTCGAGCAGCTCCCATGACTTCCAGCAGCCGGGACAAGGTCTCCTGGGTGGAGCCCATCCAGCCGCTGTCCACCACCGCCCAGGGGACAGGGGCCAGCAATCCCTCCTGGCGTAAATACCCCTCCAGCTCCGGCAATGTCCGCCGGGAGTGAGCGTCCAGAAAAGTCCAAAATCTCGGACAGTTTCCCAAGTTTTCCTTTAGTTCTTTTAACGCCTTGGGCAGCAGGAGCTCTTTTCCCGAAAGGCTCAGTTCCCCCAGCACCGTCTGCCGTTCCTCCTCAGTCAGCCCAGCCCGTCGAAGGATCCCCTCCGGCGTTTGGGCCATCCCTTTGCCGCAGAGCTGATCCAAAGCCAGGGAATGATCCTCCTGATAGAGGGGCAGACGCCAGGCCTGCCGGGAACCATACAGATACCGGCACTCCACTGGCAGATCCCATGCCGCCGCCAGACGACGGGCCAGCCGGCAGGGGAACCATCCGTCCCGGGCCAAAAAATACAGCCGGGGAATCCCCTCCTCCAAAGCCCTGCCCAGCGTCCACTGGGTAAAGGCCCCCAAGGTGGGAAACAGCTTCCGGGCAGACAGCTCCAGGGCCGCCTCTTCCTCCCTATCCATGGCAGTGCTCCTTCACCAAGCGAAGGACTTCCCCGGGCACCAGGCAAGCGGCCAAAGGGCGCAGAGTTCCCCAAGCGGCTGCCGCCGGGGAAAGCTCCAGGGATCGAAGTCCCTCCCACCGGAGAGCCGCCTCCCGCATCCTACGAGGGACCGTCCGCCGCCGGTAGGAATCCCGGTCCTCCCAGTAGCCGATCAGCGCTGCGGGAAGATTCCATCCCCGCAGCCCCTGCGCGTGGAGCCGGAAAAACAACTGGTAGTCCTCACAGCCAAAATATCTGGGAGACTGGCTGTATCCTCCCGCTTTTTCCAGCGCTTCCCGGCGGAACATCACCGACGGGTGGATATAGGGGGAATGGGCCAGGAAATCCCTGCTCCGTGGATGTTCCGGCATGGAGAGCCTGCCCCAAACGCCGTCGCCGTCCAAAAGCAGGGCGGCGCTCCCCACCCACTGGAATTCCGGACAGCGGTCCAAAGCCGCTGTTTGCAGTTCCAGCCGCCGGGGAAAGGCCAGGTCGTCGTCGTCCAGCCGGGCAAGGTACTTTCCCCGGGCACGTTCCCTGCACCGGTTCAAGGCATATCCCAGACCATGGCTTTCCCGGCCACGGTACAGACGCACCCGAGGATCCAAATCCGCGGCCTGCTCCAAAACCATGGCTCCTGCCGGGGATGAGCCGTCATCCCACAGGACCAGCTCCCAGTTTTCCAGAGACTGTCCTACCAAAGACAACACACTGCGCCGCAGCAGATCCCACCTAGGGTTATGGGAGCCCATGAGCACGCTCACCAAGGGTCTCTCCTCCATGACGTTCCCTCACTTTCCGATCCATCTCCCGGTACACCGCTTTCATGGCGGTCCGGGCCTTGGTTCTGTCAAAGGGGGCCACGGAATCCACACACCGCCTGGAAAGCTCCTCCCGCCGGTGGGGGTCCATGCCCCGCAGCAAAGCAATGCCCCGGGCAAACCCCGCCGGGTCATCCCAAGGGTAGATCAAGCCGTTTTTCCCGTGGACCATATACTCCCGGGTGCCTCGGTTGTCGGCGGCCAGCACCGGCACCCCCATAGCCAGAGATTCTAACCCCGCCATACCCAGCCCCTCCCTCCGGGAAGGAAATACGGTAGCGTCGGCACAGCCCAGCAGCCGAGGCACATCAGGCCGGTAACCGTAGAGAGTGACGGTCCCGTCGAGGCCACGGTCCCGGATCTCCCGTTCCAGGCGAGGCCGTGCAAACCCTTCCCCACAGATGCCATACCGGATCCGGGAAAGTCCACCTGGCCGCCGCTTCAAAATGGAAAGAGCTTCCAACACCACTTGGTGGTTCTTGTTAAGGTTCAGCTCCCCGATGGACAGCAGGAACAGCTCGCCCGGGGAAAGTCCCAGGTCCTTGCGGAGGACTTCCCGCTCCTGGGGCGGG
>HF972661.1:75193-82072 GCA_000432995.1 Clostridium sp. CAG:1013
TCCTGGGGCGGGAGGGGGGAGAACACCTCCCTGTCCAGTCCCACCCCCGGCAGGCGGAACACTTTCCCATCCCGGGGCAGAGGCAGCTTTCGGGCAGCCAGCCAATCCTCCTGGTTGATGACCACCAGAATATCCGTATGCCGGGCCAGCTCCCATTCCACCGGGTAAAAGGCCAACCGGTTAAACAGGGGAGCGCCCCGGTAAAAGTGGAAGCCGTGGGCGGTGTACACCACCACAGGCTTCAACGGGGAGAATCGTCCCGCCAGTCGGCCCAGCAGCCCACCCACCGGAGTATGACAGTGGATGGCCCGGATATCCCACCGGCGCACCAGGGTGAGCAGCTGACTCAACGCCCGGCGGTTATCCCCCAGCAGATAGGGAGATCGGGCAATGTCGATGTGGTGGACCATCACCCCCATCTCCCGGATCCTGTCCCCATCGGAGATATACCCGGGCTCGTGGAGATTGGCTGCGTAGTGGACCCGGTAGCCCATGGACTGAAGGAGTTTTACGTTCTCTCTCTCGAACTTCAGCAAAAAATCGTTGGTGGTGGCCAAAATGAGGACTTGCTTTTCCATACGTCGCCACCTCCGCAAAAGTGTTTTGTAGCAGTGTTTCCCGCGGACTGGAAAATATGCGTTATTTTACGGCGCTCAGCTTTCGGGCAGACAGAAAAAAGCCCGCGGGGAACGAATTCCTCGCGGGCTTTCCAATTCTTTGTATGACAGACTTACCGGTTCAAGTCCTTTTTGATTTGGGTGGTGGAGATCTCCGGGGTACGGGGCAAATAGACCACTTCGCACTGGTCCTTCAAGAAATCGAACTTGCCTTCCCAGTCGTCCCCCATGACGAAGGTGTCCACATGGTACTCCTTCACATCGGTCTTTTTCTGCTCCCAGCTCTCCTCCGGGATCACCAGGTCCACATAGCGGATGGCTTCCAGCAGCTGTTTCCGCTTTTCGTAGGAGAAATAGCATTTCTTCTGTTTTTCGTTCCAGTTGAACTCATCGGTGGACAGGGCCACGATGAGGTAATCTCCGTACTGTTTCGCCCTGCGCAGCAGGTTGATGTGACCGTAATGGAGCAGGTCGAAGGTGCCGTAAGTGATCACGCGTTTCATGGTATTCATCCTTTCCCTTGGCGCTTTAAGCGTTCTTCCAAATAATCCACCGTTTTCCCGGCGGCGTCGCCGCTTTCCACAATGCCGAATTCCCGGCAGAACTCCTCCACCCGCTGAGCCTGCTCCTGAGAATCAAACCCCAAAACCGCGGCTACCAGCTGGTCGTTGTTCTCCGCCCGGGCAAAGGGCAGCTTGTCTATATCGAAATAGAAGTTCCGGTCCCCCTTGTAGGCGGCCAGATCGTTGACGTATAAAAAGCAGGGCTTGCCGGTGATGAGATAGTCGAACATCACCGAGGAGTAGTCCGTCACCATGGCGTCGCAGGCCAGGTACAGCTCCTGGATGTCCGGGTAATCAGAGGCGTTGCGGATCACCTGAGGATCCAGGTCCATCTGAGCGGCCTTCTCCGCGATGTTGGGATGAAGTTTGGCCAGAATCAGCCACTCTCCGCCGAAGCGTCCCTCCAAGGCTTTCACCAGCCGGGCGTAGTCCATGTCGTAAGCCGCCAGGCCCTTGTCCTTCCGGAAGGTAGGAGCATACAGAAGCAGCCGTTTTCCGGCGGGCAGTCCCAAGGCATTGCGCACCTTTTCCCCCATCTCCGGGTGGGGCTGGGACAGCACGTCGTTGCGGGGGAAGCCCTGTTCCAGCACCTCTCCGTCATACCAGAAGCCCCGGCGGTAAATGTCCGTCAGGAACCGGCTGTTGGATAGAAACAGGTCTCCCATTTTGGAATCCTGCCGTGCCGCCCGGAGGTAATCCTCCGGCAGGGCATCGGCGGCGTCCCCCTCAATCCGCTTCAAAGGAAAGCCATGCCACGTTTGCACGTAGCAAGTATTCCCTCGCTTTTTGGTGTAGGCCCACTTGCGGCAGTTGTCCACCCACACCCCGGCAGTGCAGAAATGATAGATCGCCCGGGGGCTCTCCACCACCACCGGCTTCACTCCGGCAGGAAGAGTAGCCGCTTCCTCAGGGCCCTTCACGGTCCAGTAGACCTTCCAGCCTCTTTTGAGAAGCTGGTCCGCCACTGCTTTGGGGCTGTCGGAATAGCCCCGACCGTAAAAGCTCTGACACACCGCTTTGCGGCTGTCTTTCGGCAGCCAGGAAAACAGCTGCCAAAGTCCGTTGCGCAGGATCTTCCCCAGCAGGCTGCTGTTTATTTTCCCCAAGGCAACGGCCCCCTTTCCGAAAAAAGTCTTATGACAATGAAAAAAGCGGCCTTCCGCCGCCTCAAAACCCCTAAAAATCCGTTTTTGGGTACATCTAGTATATAACATACCACATCCCGAAAAATAAGTCTAGTCTTTTTTTCTTTTTTTGGTATACTTTCTTATACAGGAAAAGAAACAAGACAAAACGCGAAAAGGAGGCCGCTGTGATGGACCAGGAAAAGACACCCCAGCAAGCTGTTCCCCCCGGGGAGCTTGCCCATTTATCCAAGATCTTACGCATGGTGAACGAAGAACTGGAGGAGGCCCAGCGCTCCGTGGAAGCCATGGACGAAGAATACCGGGAAGTGCAGATGTACATGGCGGAGCATCACGGGGAGGGCGATCCCAAGGAGATGTTCCAAAACGAGATGGCCCTGCGGCAGATCGACTCCCAGGGCGTATCCGCGGTGCTCTACCGGGACCGGCTGCAAAAAACCAAGTCCTCCCCCTACTTTGCCCGGATTGACTTCCAGGCCGACGGGGAAAAGGAGGCCGCCCCCTACTACATCGGGCTGTACGCCTTCCGTTTTCAGAAGCAGCTGTACGTCATCGACTGGCGCTCTCCCGTGGCCAGCATGTTTTACGATTTTGAACTGGGGCCCGCCTGCTTCGACGCCCCCCAGGGCCACACCGACGGTCAACTGCGCTTAAAGCGTCAGTTCAAGATCGTGAACGGGGAGATGGAGTACGCCTTCGACAGCTCCCAGAACATCCAGGATGACATCCTCCAGCAGGAGCTGGCCCACACCTCCGACGAAAAGATGAAGTCCATTATCTCCACCATCCAAAAGGAGCAGAACCAGATCATCCGCAATGAGAAGGCACACACTCTGATCATCCAGGGCGTGGCGGGCTCGGGAAAGACCAGCATCGCCCTGCACCGGGTGGCCTTTCTGCTCTACCGGTTCCGCAACACCATCAAGGCCCAGAACGTGACCATCATCTCCCCCAACAAGGTGTTTGGAGACTACATTTCCAGCGTGCTGCCGGAACTGGGCGAGGAGCCCATCTTCGAGGCCAGCCTAGAGGACCTGGCCCTGGTGCAGCTGGAGGATGGTGTGGACTTCGTGGGAGACCGGGATCCCCTGGAAGCCGCCGACCCCGCCTGGGAGCAGCGGGTGAAGTTCAAATCCACCGTAGAGTTTGTCCGGCTGATGGACGACTTCATCGCCCGGCTGCCGGAGCTGGCATTTCATCCCCAGAACTACGAGTACAAGGACTGGAACGTGCCCGGCCCCTGGATCAAAGCCCGGGTGGACGTATACAAGCGCTATCCCCTGATGAAACGGCTGGAAATGGTGGCAGACGACATCCATTCCCGGCTGGAAAACGAGTTTCTCCGGGAAGAGGCGCCACCCAGCCGTGCCAAGATCCTTCAGGCTTTGCGAAAAATGCTTTCCATGAAGACCACCCTCTCCGCCTACCGGGCCTTTTTCCGGCAGCTGGGCAAGGAACGGGCAAAGCTGTTCAAGCCCTTCCAAAAAGGGGTGCTGGAGTGGAACGACGTATTCCCCTACCTGTACTTACAGGCGGCCTTTACAGGATTGCAGCGCAGCCATACCATCAAGCATTTGGTCATCGACGAAATGCAGGACTACAGCCCCATCCAGTACGCTGTGATGAACCTGCTGTTCCAGTGTCCCAAGACCATCCTGGGGGACTTCAGCCAGTCTATCAATCCCTACTCCCCCTACACTTTGGAGGACCTGCACCAGCTCTATGAGGGTTCCCAGCTGATGCGCCTGGAAAAAAGCTACCGCTCCACCTGGGAGATCATCCACTTTGCCAAGAAGATCGTGGACCAGGCAGACTTCCAGGCGGTGGAACGTCATGGTCCCGCCCCGGACCTGATGGCCTTCCCCACCCACGAGGAGGAGCTTTCCGCTCTCTGTCGCCGGGTGGAGGAATTCCATCAGAGCAAGTACAACGCTTTGGGGATCGTCACCCGCACCAACTCCCAGGCCAAGGAGCTCTATGAGGAGCTGCGGGAGCGAGGCGCAGAGGTAAACCTGATTACCCCGGAGAGCAGCAGCTTCCAAAACGGCGCCACGGTGCTGTCCATCCAGATGTCCAAAGGTCTGGAATTCGACCAGGTACTGCTGCCCATGGCCACGGAAGAAACCTACCACACCGACTTTGACAAGAACCTGCTGTACGTGGCCTGCACCCGTGCCATGCACCAGCTCACCATCACCTGCGCAGGAGAGGTTACTCCTCTGCTGCCTTTTGAGAAGCCCAGCTCTGAGCAGGAGTAAGAGCACGACACTAAAAAAAGGAGGTCCCAAGGACCTCCTTTTTCTGTTGCTCAGCAGTGATGGCAGCCGCCTTCGCCGCAGCTGTGCTCTCCGCAGGAGTGGCCTTCGTGAGCGTGGCCTTCCCCGTGGTGGGAGCAGAGAATGTCGGGCTGGAACACCAGTTTCCCGGACAGCAGATCCTCCACCGCCTTGTCAGCGCTGCCGGACACGCCCCCGAACAGCTCAATGCCCGCCTGAGCCAGAGCCATTTTGGCGCCGCCGCCAATGCCGCCACAGATCAGGGTGGAAACGCCCTGAGCCGTGAGGAAACCAGCCAAAGCGCTGTGGCCGCTGCCAGCGGTGTCCACTACCTGAGAGGAGACCACCTTGCCGTCCTGGACGTCGTAGATCTTAAACTGTTCTGTGTGGCCGAAATGCTGGAACACTTGGCCGTTTTCATAAGTGACCGCGATCTTCATAATGATTTCTCCTTTGCAAAAACTTTCAGAATCATGTATTTGAATTGACAAAGCATCCGCCCTTTTGTACAATCAGAAAAAACAGTGGGAGGAACTTCTATGTCTGTCCGCGAATTGAAAACTCCGGAAGAGCTGCTGGAAGGCGGGAAAATCCAGAGCATCGCCTTCGGCCTTTCCTGGGATGTGGAAGAAGCAAAAAAAGATTTGGAAAAACCTGACAACCGTCACAACGTGACCTTTGGTCATTTCAATGAGGAGGGAATCCTCACCGCTTGCCTGGAGCTGCCGGAGTATGAGATGTATTACGAAGGGACCACCGTTCCCATGGTGGGCGTGGGCGGCGTGGCCTCTCTGCCGGAATACCGTCACGGAGGCGCTGTGCGAAACATTTTCCACACGGCTCTCCGCTGGATGTGGGATCAGGGCGCGGTATTCTCGTCCCTGTACCCCTTCTCTCACGCCTATTACCGGAAATTTGGCTATGAGCTTTGCCAGATCTGCACCCGATACCAGATCCCCGTGGAAGCGTTTTCCAATTTCCGCTGCACCTGCTCGGTGAAAATGTTCCAGCCCGGCGGAGACCTGACTCCGTTCCAGACAATCTACAACGCCAGTCTGGGACAACGAAACTTGGCCGTGCGCCGCGAGGAGCGTCACTGGAAAAACCTGCTGGAAAAGGATCCTTACAAGGACCGGTACTACACCTACCTGCTGGAGAAAGATTCCCAGCCTCTGGCCTATGTGGTGGTGGCATTGGAGGACCCCTCCGCCGATCCCAAGGTGGGCGTGGTAAAGGAACTGGGCTTCTCCTCTCCGGAAGGGCTGTTCCAGACTTTCGGATTGCTGAGCCGGCTGGCAGCTCAGTACGGAGCCTTCCAGCTGATCCTTCCTGACGACGTGCCCCTGCCCTCTCTGCTGCAGGAAAGCTACGACCTGACCCCCTCCTTCAACGAACAGCCCATGGCTCGGGTGATCCACGCAGAGAAGGCCCTGGAACGGAAAGCGCCCCTGGAAGGGACCCAGTACACCTTGAAGGTGGAGGACCAGCTGCTGCCGGAAAACAGCGGCGTGTTCCAGGTGGCGGCAAAAGACGGTAAAGTTACCGTCACCAAACTGCCGGAGGAATCCCCCGCCGATCTGTCCCTGGACGTGGGATCGCTCACCCAGCTCCTGCTGGGGTACCTCTCTTTGGAGGAAGCCCTCTACAAGCCCAGTGTGATCCTCAATGGAAATCGAGAAGTGCTGGAACACGCCTTCCCCAAGGGATGCGTGTTCCTTACGGAGCATTTCTAAGGATACCCTAACGTTTATTGTACCACGTTCTCCTTCCCCGCGCCAGGGTCAGTCTTGACATTTCAAAGGGGAGGGTTATACTGAGAAAAGACGCTCCCCCTGTTTCAGGAGCGGGAATCACGATATTTAGGAGGGATTCTCCATGAAGATCACCGTTTTGGGAAGCTGCTCCGGCACGGAGCCCATGCCCGGCTGTCATCAGACTTCCGTGGCTGTGGAGACCGGGGGCAGGCTGTATTTTATCGACGCCGGAGAGAACGCCGGTTACGCCTCTTATCTGGGGGGCATCCCCCAGCCGGACACCGCCGCCATTTTCATCACCCACACCCACATGGATCACACCGGCGGACTTCCCCACCTGCTGTGGAATTTCCGCAAGCTGTGCACCATCGACCCGGACATCGCCGCCCGCATGGAGGGCCATGTGATCCAGGTCCACATGCCGGATCTTTCCGTGTTTGACGGGGTCATGGCCATGCTGCGGGCCAGCGAGGGCAACTACGAGACCGTGTTCCGTCTGGATCCCCATCAGCTTCGGGACGGGG
>HF972661.1:82179-85270 GCA_000432995.1 Clostridium sp. CAG:1013
TATGAGTTACACCTTCCTGGTGGAGGCAGAGGGCAAAAAGGTGCTGTTCTCCGGCGACTTCCGGGATCTTTCCGAGATCGCCCCCGCGATGGAGGGCTGCGACATGGTGTTCCTGGAGACAGGCCACCACACCGCTGCCGGACTCTGCCAGGAGCTGAAAGACTCGGGCATTCAGGTGGGCAAGGTGGTGTTCTACCATCACGGCCTGGAGATCCTTCATGACTTTGAGGGCGAACTGGCCGCCGCCAAAGCTGTTCTGGGGGACCAGATGACCTTCTCCGTGGACGGGTCCACCTACGAGTTTTAAACTGCACAAGCAGCAAAAGGACCGCCTTTTCAGGCGGTCCTTTTTTCGCGCTTTGCTTTTCGTTTTGCGGGGTACGGAACCTTTTTCGTCCTTACACCTGCACCTTTCCGGCCAGGATATTCTTGTAGTCCTCCAGGTTCTGTTCCAGAAGGGTGGGAGTATCCAAGCCGTAGGGACATTTGCTCTTGCACTGACCGCAGTGGAGGCAGTCCTCCACCTTCATCATCATGGCCTGGCTCTCCGGGGTCAGCCAGCTGGCAGAGGGGCTTCGGCGGATGAGCTGGCTCATGCGGGCACACTGGTTGATAACGATTCCCGCGGGGCAAGGCATGCAGTAACCGCAGGCACGGCAGAAGTTGCCGATGAGCTCCTTCCGGTCCTTCTCGATCACCGCCTGGATCTCCGGGTCATCCATGGTGGGAGGATTGTCGATGTAGGCGATGAACTCGTCCAGCTCGCTCTCCTTCTGGATGCCCCAAATAGGCAGGGCGTTGTCGAACTTGGCCTGCCAAGCGTAGGCGGCCGCAGAGTTGGTGATCAGTCCGCCGGAAAGACCCTTCATGGACACAAAGCCCACATTATTTTCCTTGCACAGGTTCACCAGAGCGATGTCCCGATCGGTGGCCAGGTAGCAGAAGGGGAACTGCAAGGTGTCGTACAGACCAGATGCGGCGGCCTCTTCCGCCACGTGGAGCCGGTGGTTGGTGATGCCGATGAACCGGATCTTCCCCTGGGCCTTTGCTTCCAGCATGGCCTCGTACAGGCCGGTGCCGTCCCCAGGCTTAGGACAGAATTCCGGGTTGTGGAACTGGTACACGTCAATGTAGTCCGTTTTCAGCAGCCTCAGGCTGGTCTCCAGGTCCTTCCAGAAGCCTTCCACCGTGGTGGAGGGAGTCTTGGTGGCGATGTAGATCTTCTCCCGCACGTCGGCGAGAGCCAGACCCATTTTCTCCTCGCTGTCGGTATAGGAACGGGCGGTGTCGAAATAGGTGATGCCCGCCTCATAGGCCTTGCGCAGCAGTTTCCCGGCGTAATCCGCCCCCACCCGCTGGATGGGCAGGGCTCCAAAGCCATTTTTATTGACGGTAATGCCTGTTCTGCCTAAAGTGACCGTTTGCATGGTGATCCGTCCTTTCTGTGAAAAACTGGTGGGAACCAGGCCGGTCTCGGCCTAAATCCTCCCCGATGACCCATTCTTTTTCGTCATTATACCAGTTAAAGCACTCTTTAAGTCAAGCAAAAAAAGCCGCCCCGAAGGACGGCTGTCAGCTCAAAAGGAGCGTGTACTCAGTTGTTGTTTTCCCTAAGCCGCTGCCTCAGATCCTCAAAGGACAAAGGCGTAAACTCCGTACGCTCCACGGAAACGCACACGCTGTGGGGACTGGCGTCCCGGTAGGCGGGGTTTCCATGGACGTGGCCAAACACATTGGCGTAGGGCATGTTTTGGTTCACGTACAGAGGTTCGTGGGACAGCATGTAGAACCCTTCCCACACCACCGGCCAGGGGACCGCTTCCTCAAAACCCAGGGAACGCCACTGCTCCGGGGTCCGGTGACGGTCGTGATTGCCCAGCACCAGCACCTTTTTCCCGTGGAGACGGGCAAGCAGCTGCCGGTCCTCTTCTTCCCCCAGGGAGGAAAAATCCCCCAGGTGAAAGACCGTATCCTCTTCCCCGACGGTTTCGTTCCAACGGCGGACCAGTTCCTGGTCCATCTCCTCTACCGAGGCGAAAGGCCGATTCTCGTAGCGGAGAATATTTTCGTCCCCGAAATGGGTATCAGCAATGAAAAACGTTCTCACAGCTCCAATACCTCCGCCGCTTTCTCCATCTGCTCGCCCAGGGTTTCACCGTCCTGAGGCCGCCACTCCGTGTGGTAGTTGAGACAACGGCACATCCAGTAGATGCCCTGCTTCTCCAAGCTTTTCCGGTAGTGGACATGGCCGCAGATAGCAGCTTTTACCGGGTAACGGGTGTACAGCTCGCCCAGCTTCCTGGAACCCAGGAAGGCGTTGAAGTAAGACCAGTTCCCCATCTCCTGGGGCACGGTAAACTCTTTGATGGGCAGCATATGGGTAACCATCACCAGCTCCTTGTCCGGGTAGGCGGCCATGCGGGCTTCCAGCCGGGAGAGCATCCACTGGTTCCGGCCCAGGTTGTCCCGGGTCCAGGCGTTGCGAAGATGGTCCTGCCAGGTGCGGCCCGCCAGACTCATCTCCTCAAATTCCTCCATAGAATACCGGCCGCTGCCGAAAGAATAGTCGTACCAACCCACGTCTCCTAGGATCACCTTGTCCCCCAGGACCACGTCCCTGCCGCAGAGGCAGTGCTGATCCTGGCAGTAACGCTCGTAGATCCGGGCGATCTGATCCGGGTCCCCCTCAGGGCCCCACAGATCGTGGTTGCCGGGGACGAACAGCACCCGGGCACCGGACGCCTGCTCGATCTTCTCCAAGGTATCCAAGGTCTCCTGCTGGGTCTCGCTCACGTCTCCAGCGATGATGACCAGCTGGGCATTCTTCTCCTTGGTAAACCGGGCCAGCTCTTCCGCCACGGGATAATCCCGGTTGATGTCCACGTGGATATCGGAAAGGATCACTGCTTTCATTCCGTTTTACCCTCCTCCAATTTTTCGGGCGCCGCCACAGGCTTTAAGCCCGTACGCTCTTCCACCCGGTGGCAGGCACAGAACCGGCCTCCCTCAAACTCCCGCAGAAGGGGCCGTTCCACCTTGCACCGGTCCGTGCAGGCCACGCACCGGGTGTGGAAGGGACAACCCGCCGGGG
>HF972662.1:0-6479 GCA_000432995.1 Clostridium sp. CAG:1013
TCCGTGTAGTAGGGGGCCTCCCGGTGCCAGGTGACAAAAGCTCTGGCGCCCAGCACTTTTCCCGCTTTCCCGGAAGCCAGGATGTCCCTCAACATTCCCACGCTCCGATTATAACGGTTCTGGAAGCAGACGCCCACACGGGTCGGGCCTTTGGCCAGTTCCTGGAGCTGCTCCCACTGCTCCCAGTTGATGACAGGAGGCTTCTCGGTGAACACGTGGAGTCCACGCTCCACCGCCAGTTTTACCATGGGGGTGTGGAGATAGTGAGGCGTGCAAAGGTGAACAGCATCCAGCTGCTCCCCTTCCAACATGGCCTCCATGGAATCGTAAGCCTTCCCGCCGAATTTCTCCGCGAAAGCCGCGGCCCGTTCCGGACGGATATCAGCGCAGGCCACAAGCTCTACGCCTTCCAAATGCTGGAGCACGGCTCCATGGACTTGGGCGATGCCGCCGCAGCCCACCACGCCTACTCGAAAATCACTCATTGTAATGTTCCTCCCCTTATTGGATCTCCCTCAAAATAGCCCGCAGAGAATCCAGAGCCAGTTTCCATGCGCTCTTGCCGTCCAGAGCGGCACCACGCTTCTGGGCATCTTGCTCCAATGCCGCCAGACCAGCAAAGTCCGTCAGGTGAGGTTCCAAAGACAGGAACCCATGGAACCCGCCGCCGATCAGATCCCCCAGGATCTCTTTCACATGGCCGTCGCCCTGACCAGCGGGGACCACCTTTTTCTCTTTCATCAGAGCGTCTTTGATATGCACATACTGGATAAAGGGCTTCAGCCGCTCATAGGCAGGAAGGGTCTCCTGACCCACCTCCACGAAGTTGGCGAAATCAAACACTGCCCGGAAATGATCCCCGTAAAAGGCATCCATCAACTCCCCGCAGCGGGAAGCATTGTCTCCGTAAATACCTTTTTCGTTTTCATGGAGCAGCACGGAATCCCACGCCTTGGCTTCCTCCACCATGGCGCCCACCTGCTCCATCACCTTGCCCTGAAACTCTTTGGGGTCCCGGTCCTTGGGCAGATAGAAACTGAACATCCGCACATAGGGAGCGTCCAGCTTCTTCTGGATCTCCAGGGTGCGCTTCAACTTTTCCAGATGGGGGGCAAAGTCATCCTCAATGGTGATTTTCCCGATGGGAGACCCAATAGAGGACACTTTGATCCCGGCCCGGTCCAGCTTTGCTTTCACTTCTTTTACTTTCTCAGGGGTGAAGTCAGAGACGTTCACTCCGTCGGCAGCCCGAAGCTCAATGTGGGTAAGGCCCCACTCACCAATAGCTTCCAGCTGAGTGTCAAACTCCGGGGCGATCTCGTCAGAGAACCCGGAGAGGATGATCTGTTCCACTGTCTGTTCCTCCTTAGTAAGTCCCTTCGGTAGAGAAGGTGATCTCCTGGCTCTCCTTCTTCTGAGAGGTCTCCCGGCGCTTGTTCAGCTCGCTGAGGAACAGATCCTCGTCAAAGGGGATCTCCACAGGGCGCTTCAGCCAGCTGGAAAGGTGCATAGCGTTGGAAAGCGTCAGACCGTTGATGCCCTCTTTGCCTTCCGCCACCAGAGGCGTGCCGTGGAGGATCTTCCCGGCAAAGGCGTTGAGCACGCCCACGTGCTGGAGGTTTTCACCGTCGGTCTCCACCTGGATCTCCTGGCACTCGGGCTTGGCGAAGCCTTCCTTGGCGGTGCGGCAGAATTCCCGCTCGTCCTGAGACAGTTTCCAGAAAGTGAGTTGATCGTTCTCGCACACCAGCTTGCCCTTGGTGCCGGTGACTTCGAACCGGTTGGTGCCGGGAGCGTCGCCAGTGGTGGTAACAAACACGCCGGTGGCGCCGTTTTCAAACTGCAGGTAGGCGGTCACGTCGTCCTCTACCTCGATATTGTGCCACTTGCCCTCCTGGCAGAAGGCCTGGACGGTCTTGGGCAGGCCACAGATCCACTGAAGCAGGTCCAGCTGATGGGGGCACTGGTTCAGCAGCACGCCGCCGCCTTCTCCGTCCCAAGTGGCACGCCAATCGCCGGAATCGTAGTAGATCTGGGTGCGGTACCAATCGGTGATGATCCAGTTGACCCGCTTCAACTCTCCCAGCTCGCCTCCCTGGACCATTTCCCGCATCTTCCGATAGACGCAGTTGGTGCGCTGGTTGAACATCATGGCGAACACCTTGCCGCTCTTCTCAGCGGCCTCGTTCATCTCCCGCACAGCCTTGGTGTACACGCCGGCAGGCTTTTCGCACATGACGTGGAGCCCGGCGTCGAAGGCCTCCATGGACAGAGTGGGATGCTGATAGTGGGGCGTGCAGATATGTACCGCGTCGCACAGGCCGCTTTTGATCAGATCGCTGCCCTCTTCAAAGATGGTCACATCTGCGGGAAGATTTTCCTTTGCCCACTGACGGCGGGCTTCCCGGCGATCAGCCACGGCGGTGATGACGATCTCAGGGCACTTGCCCTCCAGGATATTTTTCGCGTGACCGGAACCCATGTTTCCCACGCCGATGATGCCAAGACGTACTTTTTCCATATTGGTACTCCTTTCAAATCCATCAATCTATTATGTTACACTATTTTGCTACTACGATCATTCATGGTGGATGTACAGTCTGGTGAGCTCCGGCTCTCCGTCTCCCTGGACCATACAGTAAAACTCCCAACCGTAACGCTCGTAAAAGGAGGTGTGATCCGTCACCAAATACAAGGTGGGGATACCCAGCTTTTTCATATCCCGACAGACCAGTTCCAACAGGGCTCCGGCGATCCCTTGGCACCGCCGGTCCTCCTCCGTATAGACAGCACACACGTTGGGGGCAAGGTCTTTCCTGTCGTGGAAGTCGTTCTCGATGACCCCCATGCCGCCCACGATCCTATCCCCTTCCAGAGCAAGATACCACTGGGGCACTGGACCTTTCCCAGCCAAGCACTCCTCCATGCTCTCCCGATAGGCTTCCAGAGGAACACTCCACTTCTGGTGAAACCAAGCGGCAGCCCGTGGAAGCATGTCTGGTCTGTCCCGCAGAGGGACCAGACTATATTTCATGTGTATCCATTCCTCCTCAGTTCCAAGGCAAGCGGACCGGTGTTTGAGAGATGGGGAAATAACCTACCAGCCACACCAGCAGGATCACCACCGCCACACTGCCTCCAAAGGCCGCCCATTTGATCCACTTTCGGGGGCACATCCTATCCAGAGTGGCTAGGAATTTTCCCAGAACCACCAGGTTTATCGCATAGGTGAGGATGCGCACCGGGTTGTCCCAAAAGGACAGATTCACGCAGGCCAAAGCATAATTCAGAAGGATGTACAGCAAATATTCCCCAGCTATGTTCACGGCTGTGGTCCAGGCCTTCCGGGGAGATTCCTTCTCTTCTTTATTCATACCCCAAGGCGTGGAGGTTCTTGTAGCTCTGCTCCAGGCAGTCGAAGGGACTACCCTGGCAAATGTCCTGCTCCACCAGCAGATACTTAGTTTTGCCGGTACGCTCCAAAGTGGCCAGGATCTTTTTGAAATCCAGGTTACCCTCTCCCACCGGCGCCATGATGGGCTCCATGCCTCGCACAGCCATATCCTTCAAATGCACACAGGGGATCCGGTCCGCCAGGCGCTCGATCCAAGCGCACACGTCGGCGCCACCCATCTGCACCCAGTAGGTGTCCAGAGTAAAGCCCAGCTCGTCGGGCGCGAAACTCTCCATCAGAGTCTCCATGATCAGCTTGCCGTCAAACTTCTGGAACTCCAAGTTGTGGTTGTGGTACATCAGCAGCTTTCCCGCCGCGGCGATCTTCTTGGCGGGCTCTTTGTAATCCTCAGCAAAATGCCACAGCCATTCGGGGGTGCGGTACTTGGGGGGCATCATGCCGATGCCGATATAATCGCAGCCCATGATCTCATGCTCCCGGATGACAGCTTCTGTGTCGTTCAGGATCCGGTCAGGGTTCCAGTGGGTGAGAACAATCTTAAGGCCGTGCTTGTCGCAGATCTCCCGCACCGTTTCAGCGGGGATGGGCCCAATGGCCGAGATCTGCACTGTGGTATATCCCATTTTCGCTACCTGGGAAAGGGAATAGTCCAGATCCTTGGCGGTCTGGGTGTAGTCCCGCAGAGTGAACAACTGAGCGCCTAAACGCATCATAAACATACCTCCCAAAAAGCCGCGGAACGCGGCGGATTCCATACGGACACAGTATAGCATTTTTTCGGAGAAATACTAGGTCAATTTTTGTTTTTTCCAACGGATTATCAAACATTTTTGTCC
Source organism: Clostridium sp. CAG:1013 (assembly GCA_000432995.1). Classification (GTDB taxonomy): domain Bacteria; phylum Bacillota; class Clostridia; order Oscillospirales; family Acutalibacteraceae; genus Acutalibacter. The sequence continues at coordinate 4,252 of HF972662.1, forward strand.
TCCGCCCCCATTTTTTCGTTGAAAAATAGCCACGTAAAGAGTGTGACCTCTTTTCACAGAGAAAAAAGTATGCTATGATTTCCCCAGAAATCCCAGACTTAAAGGAGGAGTTTTTGTGCTTCAGCAAGTTATGACCGCCCCCGGCGTCATCCAGTTCCGAGAAGTGCCCACCCCTCAGCCCGGTCCCGGGGAAGTTCTGGTGAAGATCCAGAAGATCGGCATCTGCGGATCGGACATCCACGTCTACCACGGGGAACACCCCTTTACCAGTTATCCCGTCACCCAGGGCCACGAGGTCTCAGGAGAAGTGGCGGCTTTGGGCGAAAACGTCACAGGATTCACCCTGGGCCAGAAAGTGACCATCCAACCCCAGGTGGTGTGCGGCAAGTGCTGGCCCTGCCGTCACGGAAAGTACAACCTCTGCGAGGAGCTGAAGGTCATGGGTTTCCAGACCACTGGTGTTGCCTCCCACTACTTCGCCGTGGACGCCGCCAAGGTGACCCCCCTGCCGGATTCCATGAGCTTTGATGAAGGCGCCATGATCGAGCCCCTGGCGGTGGCGGTCCACGCAGTGCGCCAGGCCGGGGACGTAACAGACAAGGATATCTGCGTGCTGGGCGCGGGGCCCATCGGCATCCTGGTAGCTCAGGCAGCCAAGGGCATGGGCGCCCGGAAAGTGATGGTCACTGACGTGAGCGACGTCCGCCTGGAGAAGGCCAAAGAATGCGGTGCCGACGTGTGCGTCAACACCCGCGAGAAGGACTTCGGAGAGGAGTTCCTTCAGTGCTTCGGGCCGGACAAGGCCGATGTGATCTACGACTGCGCCGGAAACAACATCACCATGGGTCAGGCCATCCAGTACGCCCGGAAAGGGAGCACCATCATTTTAGTGGCAGTGTTTGCCACTCGGGGCGACATTGATCTGGCGGTGCTCAACGACCACGAGCTGGACCTGAACACCACCATGATGTACCGCAATGAGGATTACCTGGAAGCCATCCGGCTGGTGGAGGAAGGAAAGGTCCAGTTAAAACCCTTGATCTCCAAGCACTTCCCCTTCCAGGAATACCTGGCAGCTTATCAATACATCGACGCCAACCGGGAAACCACCATGAAGGTAATCATCGACGTGCAGGAGTGACGCACCCTCCCACACAGGACTCAGCAAAACGGAAAAGGGGCCGCCGTAGTTTTCACGGCAGCCCCTTTTTTATATGGTTTCTTTCGGTTTCTCTCCCAACAGCGCTTCCATGGTGCGGCGGTATCGCTCCCGGTTGACAAAATCGTCACAGCCCAGGTAGTAAGCGAAAAACAGGTCTACCATCACCAGGATGGGGAATTGGGGCGAGATCTGCCAACCGGCAGACAAGCTCAATTCTGCCGCCACTGGCATCACCTCATCGGCCAGAGACTTCACTTCCGGATCCCGGTTAGCGGTGATGAGCACCACCTTGGCTCCCCGACGGCGAGCCTCCCGCACGCCCCACAGCACTTCCTCCGTCCGGCCCGACAGGGTAATGGCAACCACGGTGACGGTCTCGTCCAGAAGCACCGCGTTCATGCGGATCATATGGCTGTCGGTGATGGCCTCCACCAAAAGGCCGGTACGCATCAGCCGCAGACCCAGCTCCTTGGCGGCAAATCCGGAACTCCCCATGCCGTACACGTATACGCACCGGCTTTGGGAGACCATCTGGGAGACACGGCGCATTTGATCCTCGTCCACCAGATGAAAACTGCGGTCCAGCAGTTCCTGGTAGCGGTTCAGCACCTCCTGGGTGGCCTGGCTGAAAGTGAGGTAGGGACTGCCCTCCTTATAGGGGCGCTGATATTCGTAAATGAATTCCCGATACCCAGCGAAACCGCATTTCTGGGCAAACCGAGACAAGGACGCTTCCGACACATACAATTTAGCCGCCATGGTCTTGGAGGAAAGATCACCTTTTTCCCGGTTTTGCAGAAAAAAATCAGCCGCGGCCCGTTCCGCCGAGGTGAGTTTGGGATAGGCATTTTTGATGGCCGATAATACTTTGCTGTGTTCCATAGTAGCTCTCCTGTTCCCACATTTGACCGCTATTCTCTTCTGTCATTATACAGGACCTCCCCCTTGGCGGTCAAGGGTAGGCGCGGAACGCAAAAACACGCCGGTCCCCGCTGAGAGACCGGCGCGTCTTTTATAAGAGAGAGAATGGATCCGTTGTGATCGAAATTGTCAGGCGGCTCACTCC
>HF972662.1:6570-21784 GCA_000432995.1 Clostridium sp. CAG:1013
CTGCCGCAGCCACCCTTGTGATGTTTGCGGTTGTAAATCCCCTTGCCCACGATGGCGAAGAAGATCGCCGCAATAATAATGGTTCCAATAATGGTTGGGATCATATTCCCCACCGCCTTTCTCAGATTTTCAAATAAATTCTTTACCGGCTCACGGCACTGACAGAACGGACCGTCAGGCGCTGGCCGTCATACTGGTTCTTACGGAACAACAGGAAGAGGATGACCGCGATGGCCACCAAAGCCACCACCGTGCCGATCCCGAAGCCGCCGCCCAGGAACAGGGAACCGATCTGGTAGACGATCAGGGAGACCACGTAGGCCAAACCGCACATATAGCCGATCGCACCCAGGGTCCACTTCCAGTTGTTCATCTCCCGCTTGATGGCGCCCATGGCCGCGAAGCAGGGAGCGCACAGCAGGTTGAAAATCATGAAGCTGTACGCCATCAAGGGAGTGTAGTGAGCAGCAACAGCAGCCCACAGGCCAGGATCGTCCTCGCCCACCTCTGCACCTACATGGAACAGCACGCCGAAGGTATTGACCACGTTCTCTTTGGCGATCAAACCGGTAACCACCGCCACGGTGGACTGCCAATCTCCAAATCCCAGGGGAGCAAAAATGACGCAGATGGCACTGCCGATGGCGGCAAGCAAGGAAGAATTGTTATCCTCCACCATGGTGAAGGCGCCGTCCACAAAGCCGAAGCCCTGGAGGAACCACAGGATGATAGAGGAAGCCAGAATGATGGTGCCAGCCCGCTTAATGAAGGACCAACCCCGCTCCCAGGTGGCCCGAAGCACGTTGACGGCAGCGGGCACATGGTAGGCGGGCAGTTCCATGACAAAGGGAGCGGGATCGCCGGCGAACATCTTGGTCTTTTTCAGGATGATGCCGGACACGATGATGGCAGCGATGCCGATGAAGTAAGCGGACACAGCCACCAGACCGGACCCGCCGAACAGAGCCCCGGCGAACAGCCCCACGATGGGCATCTTGGCGCCGCAGGGCACGAAGGTGGTGGTCATCACCGTCATGCGGCGGTCACGCTCGTTTTCAATGGTGCGGGAGGCCATGACGCCGGGCACGCCGCAGCCGGAACCGATGAGCATGGGAATAAAGCTCTTGCCGGAAAGACCAAACTTTCGGAAGATCCGGTCCATGATAAACGCCACACGGGCCATGTAGCCGATATCCTCCAGGATGGACAGCATCAGGAACAGCACCAGCATCTGGGGAACGAAACCCAACACTGCGCCCACACCGGCCACGATGCCGTCAGCCACCAGGCCGGTGAGCCAGTCGGCTGTGCCCCAGCTCTCCAGCAGACTGCGGGAGCCTTCCGTCAGCCAGGCACCGCCCAGTACGTCGTTGGTCCAGTCTGTGAGGAAAGTGCCGAAGGGACCCATGGCGATCCAATATACCACAAACATGGCTACCACAAAAATGGGCAGGGCCAGGATCCGGTTGGTGACGATCCTGTCGATCTTATCGGAGGTGGACAGGCTGTGGACGGCCGCTTTCTTTTTTACGGACTTCTCCACCACTTTGTTGATGTAGGCGTAACGCTGGTTGGTGATAATGCTCTCCGCATCGTCGTCCAGCTCCTTTTCACAGTCCTTGATATGCAGCTCCAAGTGGTCTTTCAGGGCAGGATCCAGGTTCAGTTCCTCCATCACCTTTTCATCCCGTTCAAACACTTTGATGGCATACCACCGCAGGTAGCGGGACTCCACCTTCCCGGAGATGGACTCCTCGATATGGGCGAGAGCATGTTCCACGCTGCCGGTGAACACATGGGGCAGCTCCTTGCCGTCCTTAGCCGCCTGCGCCGCCAAAACCGCCCGCTGGGCCGCTTCCATGCCGCCCTCGTTTTTCAGGGCGCTCATCTCTACCACTTCACAGCCCAGAGCTTCTCCCAGCCGCTTCAGGTCGATTTTATCCCCGTTCTTCCGCACCAGGTCGATCATGTTCACAGCCACGACCACCGGGATACCCAGCTCGATGAGCTGGGTGGTAAGGTACAGGTTCCGCTCAATATTGGTGCCGTCCACAATGTTCAAAATGGCATCGGGTTTCTCCCCAACCAGGTAGCTTCTGGCCACCACTTCTTCCAGGGTGTAAGGGGAAAGAGAATAGATACCGGGCAGGTCTTGGATGACCACATCCTTGTTCCCCTTCAAGCGGCCTTCCTTCTTCTCCACGGTAACTCCGGGCCAGTTGCCCACGTACTGATTAGAACCGGTCAGGGCGTTGAACAGAGTGGTCTTGCCGCAGTTCGGGTTGCCCGCCAGCGCGATCTTACTAGTCATTGTCAGTCTCCCTTTCTTTGTTAGAACAAACTAACCAACTCAGTCAAAAAAGCGGTCTCCCGCTCAGGCGATCTCGATCATTTCGGCGTCGGCCTTGCGCACGGATAGCTCATAGCCCCGCACATTCAGCTCCATTGGGTCACCCAGGGGAGCCACTTTCCGCACGTGGATCTCCACGCCTTTGGTAATGCCCATATCCATGATCCGTCGCTTGGTAGCCCCTTCCCCATGAAGTTTAACCACCTTGACGGTATCGCCCACCTTTGCATCGCGCAGTGTTCTCATGTTCCCTCTCCTTTCTAATGCTGTGTCAGATCATTATGCGATTGGCCATGTCCCGGTCCAGAGCGATACGGCTTTCCTTCACCTGGAGGATCAGGCTTCCGCCCAATTCGCTCACCACGGTGACTGTTCCGTCCACCACAAACCCAAGCTCGGCCAAATGCTGCCGCACTTCATCTTTTCCGGTGATCTTCACCACAGTAAAGGTCTCACCGGCTTTCGCCATTGACAGTGGCATCATAGAGACATCCTCCTTGCCATCTTAAGTTAGATCAATCTAACTAATTGGCCAAATGGAAGGGGTTAGAAGGATCTAACCCCTTGAACGTTTCTAAGTGTAACCTCATTAAAAGCATTTGTCAAGGCTTTCCAGGAAAATCCGTCAAAAAAGTTAGTTTTTTCTAATTAGTTTTAACTACCCGCTTTTGTTTGGTGGATTTTTCCAGGGGACAAAAAGAGGACCGTCTCCCAAAAGGAAACAATCCTCCATAAATCACGTTTGATCTTGTTTTGCCAACACAGCTTTGCACACCAGCACAGACAGGATTAAGAATACTGGAAACACCACCGCGAACAGCAGGCCTATTTTCAGTTCCCCGCCCCACAAACCGGAGACCATTCCTACCAACGTGGGACCTCCGGAGCAGCCCAGGTCTCCAAAAAGAGCCAGCAGCGCAAACATAGCCGTGCCTCCCTTGGGGCAGTACCGGGAAGCCACACTGAAGGTCCCCGGCCACAGGATCCCCACGGAAATCCCGCACAGACCGCAGCCCAGCAATGCCAACAGTGGATTGGGGGACAGAGAGGCCAACAGATAGGCGGCCGCGCACAGAACTCCGCTGATCAGCTCCGCGTTGAGCAGGTTCAGCTTGTGGCCCACCTTGGCATAGAACACCCGGGTGAAGCCCATGAGCACAGCAAACAAGCAAGGCCCCGCCAAGTCTCCGATGGTCTTGGAAACGCCTAAGCCGCTTTCCGCAAAGGCGGAAGCCCACTGGCTCATGGAAAGCTCGCATGCCCCGGCGGCGAACATCAGGGCAGCAAAGATCCAGAACAGCTTCATGGTGAACAGCTTCCGCATGGGCAGGCTTTCCCCCTCCTCTGTCAGGTGGGCAATCGGCACCCTGGAAAAGAAGAAAGCGTTGGCCAAGGGCAGCAGCGCCCACAGGAAAGTGAGGAACATCCAGCTTCCTTTGCCCGCCACTTGCAAGAACAGAGTGGACAGCAGGATCACTCCCACAGACCCCCAGCAGTAGAAGGAATGAAGCAAACTCATGACAGAAGCTTTGTTCTCCGTGGGGCAGGCCTCCACAATGGGGCTGACCAGCACCTCAATGAGTCCTCCACCAATGGCATACAACACCACCGCTCCCAGCAGGCCAAAGAAGGGATCCGGGGTCAGCCAGGGAAACAGTCCCAAACCGACCAGTCCCGCCGCAGCGAAAATGTGAGCCGCAACAATACAGGGCCGGTAACCGATCTTGTCCACAAACCGGGCAGAGATCAGATCAACGGAAAGCTGGACGCAGAAGTTCACCGTCACCAGCAGGGTGATCTTTTCCAGAGGGATCTGGAACACGTCCTGGAAGATCAAAAACAGCAAAGGCGATAAATTGTTTACAATGGCCTGGGTGATGTACCCCAGATAACTGGCGTACTGGGTATGACGCCACCTTTTGGAACCCGCGGCCTCTTGAGCTGACATACAGCTCCCTCCTCCACAAAAACGTTACCGGTCTATTATAACAGAAGGGCCCCGCAGTGAACAGCGGGACCCTTAAAAACTTTTCTTTTTTTGCCAAAATCCAGGTCTTACAGCAGGCGTTTCACCTGGTCCAGAGTCATGTTCTTCTCTCGGGCGATCCGGGCCAGGTCCTCATATTCCGGCTTCTCCCGGACCACGCCCCATCCAGCGGACTCCTTCACCCGCACCGGGCCGTATTCCGTTTCCACCGTCCGCTGAGAACGGGAAAGCGTGTACCGATTGCACAGCCGTTCCCGCACACCCAAAGTAGTGGTGTGTGCGAATAACAGGGAGAGCATCTTCTCCCGATCTTCCTCCCGGCACATGCAGATGAGCATCACTCCGGGACGGTTCTTCTTCATGCCCACGGCAATGGTGGACACATCCAGTGCTCCCGCTTCCCAAAGCCGCTCCTGTGCAAACCCTAGAGCCTCGGGGGTCATGTCGTCCAGGTTGCAGCACAGTTCCACCACAGTCTCGCCGGTCTCCTGGGTCTCCCCAAGCATGGCCCGGACACAGTTGGCGGCCTCAAAGTCTTTTTTCCCCATGCCGTAACCGATCTTCTCCACACGCATCACAGGAGAGGGCCCAAAAGCCTGGACAAAATGTTTCAGCAGAGCCGCTCCCGTAGGCGTGCACAGCTCGCCCTGGACAGAACCTCCGTAGGTGGGCACCCCTTGGAGAATATGAGCCGTGGCAGGTGCGGGCACAGGCAGGATGCCGTGAGCGCACCGCACCTGGCCGCTTCCCACATGGATGGGAGAAGCCAGGATCTTCTGGGGCGCCAGGTCGTGGATCAGCCAGCACACCGCCACCACGTCGGTGACAGCGTCCAGGGTGCCCACTTCATGGAAGTGGATCTCCTCTACCGGACGGCCATGGGCGTGACTCTCTGCCTGGGCGATCAGCTCATACACCGCCTGGGCATCCTCTCGTACCTGCTGGGGGATATCCATATGGGATAGGATGTGGCGGATGTCTCCCATCCCCGCGTGGTGGTGATGACCATGGCTGTGATCATGGTCATGGGGATGTTCATGATCGTGGTGGTCGTGGTCGTGAGGATGCTCGTGATCATGGTGGTGATCGTGGTCGTGAGGATGGTCATGATCATGGTGGTGGTCGTGGTCATGGGGGTGCTCATGGTCGTGATGATCATGGCTCTCTTCCTCTTCCCCATGGACTGTCACCGACACGTGGGTACCAGTGATGCCACACTTCACAGAAGGCTGGGCGGAAAATTCCACCCCGGGGATGCGCAGGTCGTTCATACGCTTCACGAACTCCTCCGGGTGAGGATGGAGTTCCAGCAGGGCAGCAGTGAGCATGTCTCCAGCGGCGCCCATATTACATTCCAGATACAGTGTTTTCACTTTGGGATCCTCCTTACAAGAAGCATAGTTACAAATGGTTGATCATGCTGGCCAGATACCCGGCGCCGAAGCCGTTGTCGATGTTCACCACGCTGACTCCACTGGCGCAGGAGTTAAGCATGGAGAGTAAAGCCGCCAAGCCTCCGAACGCTGCTCCATACCCCACGCTGGTGGGCACGGCGATGACGGGACAATCGGACAGGCCGCCGATAACGCTGGCCAAGGCTCCCTCCATCCCGGCAATGGCAATGATGACCCGGGCGCTCATGATATCCTCCAAGTGGGACAGAGTGCGATGGAGGCCAGCCACACCTACGTCGTACAGACGGGTGACCTTGTTTCCCAGCACCTCCGCGGTGAGGGCAGCCTCTTCCGCCACCGGCATGTCGCTGGTACCGCCGGTAGCCACTACGATGGTCCCTTTGCCCGTGGCCGGGGGCATGTCCCCCACAATGCCGATACGACCCATCTCGTGATAGGTCAGAGGCAGGGTCTGGCCTACCAGGTCCGCGGCCTCCTGGGACATGCGAGTAATGAGCACCGCTTTCTCCCCCGTCTCCCGCATGGAGGCGGCAATATCACGGATCTGCTGGGGTGTTTTCCCCGCCCCGTAGATCACTTCCGCGGCGCCCTGACGCAAGCCTCGGTGGTTATCCACTTTGGCAAAACCCAGTTCCCGGAAAGGCTCCATTTTCAAGGCCAGTACAGCCTCGTCCACCGAGCGTTTTCCCTGCGCCACTTGCTCCAACAGGGAGCGTATTTCTTGCTGATCCATGGAAATTCCTTCTCTCTGTGTCTTTGTAACATTCAGGTCGTTTTATCGCTCTTTCAAATCCAACAGGACCGTGTCGAACCAGGGGGCCAGGGTGGTCAGAAGCTCTTTCCGACACTCCACAGCTTTGGCAAACTGATCCCCCGGAAGCTGAAGCCTTGCGGCTCCGTGGAACACCCGCACCCGCAGGTCGGAGAATCCCAGGCGGAACAGGGCGTCCTCTGCTCCTTCTACCTTTTGGAGAATCTCCTCCTGGATGGTCTCCCCAGTGGGCACCCGAGTAGCAAGGCAGGCATAAGCCGGCTTGTTCCAAGTGAACAGCCCAGCCTCCTTGGAGAGCCTGCGAACCTCCGCCTTAGTAATGCCGCATTCCCGCAGAGGAGAGCGGACGGAAAGTTCTCCCAGGGCACGCATACCCGGCCGGTCCCCCGCGTCGTCGGAGGCGTTGGTGCCATCGATCAAAACGGTGTAACCATCGGCCAAAGCCTGCTCCCGCAGGCGCCCAAACAGCGCTCGCTTACAGTGGTAGCACCGATCTGGGCCATTCTCTGCCACATGGGGCACGGTCAGCACATCCAGTTCCAGTACTGTCAGTTCCATCCCCAGTTGGTCGCAGAGCCGCCGGGCGTCTTCCAGCTCAAAGGCGGGCTGGAACTGGGTTTTCACAAAATAAGGTTTTACCTGGGCTTTGCAGGCAGTAGCCGCGTACAACAGGTAGGCGGAATCCACTCCTCCGGAAAAGCCCAGAGCCACCTTGGGACATTCTTCAAAAAACGCTTGCAGGTCCATCTTTCTCCCTCATTGAAACAAAAGGAAACAAACCCGGCACGCTGCGGCGCGCCCGATCTGCTTCCTGCGATCTTTTCACCAAATTCTATTGTTCAAATGATACGTTCTTACGCCCTTCGGGGCGGGGACTTCCTTCCTGGAAGTCCCTTACAGTTTACAGGAGAAACTCCCTCGCGTCAAGGGGAGAAATTCTCAGCGCCCCCAGCGCTCCCAGCGTTTTCCTCCCCTACAATGCTTCCCGGGGAGGAAAACCAACGCTCTTTTGAAAGGAGGGGCACATCTATGACAAAAGGCGTGGACATTTCTGAAATGAACGGCAGTGTGGACTTTGCCGCTCTGAAAAGTGCAGGGGTGGAGTTCGTCATCATCCGCTGCGGATTCGGCTCGGACTATATCAACCAGGACGACAAGCGTTTTGAGGAAAATGTCCGGAAAGCGGAATCGGCCGGGATGCCCTGGGGAGCCTACCTCTACTCCTACGCCACCACCACTTTCATGGCCCAAAGCGAGGCTCAGCACACCCTTCGGATGCTGAAGGGACGAAAGCCCCTGTACGGCGTGTGGTACGACGTGGAGGACGGCTCCCAGACCGGGGCGGACCTGGTCTCCCTCTGTGAGACCTACTGCTCCGCCCTGGAAGAAGCCGGGCTCTACTGCGGTATCTATTCCATGCTGTCCTGGCTCAACGGGAAGCTAAACAGTTCCCGCCTGGACAAGTACGACAAATGGGTGGCTCAATGGTCCAGCTCCTGCGACTACAAAAAGCCCTACGGCATGTGGCAGTACACAGACAGCTGGACCATCGGAGGGAAGGCCTTTGACGGCAACTACGCTTACAAGGACTATCCCAGCTTGATAGATCCCCAAGAAAAGGAGGAAGATGCCATGACAGAAGCTCAAGTAAAGGCCATCGCAGAAAAAGCTATCGCGGACTACTTCGCCGGTCTTGAGAAAAAAACTGTATCCGACTGGGCTCAGGAGGCGGTGGAATTCGTTCAGAACCATGGGCTGATGAACGGCGATACAGACGGAAATTTCCGTCCTCAAAGCCCTATCACCCGTCAGGAAGTGGCAGCGGTACTGCAAAACATTTTTCAGAAATAAGTGACCGCATGGAAAAAGCCGGGATTTCCCGGCTTTTTCTTTTTCCTTTACTGCTATTTTTAAATGTTAAAAATGGGCCTCGTAATAGTAGAACCCCTCCCCGATCTCACGGGTAAATCCGTAATTGTCTCCCTCTGCCTGCCAGGAAAAGCCTCCGTCCTGAGGTGTGAGCTCCGTCTCCACCCCCTGAAAGGCTCTGGGGCCATTGGGAGAATAGTAGAACCCGTAATAACTGGAAGAGGGCGTCAGTCCCCAGCCGTGGCAGGTGAATTCCACAAATGCGTCCTCCGGATTCAGACTGTTCTGCCCCACCACCTGGGCTTCCCGAATAAAGCTAGGCAGAGATTGATCCTCCGGCAGAGCACCGCTTTCCAAGCACTTCTGGGAGAAAGACAAAAGTTCTTCCTGGTGGGCGGCCACCTCCCGAGCATACCGGCGCTCCAAGCTGCCGGGAATCAAAGGAGAACCGAAATACTGCATCAGTCCGTACACTCCGAGACAAACTACCGCCAGCCCAACCAAAACGCACACAGGGATCAAAAATCGTTTCTTTTTCATGGCTTCAACCTCCTAACAACTGAGACCAAGACAAGAATGTAGGCCCGTAAAGGGCGTAATCCACAAGGAACAGCACCGTCAGATGAGCGGGATAGAAGATGTAGAAAAACCACTTTCCTTTGCGGCTGCCAGGCTGACCATTGCAGAGTGCCACCAATCCCACTCCCAGAAGAGCGAACACCGTCTGCCGAACCGTGTACCAAAACAGGGAAAGATCCCCCATCCACCAAAGGGGTGAGGAAAAACCGGAGAAATTAGCCACCACAATATAGAAGAAGGCCGTCACCGAACCCAAGGCGACCAACCGAGCGGTTTTATTCTCAAAGAACAGGTAGGGCATCAGGACGAACAGCACCCCGAATCCGCCGTAATCCGTGCCCGCCATTTCGCACAGCAGAACGATGGCCGCCACGGGGAACACTGCCACCCAACCCCGACCCTTACTCCTGCAGAATTTTACGATCTCACAGCAGACCGCCCCGGCGAACAGGGTAAAGAACACATTGGAGGCGGCAAAGTGGGGCGGAATGGGTTGGTCCAGAGCCAGCTGGTAGGGCAGCTCAGAGATCACCGCGAAGAGAAACAGCCTGCCCAAATACCGCCGGGCGCTGTGGGTGTACACGCACCCCTGAGCGATACCGTAGGCAAAGATGGGAAAAGCCATCCTTCCCACCAGGCGCATGATATCGTATAGCCCCAGATCAAAGATCAAAGGCGGACTGTATGTGATCAGAACCGCGGCAGTATGGTCGATGAACATGGAGACAATAGCGATCCATTTTACAACGTTCCAGGTCACGGTCATTCCCCCTGTTGGTAGGTTTGAGTTCATCATAGCACGGCCAAAGGGAAAATACAACCTATGTAAGAAAACCGTAAAAAACACCCCCGGGCAAACTGCTCGGGGGCTCCTGAATGGCACTTGTTCTCTTTTTGTTTCGTTGGCGACGGTTCACTCTCCGCGAACTTAGCCTTTTGACTGCTGTTTACTTCTGATAGCCGTTGGGATGGTTCTTATGCCAGTTCCAAGCGGAGGCGATGATGGTCTCCAGATCATCGTACTGGGGTTTCCAGTGGAGAACCGTTTTTGCCTTGTCGCTGGAGGCTACCAGCTGAGCAGGGTCGCCTGCCCGACGGGGGGATTCCACTGCGGGAATAGGATGACCTGTCACCTTCCGGGCAGTATCGATCACTTCTTTGACTGTGAAGCCTACGCCGTTGCCCAGATTGAAAATGGAGCTCTCGCCGCCATTGTTCAAATACTCCATGGCCAGGATGTGTGCCTGTGCCAGGTCGGTAACGTGAATGTAGTCACGCACGCAGGTGCCGTCCCGGGTATCGTAGTCGTCCCCGTAAATGCTCACGGATTCCCGCTTGCCCAGAGGCACTTGGAGAATCAGGGGGATCAGGTGGGTCTCCGGATTGTGAGCCTCGCCGATCTCACCGCTCTTATGTGCGCCGCAGGCGTTGAAATACCGCAGAGACACATACCGCAGGCCGTGGGCCTGGCCCACCCAGTGGAACATCCTCTCCATGGAGAGTTTGGTCTCTCCGTAGGTGTTGGTGGGATGAGTGGGATCCGTCTCCAGGATGGGAATGTTCTCCGGCTCGCCGTAGGTGGCAGCAGTGGAGGAGAACACGATCTTCCCGATGCCGTGAGCCACCATGGCTTCCAAAAGCACCTTGGTGCCGCACAGATTGTTGTCATAGTACTTCAGGGGATCGGTCATGCTTTCCCCCACCAGGGAATTGGCGGCAAAATGGATGACGCCGTCAATCTTTTCCTTTTGGAACAGATCGTCCAGAAAAGCCCGGTCCCGGATATCCCCCTGATAGAACCGCGCCTTGGGATGAACAGCCTCCCGGTGGCCTGTTTCCAGGTTGTCCGCGATGACTACCTCCACGCCGTTGTCGATGAGTTCGTACGCTGTGTGAGAGCCGATGTAGCCGGCTCCGCCCAATACCAAAACCGCCATGACGCATAACCTCCTATGTAATTTTTCCGCAGCAGGTTGCTTTCTGCTTTCACTGTTATTATAATGAGTTTGAACGCAGGAAATCAACAAGGATATTGGCCGCTTCTTTTCTTATATTGAGGTTTTTATGGAATTACGGGTTAATAAAGAGAAACGAGAGCTGAAATCTCACGGCACCTACGAATTTCCGGTAAATATCAGCCGAAAAAGGATCTCTTCCTACGAGACCGGTTCCTTCCCCTGGCACTGGCACAACGAGGTAGAACTGACCCTGGTCCTCTCCGGAGAGATCGACTACCGGGTCAACGACAGCAACTATCGGCTTCGGGAAGGAGAAGGACTTTTCTGCAACGCCAACGCCCTCCACGCCGGCAGCCGTGTGGGTGACTCCGACTGTGACTATCTGTCGGTCTCCTTTCATCCCAGGCTGCTGGGAGGCTACGAAGGCTGCGTCATCCGGAGAAAATTCGTGGACACCATCGTCAACGGCGAACATCCCTCTATGCCTCTTTCCCCAGAGGAGGAGTGGCAAAAAGAGATCCTGGAGACACTTAGCCGAATTTACCGCTTGACCCAGGACCGATCCGAAATCTTCGAGCTGGAAGTGCAGCGTCTCCTGCTGGGGATCTGGGGAGAACTGTTCAGCCACTGGGAGGAACAGTCCCCCGCTCCCTCCGATCCGGAGAAAATCGAACGCCTGCGAGTGATCCTGGCATATCTCCACCAACACTACGGGGAAAAGATCACCTTGGAGGATGTGGCAAAAGAAGTGGGCCTGTGCAAAAGCGAGTGCTGCCGGTTTTTCCGGCGGCAGATGCGCCAGTCCCTGTTCGACTACCTGCTGGATTACCGCATTGGCAGGAGTCTGCCCCTGCTGCGAGAGGGAAAAGCCACCGTGGCGGAAGTGGCTTCCTTAGTGGGATTTTCCAACCCTGCCTACTTTTCCAAGGTCTTTCGAGGCCGAATGAAACGCTCGCCCAGGGAATACCGCCTGGCCAAGGGCGAAGAACAGAAAAGCGCCTAACACGGGGAAAGGAGAAGTCTGATGAAAGGTCATTTGGAACGTTTTTCCCTGGAAGGCCGTCCCTGCGCCGCTCTTGTACCCGAGGGGCAAGGACCTTTCCCGGTGCTTTGTCTGTGCGGATGGAACTTAGCTGACCGACTACCCATTTTGGGAGAAGCTCTGCCATCCGTGGCGCTGCTGTTCGTAACTGCGGAGGGAGATCGTGACTTCACACCATGGCCAGCCCCAGGGATCCGGAAAGGGGAACACTTTCTCGGCGAAGGGGAATCTTATCTCCGCATTGTAATAGAAAAGGCCCTGTCCTACGGAGTGGAGCGCTTTTCCTTCAGCGACCGTTGGGAGGAACGGGCCATTTTGGGATACTCTCTAGGGGGACTGTTTGCTTTGTGGGCACAGAGCCAAGGGCAGTTCTTTCAAACTGCCGCTTCCCTGTCCGGGTCCCTGTGGTACCCCGGCTGGATGGACTACCTGCGATCCCACCCGCCCCGGAAGGAAGAAAGCGTCTACCTTTCCCTGGGGGATCGGGAAGAACTGGGTGGTCCTCCCCTGCTGCGCACGGTGGGAGACTGTACCCGCCAGGCCCATGAGTTTTATCAATCTCTGGAGCTGGACACCATTTTGGAATGGAACAAGGGCGGTCACGGAAAAGGCGTGGAAGGCCGATGGAAAAAAGCCCTGGCTTGGACATCTGCCCGGGTGACCAGAGCAAGAGAAAGGAGCATCACGGAATGAATCAGCAGTCTTTCTTTCAGCAGGATCCCCAGGATACCCCTCTGGCAACCCGGATGCGTCCCCGAACCTTAGAGGAATTCGTGGGGCAGGAGCAGCTTTTGGGAGAAGGCAAGGTGCTGCGACAGCTGATCGACCAAGACCGGGTCTCCTCCATGATCTTCTGGGGCCCTCCCGGAGTGGGTAAGACCACCTTGGCTCGAATCATCGCCGGAAAAACCAAATCCAATTTCATCAATTTCAGTGCCGTCACCAGCGGGATCAAGGAAATCAAAGGGGTGATGGCGGAAGCGGAGCAGAACCGGCTCATGGGAGAGCGGACCATCCTGTTTGTGGACGAGATCCATCGGTTCAACAAGGCACAGCAGGACGCGTTCCTGCCCTTTGTGGAGAAGGGAAGTATCGTGCTTATCGGCGCCACCACGGAGAACCCTTCTTTCGAGGTAAATTCCGCTTTGCTTTCCCGGTGCAAGGTATTCGTGCTCCAGGCTCTCACCGCGAAAGACTTGGTAAAGCTCCTCCAGAACGCCTTGACGGACCCTCGAGGCTTTGGGGGCCAGGACATTCGTCTGGAAGAGGGCACCCTGGAGACTATCGCCAACTTTGCCAACGGAGACGCCCGCACCGCCCTGGGCACCCTGGAAATGGTGGTCCTCAACGGCCGCCGGGAACGGGAAGTCACCTATGTGACCAAGGATATCCTGGAACAGTGTGTCAACCAAAAATCCCTGCTTTACGACAAAAACGGAGAGGAACATTACAACCTGATCTCCGCCCTGCACAAATCCATGCGCAACTCTGATCCAGACGCCGCCGTCTACTGGCTTGCCCGGATGCTGGAAGCTGGGGAAGATCCCCTATACGTGGCCCGGCGTTTGATCCGCTTTGCCAGCGAGGACGTGGGTATGGCGGATTCCCGAGCGCTGGAACTGGCGGTGGCAGCCTATCAGGCCTGTCACTTTATCGGGATGCCGGAATGTTCCGTGAATCTGACCCACATGGTGGTGTACCTGTCGCTGGCACCCAAGTCCAACTCCCTGTATGTGGCCTATGAGACTGCCAAGAAAGACGCTCAGAAAATGCTGGCGGAACCGGTGCCCCTGGTGATTCGCAACGCACCCACACAGCTGATGAAAGACTTGCGCTACGGGGAGGGCTACCAGTACGCCCACGATACCCAAGAAAAACTCACCACCATGCAGTGCCTGCCGGATTCTCTTCTGGGACGGGAATACTACCACCCCACGACCCAGGGCAGCGAGCAGCGAGTATCCCAGCGTCTGGAACAGATCAAAGCCTGGAAGCAGGAAGCACGCTCCAAAGAAAAAGGCAGTTCCTGAGAGATGGTTCTTTCCACACAAATAGTGAAACGTGTCGAATAATTTCACAAAGAGCTTTCCCATCGATTGACAGAACGCATTTCCCACATTATAATCAGCGTAGTGGCGCTTTTTTGCGCCCATCACCCTGAGCCGGATGGCTCCCGAAAGCGGTTCTTCTCTGCCAGTGCGGTTTGATTTCGGCAGAGAGGCACGGCGGCTGGGCAGCCCTCCGGCACAAGCCGCTTGAGCGGTAATTTATTTAGGAAGGTGAGTAAATGGAAAAGTTCTTTAAGTTCAAGGAGAACGGCACCACTCTTGGCAGAGAAGTGATCGCCGGCCTGACGACCTTCTTCGCCATGGCCTACATCATCGTGGTCAACCCCACGCTGCTCAGTGAGTCCGGCATGGAGTGGGGCGCCGTTTTCCTGGCCACCATCATCGCTTCCATCATCGGTACCCTGATCATGGGCTTGGTGGCTAACGTCCCCTACGCTCAGGCTCCCGGTATGGGCCTGAACGCATTCTTCGTGTACACCGTGTGCTTCGGCCTGGGCTTTACCTGGCAGCAGGCTCTGTCTATGGTGTTCATCTGCGGCCTGATCAACATCATCATCACTGTGACCAAGCTGCGTAAGTTCATCATCAAGTCCATCCCCCGCAGCCTCCAGAATGCTATCGGCGGCGGTATCGGCATCTTCGTGGCCTATCTGGGTCTGCTGAACGTGGGCATCATCAACTTCGGTTCTGGTGTTCCCGCTCTCTCCACCCTGAACCAGCCCACCTTCTGGCTGTTCCTCATCGGCCTGGCTCTCACCATCGTTCTGCTGGTGTGCAACGTGAAGGGCGCTATCCTCATCGGCATCGTTGTGACTGCCGTCCTGGGCATCCCCATGGGCGTCACTGTCACCAGCGACACTGTCAGCTTCACCGAAGCTTGTGCCGCTCTGCCCACCACCTTCGGCGCTATCTTCACCAGCGCTGGCCTGCCCTCTCTGTTCACTGACGCTGCCAAGCTCCCCCTGGTGCTTGTGACTATCTTCTCCTTCAGCGTTTCCGATACATTTGATACCATCGGCACCTTCATCGGCACTGGCCGCCGTACCGGCATCTTCTCCGATGAGGACGAAAAGACCATGGAAACCAACTCCGGCTTCAAGTCCAAGATGGACCGCGCTCTGTTCGCTGACGCCACCGCCACTTCCATCGGCGCTATCTTCGGCACCAGCAACA
>HF972662.1:21836-43871 GCA_000432995.1 Clostridium sp. CAG:1013
CGGCGGCCGCACCGGCTTCACCAGCGTGATCGTTGCCCTGTGCTTCGCTCTCAGCGCCTTCCTGGCCACCTTCGTCAGCGCCATCCCCTTCGCTGCCACTGCTCCCGCTCTGGTAGTGGTTGGCGTCATGATGATGTCCGCTTTCAAGGAGATCAAGTGGGACGACTTCAACGAGGCTGTGCCCGCTTTCTTCGCAGGCGTGTTCATGGCTCTGTGCTACAGCATTTCCTACGGCATTGCCGCTGGCTTCATCTTCTACTGCATCGTGAAGATCTGCAAGGGCAAGGCTAAGGAAGTACATCCCATTCTGTGGGTGGTCACCGCTCTGTTCATCCTGAACTTCATCCTGCTGGCCCTCATCTAAAAGGATCGCAAATCCGCTTTCAAGGCTCCGTCTTTCGAGACGGGGCCTTTTGTTTTTGGAAAGTCATTTCCTTTACACAAAAGGAAATTTCCAGAAGTTTCCTAGTATCCTTCTCTCCATCTGTGTAAAGCAACTTAGCTTTCCATATGTAAAACAAAAGCCGTCCAAGCTTTGCCGGACGGCGAGAGAGGGAGGAAAATCTATGAAAAAAGCGAGAGGGGAAGGTAACTTCATTGGCGCCTCTTCTCTTCTGCTGTGACCTTAGTATACCCAGCTATTTTGAATTCTATTTGAACAAGTTCTGAGATTTTTATAAAACCTTTTTTAAGAGTTGGAAAACGTCTCCAGACTTGCGAAGGTCCCGCCAGGGTGCTATAATGAGCCCCGAGGGGCATCGGCCCGGGAAAGGAAGATGGATCATGGAATTGGAACAGTTGGCCGCTAAAGTCAGCGAAATCGTGCAGGAAGCGGGAGATTTAATCAAGTCTATTCCCCGGCCCCAAGTCTATACCAAGGAGGGCCACGCCAATTTTGTCACCGAAGCCGACATGGCCTCTCAGAAGTTTTTGATCGAGCATTTGACTCCCCTACTGCCGGACGCCTACTTTTTCGCCGAGGAAAAAGAGGACAACCAACTGGCTCCCGGCTGGAACTGGATCATTGATCCCATTGACGGCACCACCAACTTTATCCGAGACTACAAAGCGTCCACCATTTCCGTGGGCCTGGTGAAGGACGGCGAGGGGGTGCTGGGACTGGTGTTAGATCCTTACCGGGGAGAGCTGTTCACCGGGATCCGGGGACAGGGAGCTTTCTGCAATGGGACTCCTATCCACGTGGCGGACGTGCCCACTGCCAACGCTCTGATCGCTTTCGGGACAGCGCCTTACTACCAGGAGCTGAAAGAAGCCACTTTCGCCATGGCCAAGGAAGTAGCTGTACGCTGCGGTGACCTGCGTCGGAGCGGCTCTGCAGCTTTGGATCTGTGCCATGTAGCCATGGGCCGCATGGACGGCTTCTTCGAGCTGCGGCTTTCCCCCTGGGATTATGCCGGCAGCTCTGTGATCCTCCGGGAAGCTGGGGCGATGATCGGCACCGCTCCTGGACGGGAATTCTCCTACCAGAAGCCTCAAACCATCTTGGCAGGCGCACCTAAGGTCTACTCCGTGCTGGAGGAGATTGCCGGAAAGCACTGCCCGTAATTTTCCACAAACACAAAACACCCCTGGGGAATCGTCCCCAAGGGTGTTTTTTATTGCAAACCGTCATCGGATAGCACTGCCATTGGTATAACAACCCGAGGCCCGTTATTTTAGTTCCCGGCTTTCCTGAATGGTGCATCCCTCCATGCTGTACCGTGCTTTCTCATAAAGGGCGTGGAGCCGCTGGTCCTGCAGGCCCACCTGGTCCTCGATCTCCTGAGGCGCCGCCCATTGAGGAGGCTGCTCCTGAGCCAGACGAAGCACGGTCCTGCGGTATTTCCGCCGCACCTGAGCATTGGGAGAACGGTCCCAGAAAGCAGGCCGTTTTCTCTTTTCTTTTTGGACGGTCTCCGCCTGATCCTCCTCGCCCCGCAGGTATTGAACAACATCTCGGTGGTCCACAAAGGATCCTCGGAAATTCCGCAGAATAAGGTACACACCGTACAACAAAGCGAACGCCGCTAGGGCTACCCCTACCGCAATGAGGAAATAGGTAAAGAAGGGCGGGATCTTAAAGCTGGAATTTTCCCCCATGTCCTTCATCCATTGGGGAATATCGTAATTCCCCACCTGAGTCTCCTCCATTTCCACCACAGCTTGAGTCTGCCTTTTCTGCTCCTCAATGTGGAAATAACCGTCCTCCATCAGCAAAGCAGGCAGAAGAAGGGCCCCTGCGAAAACCACCATAGCCAGCACCGCCAAACCGGTGGTGCGCACGATCCGCTTCACAGGCACTCCGGCCATTTTCTGGTTTAAAGACAGATACCGCTGGATCCTGGCCAGCCCCGTTCGGGCGCCCCACAGCAGCAGGTAAGCCGTTGCCCAGAGGAAGCAAACCTTTTGCAGTCTGGCTCCGCCACTCATGGCGCTGTATACAAAGGGAAGCAGCACCGCCAACACCAGAGGCAGGTGAGGAGCATCCAGGGCGGACTCCACCGGGTCTTCCGCGATCCTGTTCCTACCTCGGAAAAAACACACCACCACTACAGGCACTGCCGCCAGAGGATACCCCAGCAGCAGCCAGGCAAGACCGCAGGAGACAAGCCCCACCAGCAGAAACTGCCACATCTTTCGGGAAAATTCCCCGGCAAAATCCACCGCCGCGAAGGGGATTGCTATCAACAGCCCCCGCCAAACGGACCAGGAAAGACTTTCCTCCCCCAAGATCACCCGCAGGATGGTCCCATAATACAAAGCCACCAGCAAGGCGCAGTGGAGCCAGCCCATAGCCCGGAGTAACAGTTCCCGCCAGCCGCCCAGTCTACGTATCAGCTTCAAAATGGGTCCCTCCTTTCCTCAAGTCTCCCAATACAGACGCTGCACCGCACCGAACTTGGGCAGCTCCTGGTAAGATTCCCGGTAGGGCACGATCTGCACCCACTCTCGTTTCCCCGCACGCTGAGCGAAGTCCCGAGCCAGTTCTTCCCGCTGGTTCCGGGAAACCAGCACGCACAGCACGTCTCCCTCCTCTCCCGGGAAGAAGGACTGGATAGGTTCCAGTCCGTTGTCCGCCTTGGCGCAGGCAAAAGTCTTGCGCAGAGACAGAATACTCCCTGCTCCGGAGACTTCCGACACAACCATCGGCTTGCCTGTGAGCACGTCCAGGCCGTTGGACCAGGCCTCCACCTGGACACCGGCCTCCAGCAGACGGACGCACAAGGTACAGGCAACGCGCATGGCCTCCTCGTTAAGTAGGTCTGCCTGCTGCACCCCCAAGCCTTCCAGGTCCACCACCACCGCCACCTTCTGGGACAGGGTGGACTCGTGGATATTCACCAGCAGGTCCCCCGTCTTGGCGGAGGCCTTCCAGTTGATGTATTTCATAGGATCTCCCCGGGAGTAGTCCCGCAGACCTGCGAACTCAAAGGGATCGTCATACACCTTTTTCCGGCTGAGCACACTGCCCATGATCCGGGAAAAGGGGATCTGAATCCGCTGTGTGGGGACCATTCGGGGCAGCACGTAAAAATCCGTGTCTTGGGGAGAGGATCCCACGTATTTCTTGGTCAGCAGCAGGTTGCGCACGTCCATGCCTGCCTGGTCGATGCGGTAGTACCCCCGACGGGCACACTGAAATTCCAAGGTTCGGGTGATCTTCTGCCGCACCCCCAAAGTGAACACATCCCGACGGTAGGAACGATCGCTGACCGCGGTGTTTGCCTCTCCGGAAAAACGCAGACCCTTATCCATGTGAAAGTCAATCTCCACCACTGGAAGAGGCAGCAGCTTGTTGTTGACGATCACCTCTGTGAGAGCAGCGGTGTCGTCTTCCGTGGCATACTCCTCTCGAAAGGAGATCTTCGCTTCCAATCCTTTGCCCCACAGCCGGTCATACAGAAAGCTCTGAAGGAAAAACAGAGCCGCCAGCAGGAGCACGATCATTAACGCCGCCATGTCACTTGGACCAGTCTTCCGTAGGCACGGCTACAGACTGGAGCAGCGCTTGAGCCATGTCTTTCTGCGCCTGAGAGGATCCGGCCATACCGCTGACCGCCAGCCGGTGAGCCAGCACGGGAACGCCCACCGCCTTCACGTCCTCAGGGGTGACGAACTGACGCCCCTCTACCAAAGCCATTGCCTGGGAGGCACGAAGCAAAGCCAGAGTGCCTCGAGGGCTCACCCCCAGCTCTACGCCCCGCATCTCTCGGGAGGCCCGGGCCAGGTCCACAATGTATTCCATCAGCACGGGATGGATGTACAGCTTCCGGGCAGCCGCCTGAAGTTCCAGGATCTGCTCCTTGCCGCAGACAGCTGTGAGCGTTTCCAGAGGCTCGCTGTCCTTAAACCGTTCCAGGATCTTCCGCTCCTGGTCCTTGGTAGGCATGTCCATGGAGATCCGCATGAGGAATCGGTCCAGCTGGGCTTCCGGCAGCGGATAGGTGCCCAGAGTCTCCACCGGGTTCTGGGTGGCAATAACAAAGAATGGCGGCTCCAGCTTCCGGGTCTCTCCGTCCACAGTCACCTGACCCTCAGCCATGCACTCCAGCAGGCTGGACTGGGTCCGAGGCGTGGCACGGTTGATCTCATCCGCCAGCAGGATGTTGCAGAACACAGGGCCGGGGCTGAACTGGAACTCGTTGGTTTTCCGATCGAAATAGTTCAAGCCGGTGACGTCGGAGGGCAGCAGGTCGGGGGTAAACTGCACCCGGCCAAAAGCTCCATCCACCGACTTTGCCAGAGATCTTGCCAACACGGTCTTGCCCATACCGGGCACGTCCTCGATGAGCACATGACCTCCTGCAACCAAAGCGGTAAGCATCAAACTGGTGACCCGTTCCTGTCCAACCAGCACTTTTTGAATGTTTTCTTTCACAACTGATAGGATATTTTCCATAGAAATTGCCCTTTCACACAAGAAATTACTTTTTATTATAGCAAAAGATTTTCCGAGATACAAGAAAAATCCCCTTTCCGAACAAGCTGTGCCTGCTTGACAAGGGAGAAGTTTTATTTGATAATAAGAGCAACTTCATTTTGGGGGTGCTGTTATGAGACAGTGTATGGATTCGGAAAACCTCCACCGGCGGCTGAAAAAGATCATTGGTCAGGTCCAGGCCATCGATCGGATGATCGACGAGGACGTGCCCTGTGAGGACGTGCTGGCACAGATCAATGCGGCCAAGTCCGCCCTCCACAAGGCGGGCCAGGTGGTGCTGGAAGGACACATCAAGCACTGCGTCCGGGACGGCATCGAGCACGGAGACGCAGATCAGACCATTGCCAACTTTACAAAAGCGGTGGAACGCTTCGCCAACATGAACTGAACGGGAGCCAGCCTAGGGGCTGGCTTTTTTGCTGCCCAAACCTGGAAAACTTCCTTTCCCACTCTTGACAACCCATACCCCTATAGGTATATTTATAGTGTAGTTTCCATCCATTCCCATAAAGGAGGGTCTCCCCCATGAAAGCCCTGGAACGTTTCCTGGAATGGGGCGGAGTGAAGAAGGATGTCACCCTGCTGATCATTTCCGGCGTAGCACTGCTGGCCAGTATCTTCCAACTGCTGCCCCTGCCCTTTGACCCCGCCTGGATCGCCATCATCCTTTGCGGTGTACCCATCATCCTGGAGGCCATCATAGGCCTGGTGACAGAATTCGACATCAAAGCGGACGTGCTTGTGTCCATCGCTCTGATCGCGTCGGTGGTCATCGGAGAAGATTTCGCCGCCGGCGAAGTGGCCTTCATCATGCAGCTGGGCGCTCTGCTGGAGGACCTGACCGTGGCCAAGGCCCGAGCAGGTATCGAGAAGCTAGTAAAACTCACTCCCCGCACCGCTCGAGTACTCCGGGAGGGCAAAGAGCAGATTCTCCCCGCGGAGCAGGTCCAGGTTGGCGACCGGCTGCGGGTACTGCCGGGAGAAACTATCCCGGTGGACGGACGAATCCTTTCAGGCCAGACTTCCATTGATCAGTCGGTGATGACTGGGGAATCCCTTCCCGTGGACAAGGGTCCGGGAGATGAGGTGTCTAGCGGTACGGTGAACCAATTTGGTGCCTTTGAGATGGAGACCTCCAAAGTGGGCGAAGACAGCTCCATCCAGCGGATGATCCGCCTGGTCCAATCGGCTGACGCGGGCAAGGCCAAGATCGTAGGCCTTGCAGACCGCTGGGCCACCTGGATCGTGGTAATCGCCCTGACAAGCGCCGCCCTCACCTGGCTCATCTCCGGGGAAATCATTCGGGCTGTAACCATCCTGGTGGTGTTCTGCCCCTGCGCTCTGGTGCTAGCCACTCCTACCGCTATCATGGCAGCCATCGGAAACGCCACTCGCCACGGGTTCCTGGTCCGGGAGGGTGACGCCTTAGAGCGGCTGTCTACAGTGACTCGGGTCGCCTTTGACAAGACCGGCACCCTCACCTTTGGCAAGCCCCAGGTAGTCCAGGTAGAGAGCCTGGATGAGTCACTCTCCCCCACCCAGCTTTATACCTGGGCTGCCGGGGCGGAGCTGCGGTCGGAGCACCCCTTGGGAAAGGCCATTGTCCGGTGCTTCCAGGAAACCGAACATACTCAGGCCCCGGAACCGGAAGAGTTTCAGATGCTCCCCGGCCGAGGGGTGAAGGCCACAGTCCAAGGCGCACAGGTGCTGGCAGGCAATCCGGAACTTCTCCAGGAAGAAGGCGTGGTCCTTTCAGAAGAGGCAAAATCCGCTGCCGGCCAATATCTGTCCCAGGGCTGCACTGTGGTGTATTTGGCCGGGAACGGCCGTCTGGCTGGTTTCATTGCCCTAGCGGATACCCTTCGCCCTGACGCCGCGGACACCATCGCGCAAGTCAAGGCCGCGGGGGTGGTTCCGGTGCTGCTCACAGGAGATCATCCGGAAGCAGCTCAAAACATCGCTTCCCAGCTGTCTCTCACTGAGGTGAAAGCCAACTGCCTGCCCCAGGATAAACTCCAGTACATCGGAGAGTGTCAGGAGCGGAAAGAGCCTGTATGCATGATCGGCGACGGCATCAACGATGCTCCCGCCTTGAAAATGGCTCAGGTGGGCGTCGCTATGGGAGGCATCGGAAGCGACATCGCCGTAGACGCCGCGGACATCGCTTTGGTCAATGACGATATCCGGGAGATTCCCCACCTGCTGCGGCTCTCCAAACGGATGATGATGGTCATCAAGTGCAACCTGACATTCTCCATGGTCTTGAATTTTCTGGCTATCATCCTGGCCATGACCGGCATTTTAAACCCGGTGGTGGGCGCCCTGGTCCACAATGCCGGCTCCGTGTTTGTAATTATCCACTCCGCTTTCCTGTTGCGGTGGAAAACAGGAAAATAAATGGGTTTCTATATATACAAAAAAAGGTCCCCTGGGAATTTTCCCAAGGGACCTTTTTCTATGCACAGAGGATAGACCTCTGAATTATCTTACCCCCATTCAATCATCGCATATTTTATAATTTTCAAGCAATATCAAGGATTTTAGCGTTTTTATTTTAATGTGTTCCGCAATTTGTTCCGCATAATTTGGCCGTATTTTAGTAGAAAAAATTTTTTCTTATTTTGGCTACCTTTGCTACCTTTATTAATTTAATTGGACAACGGCTTTATGGAAATACCCATAACCATACGAACGGAAGAGGCAAGGATAGACTATGCTTTATCGTTGAGGAAATGAAAAAGCCTATTTCTAGACCACGCTATTTATGCCTGTTTCATTTTCTCTTCACGTTGAATTTCCACTTCAACCAGGCACACAAACTCATGGGGAAACATTCCAAAGGCATTTGAAATGCGCCAAACCGTTTCAAAGTTAGCTTGTTTGCTACCGCTTTCTATCATTGCCAAATGACTTCTGGCTATCCCTGCCAAGCCGCTGAATACTTCTTGAGATAGGCCACGATCTTTGCGTAATCGCCTTATCACATGACCCACTGCAAATTTATTAAATTCTATCATCGTAGACACTCCTTTTCAAAAGTGTATGAAAAAATAGAGAAAATAATGTCTGCGATAATAGACAACAGCGATTAAGTGTGATAAAATTGCCATGAAACTAGCTATATAGAAGTAGGGAGGAGACAGAAATGACAATTTTAATCTATTTGCTGGTTCTGGTGATTATAGTATTGGCTGATTGGTTTATTGCGCACACGTTTTACGAAATTGCCCAAATGAAAGGCCACAACGAACGGAAATATTTTTGGTGGAGTTTTGTTGGGCTCCCTGGCTGGTTCATGGTTGTTGCTCTTCCTGACCGCAACCTCTCCATGAAAAAGAACGCGAACAAAGACCAACTGCCTGAACTATAAAGGAGAATGACATCAATGAGCGAACGGTATACTCGCCTTTTTACTTTGCCAAAAGATCGTTATGTCCGTCACGCGCCTGTTTTGGTAGAGGCTGGCGCGCTCCTTAAAGATAACGAAAACGGCCAAGTAATCGGCCAATTAAAAATACTCAATTTGCAGGATAAGCCTATTAAAGCAACGACAGTGGCATTTTTGCCGTTCGATACCGCAGGGAAAGTTTTAGGCCAGGAATTTGAATATCAATACCTTGACCTAAACACAAAGAAAAACCAGACCTTTGGAGAAAAAACGCCAGTGAAGTTTCCAGATTCAACAACACGCGCCTTTCTCCCTGCTGTTCTGGAAGTTGTTTTTGAAGATAATTCCAAATGGAGCGTATCTGCTAATGAAGTGTGGGACCCTTTACCAAAGCAAGAGACACTAGAATCCGCTTTGGGCGATACAGCATTAAAAGTGCAATATCAAAAAGAGACATCTGCTAAATCAACTTTCTGCCCCGAAGATTGCGGTGAAATATGGAGATGCGCTTGTGGTGCAGTCAATTCATCTTCTAACAGATATTGCAGAACTTGCCAAACCTCAAAAAATGATGTATTTCTCAACTTTAACGCGCAAAAGCTTCAACAGGATAGAGCTTCTTTCATTCAGGAATCAGAAGAAATAATCCAAAAGGAAAAACAACTTTTTGCAAAGAGAAAAAGAAAAGTTAAAATTATTGCTGGTGGATTTTTGGTTTTAGTAATCTGCATTACTCTTATTATCACTACGGTTATTCCTAGTATCGCAAAAGAGCAGAAATACAACACTGCATTAGCCTATTCATCTGAAGGTTTATATTCAGATGCAATTGCTCTTTTCCAAGAATTAGGAAGTTATAAAGATAGTCAAGAAAATTTGTTTAACTGTCGTCTTGGAGATTATCTTAATAATAGCAAATACATAGAGGCTGCCATGCTTTTAATTCAAAAATTAATTGACCCAGATACCCACGGTGTCAACCAAGATTTTATTGATGTGCTCGATCTTAGCCTCTCTTATGAATTTGAAAACACTTTGGGTGAAGGAACCTGTGGGACAATATACAAAATCGAATACTATAGTAGCAATACCGCTTTAGTGTATTGTTCTGGTATGAAAGAAGGTCATATGACTATGGGTTCCTCTCTATCAGAGGAATCAACTATTGCGTTGATTGGAATTACCCCAGAGGAAATACAAAACTCCTATCTTATTGCAGAGGGAGACTTAATACGTTCCATCAGTTTTGAAATGGGTGACGATGGACAATATCTTATTACTTCAAATTAGTCACACGAAAACACAATACAATTAAGCCAACTAATTATTCTTTGAAAGGACGTTCCAACCAGGAGCGTCTTTTCCTTTTGCCATTTTTTAATACCTTCATTTTTAATGGCAATCAAAATTGGCAAGTCACATAAATTTTAAGTATAATATTTATAGAAAAAGAAATATGGGACGACAAAGCAGTAGCCAGTGAGCGTGAAAACACTGTAGCCCCCTTATATTACGTACTACTTGTACATAGACGTAAATATATGAGAGGAATTAAAAAACGCGCCTTGCGCGATTACATACAGGAAAGCGGCAAGCGATTTTGCCAACTGCCGCTTTCTTTTTAGGCCTTACTTAAGGAGTTTTATAAAAATAAAGGAGGTAAATCCATTGAAAGGAACAAAATGGTTAGCAGAAGCCGTCCATATAGATGAAATCAAGAAAGGGTATTTGAATCTGGTGTAGGCTCCTGTAGGATCAGGAAAAACCACATGGGCGCTGAATACCCTTGCCGAAACCGTAAGTAATAAATATAAAATGCTCTACTTAATTGACACTAGAAACGGCAAAGAACAACTTTTGAAGCACCCCTCCACAGAATATTACTCCAAGTCTTGGGCCGAAACCGTTTCGAAAGATTTTTCGTATTTTGGAGAATCAAAGGTTGTAGTTATGACATACGCAAAGTTTGGCGTTTTAGTGGACAAGTTCCGCACCTATAACAACACTAACTTTGGGGATTTCTTCGAACTGATTCTCTGCGATGAAATTCACAATCTACCTCGTTTTAGTGCTTTCACACACTCCCCAAACGATAAGGAATTTCATCGCATTGCAAAGCAGCGTTTGGAGGAAATCATCAACCTTCAAACTGGCCCATTGGTAATAGGATTATCCGCAACACCAGAAAGAGTGGATAAAGGAATGCTCTGTCCTACAAACTATATTACTGTGGATCCTGATGTGCGATCGTGGGAAACACAAAAGGTTGTCAATTATTCTAACTTAGACTACCTTGTTACTCAACTTCCCAAAGGAAAGAAATATCTGATTTACGTATCACACGTGACCAAAATGAAGCAATTGGTAGAAAAATTGAACCAGAATGGAAGAAAAGCCATTGCAATATGGAGCATCAACAATAAAGAAAACTCAATGAATGATGAACAACGTCGCGTGAGACAGTTTATCTTGGATCACGCAAAACTCCCGACAGAATACGAGGTGGTTATCATCAATGCTTCAAGCGAAACCTCTATAAGTCTTTATGGTCACATTGATGGGATCATCATTCATACCCAACAAAGAGATTCTCAAATTCAAGTGCGAGGGCGATACCGCAGCGACTTGGAAACTTTATACTTACTCAACCACAATGGACTGACCCTTCCCCCAGAATATTGTGACAGAAAACTGTTCAAAGGGGATAAGGACGATCTATGCTCTCTACTAGCGGTGCGAGATGAAAATAACAGGATTGTAAAATGGCCCACCATCAAAAGCCAACTGGAAACGATGGGTTATACCATTCGTGAAGGGAGAGAGAAAAACCGCCGCTTTCATGTGATTTCTGAATAAGTGCCATTTTTTCATGCTTCTATAGGAGGAGACCATATATTTTGGCATTTTCATTCAAAGAGATTTTTCACCAGGGAGCGTTATTTTCTAAGAGACATTTTCCTCTCTGCCCATAATCCACCCCCTCTTGATTTTCCCATAAAAAAAGAGAACCCATTATAAGAAACTACTTGAAGGTAGAAATAACAGAAGGAGGAAGTTTTTCCATGACCGAAAAATCACTTGCAATCTTTCAGGAAGCGTTACGCTGTTTGCCCTTCTAGGGTATCAAAATTAAAGAGTTTGGGGAGCGAATCCATGTGCGCCCACACACGCTATATAACTACATCAGCGGACAGATCCCATCTTCTCGAAATTATGAGTACATTCTCTTTATACTGAAAAAAGAATACCCTCAAGCCTTATAGCAAGCAGAAGAATTGATAGAAAGATCAGATACTAGGCTTAAGAATTAATCTTCCCTTTCCCCCTTGTTTCCATGGGGGATTTTTATTTGTTCGCAAAGGTGTACTTTTACACACAGGCAAAATCCCACACGTTTCTGTATTCGCAATATACAAAATCGTATTAACGAACATATTCGTAAACAAATTGACTTTTACGAACATTTATGCTAGAATACGAACAGATCTAGAAAGGAGGGTGAACAACATCGAGAGCAGAACCTATTATTATGCGCGCGTTTCCAGCAAAGAGCAAAACCTAGACCGCCAAATTGCCGCTTTCAAGGCTCTAGGCGCGCAGGAGCGCGAGATCATCACTGACAAGGAAAGCGGTAAGGACTTGGAAAGGCCAGGCTACCAGGCGTTGAAGAACGCCATTCTGCGCCGAGGGGACACTCTGGTAATCAAATCCTTAGACCGATTGAGCCGCAATAAAGCCGATATTAAAAACGAACTGCAATATTTCAAAGACAACGGAATTCGTCTAAAAGTAATAGACCTTCCCACCACTATGATGGACTTGCCAGAGGGCCAAGAGTGGGTCTTTGAAATGGTCAACAACACTCTCATTGAAGTATTGGGGACAATTGCAGAACAGGAGCGGCAGACTATCCGCAAACGGCAAGCAGAAGGGATAGAAGCGGCAAAGGCCAAAGGAAATCCTCTAGGGCGTCCTGCCTTGCAGTTTCCAGCAAACTGGAATGAAGTCTATACCTCTTGGAAATCTGGCGAAATCACCGCCAAGACAGCCATGGAACGAACAGGTACAAAGAGAACCAGCTTTTATAAACTGGTAAAGAAAACAGAGGGCACAACCACGACTGAAACCCCATCACAGACAACGAGGGACGGCTAACAACTAGCCGTCCCCTTTCTGTTATCCCTGTTCTGTTTTCTCTGGCTTCTGTTCTTGTCCTTCTTCATCTTCCCAAAAAGAAGTATTCTCCTGGAAGGTATCTTTTAGTTTCACACTCGCAAGCGTTAAGGCATCGGCATTCGCATCACCATAAGTATCTAACGTCATCGCTCTGCTTGCGTGTCCCATCATAAGCGCTAAACTAGCAATATCCATTCCAGCACGAATGCCCACCGTAGCAAAGTTATGTCTTAAACCATGTGGCACAATCTTCTTGCCATAGGCATCAACTAAATGATTCCTTTCTACAAACTCACTAAATAGGCGGTTGTACTGTTGTGGGTGCATAAACTTTTCACCGTCGCCTATTACATACCAATTGTCGTTTGGATTGATTAGCGTTTTCCGCTCTTTAAGCGCTTGTTCTAATTGGGGTAACATTGGAAAAGTTCTACTAGAGCTTTTATTTTTTGGGTTCTTCGTGTAATCCTTCATTCCTTGTATATTGCCTACACCAACCGCAGATCTAACACTGATTGTGTGCTTATAAAAATCTATATCATTCCACCTTAATCCACAGATCTCCCCACGCCTTAACCCTGCATAGAAAGCTAACAATATTCCAACATACATAGGATCTTGTGGCTCATAGTCCAAATAAACAGCCTCTAAAACATTATCCATCTGCTCATTCGTCAAGTGAGTTACCTTTGTATCTCCCTTCTTAGGCATCTTCACACCTTTGAAGGGATCTTTTAGTAATTCACCGTTGTTGTAGAAGTAATTATATACTTTTTTCAATCTTGCATAGGTTGTGTGTATTGTATTCTGTGATAGTCCCAACTGATATAATTTCGTCAGCCAACCGTTAATGACTGTATTATCAATTGTTGCAAACATATAATCGCCTAGATACGGCTTAATATATTTATTATACGAATGAAGGCTATTGCTGTAAGTGCTTTTTTCTATTTCTCCTGTTTCTAACTGGTGTTTAAGATATTCCTTATATGTCTTATCTACTGTACTTGCTTTTCCTGCATTGGGCATCAAGTTGGCCTCTGCATTCAAAGTATCCAACCATTCTTTTGCTATCCGTTGGGCGTCCCTCTTACCTTTCGCATCAGGTAGCATCTTACTAACTTCTTTCCATTTACCATACACATCTTTATATTTAGCCCTTGCTTGCCAAGGTTTGCCCTTGCGGTCTAATTGCCGTACACTAACAGCGGTGTACTTCATCTGCAACACCTCCTAAGCCAATTTGTTCCGCATTTTGTACCCACAGTGTACCGCAGATGTTCCGCAAAGTCAACAGCCGTTTCAAAAACGCAAAGCCCGAAAACCCAGTATTTTCAAGGGTTTTCAGGCTCAGTTTTTCAAAGATTTCCTAAAACATTATTCCCATTCGATGGTGCCAGTGGGCTTCGGCGTCAGGTCGTACAGCACGCGGTTAACGCCCTTCACCTCATGGGTGATGCGCTCGGTGATGTGCTGAAGCAGAGCGAAAGGCACGTCCTCCACAGTGGCGGTCATAGCGTCACGGGTATTCACCGCACGGATGATCACAGGCCACTCGTCGGCACGCTTGTCGTCACGCACACCCACGGACTTAAAGTCGGGGATGATGGTGAAATACTGCCACACCTTGCCCTCCAGGCCGTTCTTGGCGAACTCTTCCCGAAGAATGGCATCGGACTCACGGACAGCCTCCAAACGGTCACGGGTGATGGCGCCCAGGCACCGCACACCCAAACCGGGGCCGGGGAAGGGCTGACGGAACACCATGTTGTCGGGCAGGCCCAGAGCCTTGCCCACTACACGGACCTCGTCCTTGAACAGAAGGCGCAGAGGCTCAACCAGCTCAAACTGGAGATCCTCCGGCAGGCCACCCACGTTGTGGTGAGCCTTCACAGGGCCGCTCTCCAGGATATCGGGATAAATGGTGCCCTGAGCCAGGAACTCAATGCCTTCCTGCTTGCGAGCCTCTTCCTCAAACACCCGGATGAATTCCGCACCGATGATCTTCCGCTTGGTCTCAGGATCAGCCACGCCCTGGAGCTTATCCAGGAAACGATCCACAGCGTCTACGTACACCAGGTTGGCGTCCATCTCATCCCGGAACACCCGGACTACCTGCTCAGGCTCACCCTTACGCAGCAGACCATGGTTCACATGGACACACACCAGCTGCTTACCTACGGCGCGGATCAAAAGAGCCGCAACCACAGAAGAATCCACACCGCCGGACAGAGCCAGCAGCACTTTTTTATCTCCCACCTGCTCGCGGATTTCCTCCACTTGCTGAGCGATAAACGCCTCCGCAAGCTGGGGAGTGGTGATCCGCTCCATATT
This sequence comes from Clostridium sp. CAG:1013, assembly GCA_000432995.1. GTDB lineage: Bacteria > Bacillota > Clostridia > Oscillospirales > Acutalibacteraceae > Acutalibacter. Next base: position 36,677 of record HF972662.1, read on the forward strand.
TTCCGGACGCTTGTTGTTAACCATTAGAGATTCCTCCATCCTAGTTTATACTTCCCGCTGGGCAAAACCGATCCACATTTTAACAGTATTCCCAACCCGTTATCCGCCCTTTGGAAAACCGCTTCAACCCTTTTTCCTGTCTCTGTCAGGAGAAAAGTCGGCAATTTTTTGGCGGATAATAACCCTGTATTCTGCTACAAATTATAAGCGATTTACCGTAAAAATTCAACCGCTATTTTCTTACCCTGACCGTGGTCACTGAGAGACGGCACCTGTCATTTGCCTGGAGTATGGCACCAGAAAAAACCGTCTAACGTCATCCGTCGTCAAAGGCCGGCAATAATAGTACTCTTTGCCTTAGTTACAGGAAAGCTGAGCCATCATATTTACTCACAGCTTCTTTAAGCAAAATAAATACAATGCTTTCTCTTCCGCTACGGCCGCTGCCATTCACAGCTTCATTCTTTTCCCGGGTTAAACATCGCCATTACTATTATTTTACTCTTTGATTTTCCATAAACCAAAACTCTCCGCCTGGCTCTCCTTTTGAACCTTATCGTCGATATTTCAGAGTTACCTGAGTATTCTTCCTGTTCTTTTTAAACCACGTAACCATCCGAGAACAAAAAAGAGAGCTAACTGACGGATCAAAATCAGTGAGCTCTCTTTTTAAATAATAAAAGATGTTGCCACAGAGGGATTTAAAACCTCAGAAATCCAAGATGTAGATATAATCCACCGCTTTATATGTTGCTTATTATCCTGAAAACACCTTGTTGTGGTCAGATATCGGAAATATGCTGCATTCGCATCACAAACCAATTACGCCATATTTTTGGCATCTTATTCCTGGTTGAGACGAATCTATTTCCTATTCAAAATTCGTGAGATTAGGAAATATAGTTTTATATGGATATTCAAGCTTAAATCACTTGATATCCTGATGCTTCAAAAGCCTGAAACCAATAAAAACAGATAAAAGAAGATATACACATACCACGACGAAACACGGCAAAAATGATGACAAGTCATTCGATGCCGCATCAACAGACGGCATATGCGTAGAGATTTTGATAAAATCAAGGTCAATATTAATTTTCAAAAATCCAAAAATCATTTCCATAATTTTCGGGATGTTCGGAATTACAAGGCTGAAAACAACTCCTGTAATTGCATTTCTGGTGAGTATCGTCATTGTAACTGCAAAGCTGATGTGCGCCACCACAAAAAGAATGCGGGCTATTATGGAAAGAGCATAGTAACCAGGATAAGAAATTGTCCCCATGCCGAATCTAGTGCATGCAATAACTCCCATAATGATTCCGGCGATCAGCATTACCAATAAATATACAACGGATATCGTACAAACGACTGAGAAATAGTATTGTTTCTTCGAGATGCCCCGCCCAATAATATTCTTCATCACACCGGAGCGATAAGCTTCTGCAATCATATTCGCTGTTAGCAACATGAAGGCATAAAGAATGATATCACCACTCAAAAATGTACCCATCAGTTTGTCTACACCCATAACAGGGCTTGCTTCAGATTCCGGGAAAAAAAATCGGATCGATACAATCAGGAAAATAAAACTGAAAACGAGACACCCAAAAAAGAAACCGTCTTTTTTCAGCTGATAAATATGTCCTCGAATTAAATTTTTCATACCGCTTTCCCTCCCGAAAGTTTTTCTACAAAAAATTTCTCGATATCTTCATCGTTGGCCCCCAATCCACACACACGCACTTTGTTTTCCACCAGGAATTGGTTAAGATCCGCCGGATTGATTTTCTCATGCAAACGCAAGCTTTGATGGGAAAGCACTTCACATCGAACATCCGGATAACGAGATGCAATGAGTGTTTTTGCATCTTGTAAATATTCCGGCTCGACCGTAACCTGGACGCCGCTACTGCATGCACTTTCCAACGTTTCTTTGCTGAACTCGTCAATCAGACATCCACTATCAATAATAGCATAATCCGTTGCCAGTTTATATAATTCGCTTAGAATATGACTGGCGATCATGATCGTGGTACCATATTGACGATTTAAGTTCTCCAGCATTTTACGTATCTCATATACACCTTCCGGATCAAGGCCATTGATCGGCTCATCGAGAATGAGAAAATCGGGATTTCCCAACAAGGAAATTGCAATACCCAATCGTTGCTTCATGCCCAGAGAAAATTGGCGTGCTTTCTTTTTTTCAGCGTTTTGCAATCCAACCATTTCCAGTATTTTGTCATGATCTTGAGATTGGATACCAAACAGCAGTGAAAAATAGCGTAAATTTTCTAACGCTGTCATATGCTCATAGATGCCTGGCTTTTCAATCAGCATTCCCATGTTATTCCGCACTGTATTATCGTTTGACTTTCCTAACAATGTATAACTGCCTTCACTTTGCTGTGTTAAGCCACAGATAATACGCATCAGCGTGGTTTTTCCAGCTCCGTTTTTTCCCACCAAACCATAGATTGACTTTTTCGGCACATGAATGCTTACGTGATCTAGAACTGTTTTTGCTCCATAGACTTTCGATAGGTTATCTGTTTGCAAAATGTATCCCATATCATCTCCACCTTTTTTCTTTATTTTTGGCAAAAAGCTATAGACATGTACTTTGTTTTAGTATACTATAAGTTATCAGTTTTGACTATATATTAAGCTATGAACTTTTGATTAATTTCTCAAAAACTGCAATGGTGTCAGCCAAACAAACCAATTTTTATCTGCGTTTTTAACGTTCTTGTACTTTTGAAAAACAAGACAGCATCATCTTGTTTGGAGCTTTTTTTCTTTTGAAATCTCTGCTGTTTCATCGTTCTGCGATGGAATTCCGTTCAGCTACGTAAAATGCTCTGGGCCTGGCGGGAATAGGCAGCCAAACTAGAGGCTGGTGAGATCTCCCAGGAGGATTCCGACCGTTGGCATTACCACTACCGGAAATACGGCAGCAGCCAGATTCACGCCAAGGTACCACCGGAGGGCATTATCTGACCCTTTCACTTGTAGGCCTCGAGAAAGGACGTTTGTTGCAAAAAATCAGATAAACGAGAGTAAAATAAAAAGGTCTAACTGATCAGCAAAAATCAGTTAGACCTTTTACTTATGAATAAATAGATGAGGATTTTTAGGCTACTCGCAAGACATCCAATTTTTCTTTTCAAACTCAATAAATCGGGATTTAGCGAATGCTATCAAATGGGGATTTTGATAAACAAAAACCCAGTGTTTATGCAGGTTTACGAGCCCTTATATCCACTTTTTGCTTATTCCCACTCGATGGTGGCAGGGGGCTTACTCGTGATGTCATAAACCACACGATTGACGCCCTCCACCTCATTGATAATTCTATTAGAGGTACGGCCCAGGAGTTCATAGGGCAGGTGCGCCCAATCAGCAGTCATAAAATCGGTAGTGGTGACTGCGCGAAGGGCCACGGTGACTCCATAAGTACGGCCGTCACCCATGACACCCACACTGCGGTTGGCAGTGAGCACAGCAAAATACTGATTGACGCTCCGCTCCAGGCCAGCGTTGGCAACTTCCTCCCGGAAGATGGCGTCCGCGTCTTGCAGCAGCTTCACCTTTTCGTCAGTGATTTCCCCCATGATCCGAACCGCAAGGCCAGGACCAGGGAAGGGCTGACGCCACACCAGTTCGGCAGGAATGCCAAGCTCGATGCCCACGCGGCGCACTTCATCTTTGAACAGGTCACGAAGAGGTTCTACCAAACCCTCAAAGCCGATGTCCTCCGGCAGACCGCCCACGTTGTGGTGGCTCTTGATAACAGCCGCCTCGCCGGTGCCGCTTTCCACCACGTCAGGATAAATGGTACCCTGGCAGAGGAACTCCATTTTCCCCAGTTTCTGGGATTCCGCCTCGAACACCCGGATGAATTCCTCACCGATGATCTTCCGCTTCTGTTCCGGCTCGGTGACGCCTTTCAGCTTCTCCAGGAAACGATCTTTCACGTTTACGCGGATAATGTTCATGTCGAACTCTTTTTGGAACACTTTCTCCACCATGTCCCCTTCTCCCTTGCGGAGCAGGCCATGGTCCACGAAAATGCAGGTCAGGTTCTTGCCGATAGCCTTGTGCACCAGCATAGCGGCCACGGAGGAATCCACACCGCCGGACAGGCCGCACAGGACCTTTTTATTGCCGATCTTTTTCTTCAGAGCCTCGATGGTCTCCTGAGCAAAAGATGCCATTTCCCAGTCGCCGGCGCACTCGCAGATGCCATAGAGGAAGTTCCGGAACATCTCATTGCCCTGCTGGGTATGCTCCACCTCCGGGTGGAACTGGACCGCATACAGCTTGCGGTCCCGGTTTTCCATAGCTGCTACGGGACAATGGCTAGTCCAAGCGGAGGCGGTAAAGCCTTCCGGAAGCTGGCTGATATAGTCGTTATGACTCATCCAGCAGACGCTTTCCCCCACGTTCTGGAACAAGGGAGAATCGGAAGCGAATTGGGTCATAGTCTTGCCGAACTCCGGCACGTCGCTGGAGGAAACCACGCCTCCCATCAGATAGGCCATGGTCTGGGCGCCGTAACAGATACCCAGCACAGGGATCCCCAACTCAAACACCTCTTTGGAGCAGAGGGGGGCGTCCTCGGCGTACACACTGTTGGGGCCGCCGGTAAAGATAATGCCCTTGCAGTCCCGAAGCGTCTCCGGGTCGGTTTTATAGTTTTTGATCTCGCAATATACCCCCAGGTCACGGACCCGACGGGCAATGAGCTGCGCGTACTGGCCGCCGAAATCCAGCACCACAACTCGTTCATGCTGCGCAGTGTGTTCCATGTTCTTCCCTATCCTTTCCCTTTTTTGATAAAAAAATATTTTACCATATTTCCGTTCATTCCGCAAGAGCCAGATGTATCTGCACCTTTGGAGATCGGAAAAATGAGGAAAAGCCCGGTCTCCCGAGCTTTTCTCAAACACGATCTTTTATTCCACTGTGACAGACTTCGCCAAATTCCGAGGCTTATCGATATCGCAGCCCTTCATGGACGCCACATAGTAGGCGAACAACTGCAAGGGCAGGATAGACAAGCTGGGTAGCATGAAGTCGGTGATCTTGGGCACGCAGAACTGGTAGTCCGTCTCCTGTTTCAGGGCGTCTTCCTTGCCCCGAACAGTGATCCCCAGCACTACGGCTCCCCGGGCTTTTACCTCCCGGACGTTGGACATCATCTTGTCAAACAGCTTCTCATAGGTGGCGATAGCAATGACCAGGGTCCCGTCCTCGATGAGGGAAATAGGACCGTGCTTCAGCTCGCCGCCAGTATAGGCTTCGGAGTGGATGTAGGAGATCTCCTTCAGCTTCAGGCTGGCTTCCAGAGAAGCGGCGTAGTCCACGTTCCGGCCGATAAAGTACATATCCTTGGCGTTGAAATACTGAGAGGCGAAATATTGGATGGTCTTTTTATCCGCCAGGCTGGCTTCCGCCAAATCGGGCAGGCGCTGAAGGTCCGCAATATACTCATCCATTTCCTGCTGAGAGATCTCTCCCAGCTGCTCCGCCATATACAGGGCGATCATATAGATCACCGCCAGCTGAGTGCTGTACGCCTTGGTGGAGGCCACGGCGATCTCCGGACCTGCCCAGGTGTAAAGCACGTCGTCAGACTCGTTGGCGATGGTGCTGCCCACCACGTTGACGATGGAAAGCACTCGGCAGCCCCGCTGTTTCGCCATGCGGAGAGCAGCCAAAGTGTCAGCCGTTTCGCCGGACTGGCTGATGATGATGACCAAAGTGTTCTCGTCCAAGATAGGATCCCGGTACCGGGACTCAGACGCCACGTCCACCTCCAGGGGGATCTTCAGCAGCCGCTCGAAGGCGTACTTTGCCACCACACCCACATGATAGGAGGTGCCGCAGGCCACAATAAACACCTTGCGGATATTCTTGATCTGCTCCGCAGTGAGGGTGACGTCGTCCAGAACAATATGACCGTCACGGATACGAGGAGAGATGGTCTTGCGCAGAGCCTCAGGCTGCTCGCAGATCTCCTTCATCATGAAGTGCTCGTAGCCGCCCTTTTCCGCCGCAGCAATGTCCCACTGGATCCGCTCCGGCTCCTTCTGCAGAGGCTCCCGGTCCTTGTTGTAGAACTCGATTGAATCTCTGGTGAGCACGGCGATCTCCTGGTCCTTCAGCCGGTAAATATCCCGGGTGCGGGCAAGGATGGCCGGCACGTCGGAGGCGATATAATTCTCCCCCTTGCCGATACCGATAATCAAGGGACTGTCTTTGCGCACAGCGAAGATCTTCTCCGGGCAGTCGGCGCAGATAATGCCCAGGGCATAGCTGCCCTCCACCCGGTCGATGACGCGGGAAATGGCTTCCAGCACGTCGCCCTTGTAGTAGTATTCCAGCATCTGGGCAACCACTTCCGTGTCGGTGTCAGAAGCGAATTCCACACCCCGGCGGATCAGATGGTTTTTCAGATACAGATAATTTTCAATGATGCCGTTATGCACCACCGCGAACTTGCCCCCGTCACTGACCTGAGGGTGAGAGTTCACGTCCGAGGGCGCGCCGTGAGTAGCCCAGCGGGTATGGCCGATGCCTACCGTACCCGGCAGGTTTTTGCCTCCCTCCAGGATGCCGTCCAAAACGCTCAAACGGCCCTTGGACTTGACCACGTGCATGCCGGTGTCGTTGTACACGGCCACACCGGCGGAATCGTATCCACGATACTCCAGCTTTTGCAGGCCGTTCAACAGGATGGGAGCTGCTTGCTCCTCACCGATATATCCCACAATACCACACATCGCAGGTTCACTCCTTTCTTTGCCTTTGTGTCCTCACAGCTCTTGTTCTAGCATAAGAACCTGAGGGGGAAATTATACGTCTTTCCCTAAGGCAGGCGAGACCGCCTTTAGCGATAAATGATGTCGTCCCGGGCGGGGCCGTTGGAGACCATGGTGATGGGCACACCGATGTGCTTCTCCGCGAACTCCACATACTTCCGGGCATTCTCAGGCAGGTCCTCGTACTTCTTGATGCCGCCAATGTCGCACTTCCAGCCGGGCAGCACTTCCAGAATGGGCTTGCAGTGCTTCAGCTGAGAGGTGGGCGGGAAATTGTCGATCCGCTTGCCGTTGAGCTCATAGCCAACGCACACGGGGATCTCATCCAGATAGCCCAGGGCGTCCAGCACAGTGAAGGCCACTGC
>HF972662.1:43907-48091 GCA_000432995.1 Clostridium sp. CAG:1013
AGCCGTAACGAGCGGCTACCAGGTCCAGCCAACCCATTCTCCGGGGACGACCGGTGGTAGCGCCGTACTCGCCGCCGTCGCCGCCGCGGCGCCGCAGTTCCTCAGCCTCATCGCCGAAGATCTCGCTGACGAACTCACCGGCGCCAACAGCGCTGGAGTAAGCCTTCACAACGGTAACGATCTCCTGGATGGCATAGGGAGGAATGCCGCCAGCGCCCACTGCGCCGTAACCAGCCAAGGGAGAAGAGGAAGTAACCATGGGATAGATGCCCAGGTCAGGATCCTTCAAGGAGCCCAGCTGGCCTTCCAGCAGGACGGTCTTGCCTTCCTTCACAGCGTTGTGGAGCAGGGTGGTGGTGTCCGCCACATAGGGAGCCAGAGCTTCCTTGTACTCCATCAGTTTGGCGTAGACCTCTTCACGGTCCAGGGGCTTCTGATGATACAACTCGGTGTACAGCACGTTCTTCAGACCCAGCACGTGGTCGATCCGCTCCATGATGGAATCCTTGTCGTCAAACAGGTCGCTGACCTGGAAGCCGATCTTGGCGTACTTGTCAGAATAGAAGGGCGCGATGCCAGACTTGGTGGAACCAAAGGACTTGGCAGCCAAACGGGCTTCTTCCATGCCGTCCAGCTCCTTGTGGTAAGGCATGACCACCTGGCACCGGTCGGAGACCAGCAGCTGGGGCTTGGGCACGCCCCGCTCCACCACAGAGTTCAGCTCGTTGATGAAGTTCTCCACGGAAAGAGCAACGCCGTTGCCGATGACGTTGATGATGTTCTGCCGGAACACGCCGGAAGGCAGCTGATGCAGCGCGAACTTGCCGTACTCGTTGATGATGGTGTGACCGGCGTTGCTGCCGCCTTGGAACCGCACTACGATGTCGGAATTCTCCGCCAGCACGTCAGTGATCTTACCCTTGCCCTCGTCGCCCCAGCAGGCGCCTACGATCGCTTTAACCATAACACTTCAAGCCTTTCTCAATTATCATTGGGTTCTGGGGGCTTCCCCCCTATTCCTATGCGGCGGTTACACGGTAATTTCCGCTTTTTCCTCCGCCACAAACTTGTATTTCTCCAGCACGGGGCCAACCACTTCTTCCAGGAACTGAGCGGTCTGCACAGGAGCCCGGCCCACGTATTTTTCCGGCTTCACAATGTCGTGGAGCTCTTCCAGGGTCACCCCGAAAATGGGATCCCCGGCGATGCGGGAAAGCAGGTCGTTCTCTCCGCCCTGCTCCTTCACCACACGGGCCGCCTCCATGGAGTGGACCCGGATCCGCTCGTGGAGCTCCTGGCGGTTGCCGCCCCGCTTCACGGCATCCATCATGATGTTCTCCGTGGCCATGAAGGGCAGCTCCCGGAGCATGTGCTGGCGGATCACCTTGGGGTACACCACCAGACCATCAGCCACGTTGTTGTACAGGTTCAAAATGCCGTCCACCGCCAGGAAAGCCTCCGGCACGCTGATGCGCTTGTTAGCGGAGTCGTCCAGGGTACGCTCGAACCACTGAGCAGCCATGGTCATGGCGGGGTTCACCGCGTCGGCAATGACGTACCGGGCCAAGGAAGCGATGCGCTCGCTGCGCATGGGGTTGCGCTTGTAAGCCATGGCGGAGGAACCGATCTGGCCCTTCTCGAAGGGCTCTTCCACTTCCTTCAGGTGCTGCAGCAGCCGGATATCGTTGGAGAACTTGGCTGCGCTCTGGGCGATGCCGGACAGGATGTTCAGCATCTGGCTGTCCAGCTTCCGGGAATAGGTCTGGCCGGAAACAGGGAAGCACTCCTTGTAGCCCATCTTCTGGGCAATCTTCCGGTCCAGCTCACGGCACTTCTCATGGTCGCCCTCGAACAGCTCCAGGAAGCTGGCCTGGGTGCCGGTGGTGCCCTTGGAGCCCAACAGCTTCGCCTTGCTCAGCTGGTACTCCACATCCTCCAGGTCCATCAGCAGATCCTGGATCCACAGGGTGGCCCGCTTACCCACGGTGGTGGGCTGGGCAGGCTGGAAGTGGGTGAACGCCAGGGTGGGCAGCTCCTTGTACTCGTCAGCAAAATGAGACAGCACACGGATGACTCCCACGATTTTGTTGCGGATCAGCTTCAGGGCCTCGGTCATCACGATGATGTCCGTATTGTCTCCCACGTAGCAGGAGGTAGCGCCCAAATGGATAATGCCCGCAGCCTTGGGGCACTGCTGGCCATAGGCGTAGACGTGGCTCATCACGTCGTGGCGGACGATCTTCTCCCGCTCCTGGGCCACTTCATAGTTCACGTCATCGGCGTGGGATTTCAGCTCGTCGATCTGCTCCTGGGTGACGGGCAGACCCAGCTCCATCTCCGCTTCCGCCAAAGCGATCCACAATTTCCGCCAGGTGCGGAACTTCATGTCCGGGGAAAACAGGTATTTCATTTCCTTGTCCGCGTAACGGGCGGACAGGGGGGATTCGTACACATCTCTCGCCATGTTCCAGACCAAACCTTTCTTCTCTTAATGATTTCCCAATAAAAACGCAAGAGAGCCCCGGGGGATGGGACCTTGGCCCTCCCCGCGGGACCCTGTCGTATCGCTGTTACTTGCGGAGCCCTAAGCGGCGCATCATTTCCTCATAGGCCTCTTCCACACCGCCCATATCACGGCGGAAACGATCCTTGTCCAGCTTCTCATGGGTATCGCTGTCCCAGAAGCGGCAGGTGTCGGGGGAGATCTCGTCGGCCAGGATGATGGTGCCGTCAGAGGTCTTGCCGAACTCCAGCTTGAAGTCGATCAGGTCCACGTTGACGCCCTTGAAAAATTCCACCATCATCTGGTTGATCTTAAAGCTCATGGAAGCGATGGTATCCAGCTCTTCCCGAGTGGCCAGGTCCATAGCCAGGATGTGGTAATCGTTCACCATGGGATCGCCCAGCTCGTCGTTCTTGTAGCTGAACTCCAGCACGGGGGTCTTGAGAGCGGTGCCCTCAGGCAGGCCCAGACGCTTGGAAAGGCTGCCGGCGGCCACGTTGCGCACGATGACCTCCAGGGGCACGATGGTCACTTTCTTCACAGCGGTCTCCCGCTCGTTGAGTTCTTCGATATAATGGGTGGGGATGCCCTGCTCCTCCAGCTTGCGGAACATGAAGTTGGACATCTCGTTGTTCACAACGCCCTTGCCCACGATGGTGCCCTTTTTCAGGCCGTTGAAGGCGGTGGCGTCATCCTTATAGGAGACGATATAGACCTCGGGGTCCTCGGTAGAATAGACTTTCTTAGCTTTTCCCTCGTAGAGCAGTTCTTTCTTTTGCATGATGGCAAGACCTCCAGAAGCATGAAATATTTCCGCTTTTTCCAAGGGAAAAAACGGTTCCTTTGCGGCATACAGTCTCATACGCTTCAATTTTAGTAAAAATACGCCTAGATGTCAATCTTTTCCCGAAAGATTTTCCGTTTCCTCGGGAGTTTACGGTCTTGAAAAAACATGGCAAAAAGAATTTTACAAATTTTTTCTTGTAAAATCCACCATGTTATGGTAAGATAACTCTATGATTTTGCAGGATTCTAAAATCAAACTTGCAGTATGGAGGGAAATTGCCATGTCTTACGTAAGCGAACAGCTGGAACTGCTGAAAAAGAAAAATCCCAACGAGCCTGAATTTATCCAGGCCGCTACCGAGGTTCTCACCTCTTTGGAGCCTGTTATCCAGGCTAACCCCCAGTACGAGGCCGCCGGCATTCTGGAGCGCATCACCGAGCCTGAGCGCCAGATCATGTTCCGTGTGCCCTGGGTGGACGACAACGGCAAGGTCCAGGTGAACCGCGGCTACCGCGTACAATTCAACTCCGCCATCGGCCCCTACAAGGGCGGCCTGCGGCTCCATCCTTCTGTGAACCTGGGCATCATCAAGTTCCTGGGCTTCGAGCAGATCTTCAAGAACAGCCTCACCGGCCTGCCCATCGGCGGCGGCAAGGGCGGTTCCGACTTCGATCCCAAGGGCAAGTCTGACCGTGAGATCATGGCTTTCTGCCAGAGCTTCATGACCGAGCTCTTCCGTCACATCGGCCCCGACACCGACGTGCCTGCTGGCGATATCGGCACCGGCGCCCGTGAGATCGGCTACATGTTCGGCCAGTACAAGCGCATCCGCAACGCCTTTGAGGGCGTGCTCACCGGCAAGGGTCTGACCTACGGCGGCTCCCTGGCCCGTAC
>HF972662.1:48126-49413 GCA_000432995.1 Clostridium sp. CAG:1013
CGGCCTGCTGTACTTCACCAACGCCATGCTGAAGAAGAACGGCATCGACATCAAGGGCAAGACCGTGGTTATCTCCGGCGCTGGCAACGTGGCTATCTACGCTTGCCAGAAGGCTCAGGAGCTGGGCGCCAAGGTTGTTACCATGTCCGACTCCACCGGCTGGGTGTACGATCCCGAGGGCATCGATCTGGCCGCTATCAAGGAGATCAAGGAAGTCAAGCGTGCCCGCCTGACCGAGTACAAGAACTATCGTCCCAACTCCGAGTACCACGAGGGCCGCGGCGTGTGGAGCGTCAAGTGCGACATCGCTCTGCCCTGCGCCACTCAGAACGAGCTGCTGGAAGACGACGCCAAGGCTCTGGTTGCCAACGGTGTTCTGGCCGTTGCTGAAGGCGCCAACATGCCCACCACCATCGAGGCCACCAAGATCCTCCAGGAGGCCGGCGTGCTGTTTGCTCCCGGCAAGGCTGCCAACGCTGGCGGCGTAGCCACCTCCGCTCTGGAAATGACCCAGAACAGCGAGCGTCTCTCTTGGAGCTTCGAGGAAGTGGACGCCAAGCTGAAGGGCATCATGGAGAACATCTTCAAGAGCGCCGACGAGGCTGCCGAGAAGTATGGCCATCCCAAGAACTACGTCATGGGCGCCAACATCGCTGGTTTCCAGAAGGTTGCCGACGCTATGCTGGCTCAGGGCGTGATCTGAGAAACACCCCATTGATTTTGAAAAGGACTCCGGGCATTTGCTCTGAGTCCTTTTTATTTTTCCTCAATGGGACTCAGGATAAACGATCCGCCTCTTTTCTTCCCGAGGAAAATATGCTATGATAGTTTCCAAACCCAAAACGGCCCGGGCAGGGCGTACCGCCAGTAAGGCCAGGGAGACGACCAGCAGTGCCGGAAAACCTCCGGCCGGCGATCACCCGGCAGAAAACGGACATCCTCCCCAGGCAACATAGCCAATATAGATCCCGCATTATCTGGCCTGTGCCGGGCCGCGGGAAAGGCGGAAAAACCACGGAGAAGGAACGGCGAAGATCCGCTCCCGCGGTTTTTCTCCGTTCCCTCCTTTCATAGAAGGGAAGAATCGTTTTTGGAAGAAAGCAAGCAAACTGCCGCCCCTGAAAAAGGGACGGCTTGGGAAACCGTCAAAACCTACTTAAGCCGCTATTTTGTGGACGCCATGAGCGCCATGGCTCAAGGCCTGTTCGCGTCTCTGCTCATCGGGACTATCATCTCCACCATCGGCACTCAGCTGAACGTGCCCCTGCTCACGGAGATCGGCGACTT
>HF972662.1:49488-57162 GCA_000432995.1 Clostridium sp. CAG:1013
AAGCTCCGCCTCTGGTATTATTCTCCCTGGCGGCGGTGGGCAGCGCCGCCAACACTCTGGGCGGTGAAGGCGGCCCACTTGCAGTGCTGGTGCTGGCTATCATCGCCGCAGAGCTGGGCAAGCTGGTGAGCAAAAAGACCCCCATTGATATCCTGGTCACGCCGCTGGTGACCATCCTTTCCGGATCGCTGCTGGCTTACGTGCTGGCGCCGCCCATTGGAAGCGCTGCTGCCGCGGTGGGACAGCTCATCATGTGGGCCACCGATCTCCAGCCCTTCCTCATGGGGATTTTCGTCTCCGTACTGGTAGGCGTGGCACTTACCCTGCCTATCAGCAGCGCGGCCATCTGCTCCGTTCTGGGGCTCACCGGTCTGGCGGGAGGCGCCGCTGTTGCAGGCTGCTGCGCCCAAATGGTGGGGTTCGCTGTTATCAGCTTCCGGGAGAACCGGTGGGGCGGCCTGGTAGCTCAAGGCTTGGGCACCTCCATGCTGCAAGTGTCTAACATCGTCAAGAATCCCCGGATCTGGATCGCTCCCACTCTGGCTTCGGCCATCACCGGACCTTTGGCCACCTGCCTGTTCCGTTTTGAGATGAACGGCGCGCCGGTATCCAGCGGCATGGGCACCTGCGGCCTGGTGGGACAGATCGGCGTGGTGGATGGCTGGGTAAACGACGTAGCCAACGGCCTGAAGGCTGCTATCACCCCTATGGACTGGATTGGACTGGTGCTGTTGTGCTTCGTGCTGCCGGCGGTGCTTTCCTGGGTCATCAACCTGGGACTGCGAAAACTGGGCTGGGTCAAGGACGGCGACATGAAACTGGACCTGTAAACAATCAACGCAAACAAAAAATGGGCTTCCGGAAAACCGGAGGCCCATTTTATTTGTGGTACTTGGTATTGCCCAGGATCTGGAAACCCCGGTAGATCTGCTCACAGAGCATCACCCGGGCCAACTGATGGGGAAACGTCATAGGAGACATGGAAAGCCCCTCCCCCGCCGCTTTCACCGCCGGGGACAGCCCGTAGGAACTGCCGATGACAAAGCTCACCGCACCCGGGGACTGCATAGCCCCCGCCAGACGCTTAGCCAGCCCGGGAGAGTCTACCTGCTTTCCTTCGATACACAGGGGAATGATCTTCCCAGCGGCGTGACGGAGGATCTGCTCCCCTTCCTTCTCCAGAGCGGCGTCGATCTCCGCCTGGGAGGGTTCCGAGGGCAGCCGTGCTTCCGGCAGCTCGATCAACTCCCACTTACATAGGGGGCGCAGCCGCTTTTCGTACTCTGCCACCGCGTCCCGCCAATAGGCTTCCTTCAACTTTCCCACGCAGATCAGCTTTACGTTCAGCATGGTCCCACTCCTTAAAAAATGATGGTCTTTCCCTCCGGGTTATCCGGCGCGGCCACTTCCAGGCGGAAATCCGTCCCTGGGCGGCAGCCCGCTGCCGTCAACGCTGCAAGTGCCGTTTCCCCCGCCAAGGTGGGGGTATTATTTTCCCGGCTCAAATGGGCCAGCAGGATCCGCTTGGTCCCGGCCCGGACAAGCTCCGGCAGGAAGGCGGCACAATCCTCGTTGGAGAGATGCCCTCTTTCGGACAGGATCCGCCGCTTCAAATAGTAAGGGTAGGGCCCGCACCGAAGCATTTCTTTGTCGTGGTTGGACTCCACCACCACGAACTCCGCCCCCAGCAGATGCTCCCGCACACAGGGAGTCACTTCTCCCAGGTCTGTGGCCAGGGCGAATTCCCGATGGTCCGCCGTGGTGATGCGGAACCCCAGAGATTGGGCGCTGTCATGAGGTGTGGCAAAGGGAGTGATTTCCATCCCCGCCAGCTCCAGCCGACCCTCCAGCACCCACCGTTCCACTTCTCCCAAGGAGGACTCCATAGCCATCAACGTCCCTTGAGAGGCGAACACTGGCAGCTTGTACTTCTTAGCCAGCACTCGTACCCCGGAAATGTGGTCGCTGTGCTCGTGGGTGATCAGGATCCCCTGAATAGCAAGGGGATCCACTTCACAGCGCTTCAAAGCCTGCTCCAGCTGGCGGGCGCTGCGTCCGGCATCCAGCAGCACACCGGCGCTGCGGGAGCCTATGTAATAGCTGTTCCCGGTGCTGCCGGAGAACAGCGGGCAAAGTCTAGCCATGCACTTTCTTCCCTTTCCGCAAAACAAAAGAGCTGCCGCAATGGTTGCCGCAGCCCCAACAGTTCTTTTTTATCAGCCGATCTTGTCCATGGCCTGGTCAGGCTCCTGGCTGCGGTAGATATCCGCTCCCAGTTCCACCAGCTTTTCCACGATGTTTTCGTAGCCCCGCTCAATATACTGGATATCCTCCAGCACGGTGGTGCCTTCTGCCACCAGACCAGCAATGACCATGGCGGCGCCTGCACGCAGGTCCAGAGCCCGCACAGGAGCACCTTTCAGATGGTCCACACCTTCCACGATGGCCACCTTGCCGTCCACGGTGATCTGGGCGCCCATGCGCCGCAGCTCGTCCACATATTTGAAGCGGTTGCTTTCCCAAACGCTCTCGTTGACCATGCTGGTACCCCGGGCAATGGACAGCAGCGTGGTGATCTGGGGCTGCATGTCGGTGGGGAATCCAGGATGGGGCATGGTTTTCACGTTGCACTTGCGCAGAGGCCGTTCACAGACCACCCGCACGGTGTCGTCCCCTTCTTCCACGGTGACACCCATTTCCACCAGCTTGGCGGAGATGGACTCCAAGTGCTTGGGGGTGACGTTCTTCACAGTCACGTCTCCGTGAGTGGCGGCAGCTGCTACCATATAGGTGCCTGCCTCGATCTGGTCGGGAATAATGGAATAGGTCGCGCCCCGGAGCTTCTGGACCCCGTGGATCTTGATGGTGTCCGTACCAGCGCCCCGGATATCAGCGCCCATGGTGTTCAAAAAGTTTGCCAGGTCCACGATATGGGGTTCTCTGGCGGCGTTCTCGATCACGGTAAGGCCTCTTGCCTTCACCGCTGCCAGCATGATGTTCATGGTGGCGCCCACGGTGACCACGTCCAGATAAATGCTGGCGCCGTGGAGATCATCCGGAGCGGAGACGGCGATCATGCCGTTGTCCAGGCTGTACTCACAGCCCAGAGCGGCAAAACCCTTCAGATGCTGGTCGATGGGTCGGATGCCGAAATTGCACCCGCCGGGCATGGGGACCACAGCCTTGCGGCAGCGGCCCAAAAGAGCCCCCAGAAAATAATAGGACGCGCGGATGCGACGGGCAATGTCCGCGGAAACAGTGTCGGTCTCCACAGGCCGGGGATCGATCTCCACGGTGTGGCGGTCCACATAATCCACCTTGGCACCCATGTCCTCCAGGATATAGGTCAAGGTCTTTACATCGGAAATATCGGGAAGATTCTCCAGACGGCAGGGGGAATCCGCCAAAATAACAGCGGGAATGATCGCTACCGCCGCGTTTTTGGCTCCGCTGATATTCACTTCGCCGGTAAGGCGGCTGCCGCCCTTGATCACATATTTATCCAAATTCACACTTCCTAACGGCCTTAAAAACAAGCTCACCTGCAAGCCTTTGGTTTACAGAACTAGTATTAGACTGAAGATAATAATAATACATACCAGCCCAAAAGTCAATATCAGGGAAGCCATGCGGCCCGTTTTGACAAAACCTTACGGGAAAAGCCAGGACCCTATTTTAAGGAAACATAAACCGCCCTTTTCCAGCAACCAGCGGCGTTTTATCCTTAATCCCAAATGGTACGCAGCTCCAGGCTCTCCGGCAGGTGCGGCCACTCGTTCCTCAAAAAGGAGGGGTAAAGCAATTCCCTTTGCAGGTCCTCCTTGGAAAACCACCGGTATTGGTGGAAGTCTCCATCGGAATCCGCCAGAGAAAACTCTTCTCCTTCAGGAAGCCCGTATTCCGGGATCTCCACCAGGAAATACAGGCACAGCTCATGGTAAGACACATCCTTGGCCTCACGGGTATCCATGCGGTAGAAGTTTTCAACCAGCCACAGGGGGCGGAAGATCCTGGCAGGCAGGGCAAGCTCCTCCCTCACCTCCCGGCGAAGGGCGTCTTCCAAAGGTTCATGAAGCTTTACGCGTCCGCCGGGCAAGTACCAGTTGCTGATCTCCTCTTCCCGCATGGCCAGCAGCTTATCGCCTTTTCGGATGACCGCAGCCACACGGTAGTTGAAGTTTCCTTCAGGCGTCTTAAAGGTACAGTCCAGGCTCATTTGCTTTTTTTCAGGGTGATGGGCTTTTCCTCTCCACGGCGCAGACGACCAATATTGGCGCTGTGCTTCAGGATCACGGTCAGCCCCACGAACAGGGAGGAAACCGTGGCGAAGAGAAGATATGCCAGGCTTTTATCCCCGTGATTTTGCAGGGGGCTGCCGGAAAACTCCACAAGGAACAGGAATAGGAAGGTGTACACGGGATACAGCACCGCGCAGCAGATGGAAGCCAGGGAGACGATCTTCTTCCAGGCAAACACCACCGCGAAGGTGAGCAGCACCAGCAGAAACACCCGCCAGTCTGTCAGAGCGATCATGGCCGCGGAAGTGACCACGCCTTTACCGCCCCGCAGGCCATAATAGGCAGGGAAAATGTGTCCCAGCACGCAGGCCATACCTGCCACGTACCGGGCTACGCCGTACAGCTCATCGGGCTCCAGTCCGGCATTGCCGGCGATCAACGCCACCAATGCTTGGGACAACAGCACCGCAGCCACGCATTTGAGAAAATCACCCACAAAGGTGAGAGCAGCTGCTCTTTTTCCCACGGTCCGCAGTACGTTGGTCATCCCTGCGTTGCCGCTGCCATATTGGCGGATATCCTCCTTGTTTTTGAAGAGCCAGGTAAAAATGATGGAGCTGTTGACGCTCCCCAGCAGATAACCCGCCAGAGCTGCCAGCACCAATGTCAATACCTCAAACCCCATGTGTCAAACCGCCTTTCCTGTTAGTTTCATCAATCTTTGTCCCCCCGCTCCCGGATGATCATCCGCACTGGGGTGCCCTCCAGACCGAAGGTCTCCCGGATACGGTTCTCCAGATAGCGCTGGTAGGAGAAGTGGAACAATTCGTGATCGTTGCAGAAACAGATAAACGTAGGGGGCTTGGTGGAAGCCTGGGTCATGTAATAGATCTTCAGCCGCTTTCCTTTATCAGTGGGGGGCTGTACCCGAGCCGTAGCCTGCGCAAGAATGTCGTTGAGGGTACCGGTGGTCACCCGCATGGCGTTGGAAGAGGCCACCTGCTTGATCAGCTCAAACATTTTATCCAGCCGCTGGCCGGTCTTGGCGGAGATGAACAGGATGGGGGCATAGGACATGAAGGAGAAATCCTTCTCCAGCTTTTCCCGCATCTCCTGCATGGTTTTGCCGTCCTTCTCGATGGCGTCCCACTTGTTCACGCAGATGATGCAGCCCTTCCCCGCCTCGTGAGCAATGCCCGCCACTTTGGAGTCCTGCTCGGTAAAACCCACCTGGGCATCGATGAGGATCAGGCACACGTCGGCACGCTCCACGGCCATTTCCGCCCGCAGGTTGCTGTAATGCTCGATGGCGTCCTCCACCTTGCTTTTCCGGCGCAGACCGGCTGTGTCGATAAAGGTAAAGGTGCCGTGCTCATTCTGAATGGTGGTGTCCACCGCGTCCCGGGTAGTGCCGGCGATGTCGGAGACGATGCAGCGGTTCTCACCGCTGACTTTATTCACCAGGGAGGACTTGCCCACGTTGGGCTTGCCGATAACGGCAACCTTGATGACTTCGCCCTCTTCTTCCTCTTCCTGGTCCTCAGGCAGCACTTCGCAGACCCGGTCCAGCAGGTCGCCGGTGCCGTGTCCGTGAACGGAGGAGACCATCACCGGGTCGCCCAGACCCAGGTTGTAAAACTCGTAAAACTCCGGAGGAGGCGCGCCCACCTGGTCGCACTTGTTGACGCAGAGCACCACAGGCACGCCGCTTTTCAAAAGAATATTGGCCACGTCGGCGTCGGTGGCAGTGACGCCGGTGCGGATGTCCGTGACAAAGATGATGGCGCTGGCGGAATCGATGGCGATCTGGGCCTGCTCCCGCATCTGGGTCAGGATCACGTCCTTGCTGGCAGGCTCGATACCGCCGGTGTCCACCAGGGAGAACTTCCGGCCGCACCATTCCCCGTCCCCGAAGATCCGGTCACGGGTGACGCCGGGAGTGTCCTCCACAATGGAGAGCCTGCGCCCCACGATCTTATTGAACAGCGTGGACTTGCCCACATTAGGCCGGCCCACAATGGCGATGATCGGTTTTCCCATAATTCGTTCCTTTCTTTCGGTCCATGGTCCAAAGACCGGTCCCCCAGGGGACACAGCCTTGTTTTCTCATTCGCTCTTTTACCGGTGCTCCCAGGAGGCCTCATAGGGGTTGTGTCCCGGGGAAGCTGGTTCCGGCAGGCCGGCAATGGCGCAGACCAGCGCCTCTCCCGTATTGCCCACCCGGACTACCGGGACGCCCAAGGCCTGGGAAAGCTCTTCCACGGTCATGTCGTCCAGGAACACATCTTCACCCGCCCGGAGCATATTGGAGGAGAGCAGCACCTGGTCGCCCAGGTCACGGCCTTTTAGGTTTTTCAGCACGTCCTGCCCGGTGAGCAGTCCGGTGACGTTCACCGTGCCGCCGAAAAAGTCGTTGTGCACCGGCAGCAATTCTATACTGTAATTATGACATTTCTCCCGCAATCCGTCAAGGAGCTGGTTCAGGAACTGATAGCATCCTTCCCCCGTGGGGATGGTCACTTTTCGGGGGACATCCGGCAATTCCAGATCCTCCAGCGCCCAGTCGAACTCATCCTGGAGGTTCCGCAGCATTCCCACTCCGTTCTCGATCTGGGGGAAATCCTCGTAGAACTCTAAAGGCGTAATGGGCCGCTCCGCCATCAGATACAGCTCATCGGAGCCGTACACCGTGCGGATACCCCGCTCTTTCTTCCAGCGTTCCCCCCACCGTTCCAGGATATCCAGCACCTCTCCGGCCGTCTGCCGGTTGTAAGGCACCAGGGGGTAAAGCCCCTCTCGGTAGCGGGTCAGGCCCACGGGCACACAGGCCACGCTCAGCAGCCCCTCACCCAGGGACCAGAGCTTTTCCAGGGAATATTCCAGTGCCGGGCCGTCGTTGACCCCGGGGCACAGGACGATCTGGCAGTTGAGCTTCACGCCTCCTTCCGCCAGCCGGTACAGATGGCGGAGAGACTCCCCCGCGAACCGGTTATGCATCATCTTACACCGCAGTTCCGGGTCCATGGTGTGGATGGACACATTGATGGGGCTGATGTGCATGGAGAGGATCCGGTCCACCTCTCGGTCATCAATGTTGGTCAGGGTGATGTAATTCCCGAACAGGAAGGAGAGCCGGTCGTCGTCGTCTTTAAAGTACAGGGTCTCCCGCATGCCGGGAGGCAGCTGGTCGATAAAGCAGAAAATGCACTTGTTCCGACAGGAGCGCTGCTTGTCCATGAGATAGGTCTCGAATTCCAGGCCGATCTCCGCGTACTGGGGCTTCACCAGCTCCACTTCATAGGGCTTCCCCTCCCGGGAAAGTCCCAACCGCAGCTCCCGCTCCGTCTCCAAAAAGCGGTAGTCCAGCACGTCTATGATCTCTTTGCCGTTGATGGTCAAAAGCATGTCCCCCGGCAGGATGCCCAGCCGCTGGGCG
>HF972663.1:0-34451 GCA_000432995.1 Clostridium sp. CAG:1013
CGTGGGAGTCCAGGTGTACCAAGGACTTCCACGGTTTTCGCAAATGGGCGCTGAATTTGTGGGATATACCTGAAACCCGCATAAAACCTGGGTTTCTTCTTTGACGTCCTAATAACGACCACACTGTAGGGAGTGGGTCTCCGGTGGAGACCGTTTAACTCTGACCGATCCGGCAGGCGAGAACACTGGTTCGAATCCAGTCGGGCGCACCAAGCCCTCCAAGGTTTTCCTTGGAGGGTTTTTGTTTTTATATTAGAACAATAGGTAGTAGTAGAATGCTTTACTAGTTTCTCAGTTATAACTACTTGTACCTTACCGTAAAACAAAGAGTAATCGCTCGCAAAATAGCTAATATATTGAGGAACCACCATCGGAATAAAATAGAATTTTCAGGATACTTGTCAAAGGCAGAAAAGTGTGATATCTTAAGGAACAACAAAGCGACACAAGGTGCCCGGGGCGTTTCGCTGGCCGGGAGAATAGGGAAGCAGGTGAGAAACCTGCGCGGGACCGCCGCCGTAATGGAGGAGTTTGAGGTTCATCGATGCCACTGTGCGTACAGCATGGGAAGGTAAGGATCTCAAGCGTGGATGCCAGAGCCGGAAGACCTGCCTTGCTGTTTGAATACTGCCCGGGCCGATGGAAGAACCACCGTTTGCCTTGGGGCAGAGCCCGTGCAGCGGACGGACGAAACGTTTGCGCGGTAAAACTGATGTACACCGTGTTTTGGATGTGCTTTGTTTTTGTGCGGGCTTTTTCCTTGTCCTTTCGTTTGGGACTGGGAAAGGCCCGCTTCTTTTTTGCGGTGGTTTCTTGGTTCGAAAAGTCAAAGAAATGAGGGATTTTCTATGAAACGGAAACAATGTCTGATCGCTCCTCTATTGGCTTTCTTGCTGCTCTTCTCCACCGCAGGCTGCAGCAACTCTCCCGCCAGCCAACCGGAAAGTCAGGTCCAGAGCAGCGAAGCCGCCGCCACAGGATCCAACCAGGCCGATGATAAGGACAGCCATTATCCTGTCACTATCACCAACTATGACTACGCCGGCAACGAAGTGGAATACACTTACGAAAAAGCCCCCGAAAAGGTGGTTGCCGTATACCAGGGCTCTATCGAGATCATGATCGCCCTTGGCTTGGAAGATCATGTGATCGCCTCCTATGGTCTGGACAACGAGGTCAAGGACCAATGGAAGGAAGGCTTTGAGAAAATGAACTATCAGGAGGACGTTTTCGCGCCTGACAAGGAAACTGTCACGCTTTTGGAGCCTGACATGATCCTTTCTTGGGGTTCACTGTTCAGCGAAAAGCAGCTGGGAGACGTGACTTCCTGGAACCAAAAAGATGTGGCGACTTACATCAACTCCAACACCAGAGCCGGCGGTCATCCCCGTACTCTGGAGAACGAATACACGGATATTCTGAACCTGGGAAAGATCTTTGATGTAGAGGACAAAGCCCAGGCGCTGGTGGACGAAATGAAGGCCAGCGTGGAAAATACCTTGTCAGCGGCACAGGGCCAGGATCCCGTAAGCGTGGCTGTATTGGAACCCCTGGGCGGTAGCATCAGCAATTACGCCGCCAACTCTCTGGCTGGAGACATGGTGGTCCAGCTGGGAGGCACCTTGGTGAAACCGGAGGGCAACGAAATGGGCAAGGAAGAACTGGTAGGCTATGACCCCGACGTGATCTTCGTCGTTTACATGGCCTACTCCGGGGATGACCCGGAAACGGTGATGGAAGAACAGCTGGCAGTCCTCCGGGACGATCCCTCCCTGGCCAGCCTGTCTGCCATTCAAAACGACAGGCTCTATCTGGTGATGCTGGGTGATGTATATGCCGCTGGGCCCCGCACCATGGATGGCATCAAGACCATCGCCAACGGCATGTACCCTGAGTTGGAGCTATCCTGACAAAGCCATGAAGAATCCATTTAGTAAGCAGAACTCTTCCACCCCAGGATTGTTCCAAGGCAGGACAGCCTTCTCTGCCGCTCTCCTCCTGCTGCTTTTGGCTCTGCCTCTTTCGCTGCTTGCTGCCGTCACCTTTGGCACAACTTCGTTGCAGGTAGGTGACGTGTATACAGTGATCCGCTGGGAGCTGGCTCACCTGATCCTGGGCCAGCCCATCCCAGAAGAGTGGGCTGCCGGCACCGCCCTCCACGATGTGGTCTGGTATATCCGGCTGCCACGGCTTGTTCTAGCTGCGGCAGTGGGCACCTGTCTTTCCCTGTGCGGCGTGGCCATGCAGGCCGTTGTAAAAAATCCCCTGGCAGACCCCTATATCCTGGGGATCTCCTCCGGGGCAAACCTGGGCGTCACTTTGGCGGTACTGCTGGGGGTCGGCTCTGCTCTTGGAGGCAACTATGTGGGCGTTGCTGCTTTCCTGGGAGCGCTGGGAGTCTCCTTCGCGGTCATTGCCCTGGCCAATGTAGGAGGCCGGGCAAACTCGGTGAAACTGCTTTTGGCCGGATCGGCGCTTTCTGCCGTATGCGGGGCGTTTTCCAGCTTTCTGGTCTACCTCCGCAACGCCGACCACGCCGCCACAGAAGTGATGCGCTGGACCATGGGCAGTCTGTCTGCCGCCAACTGGTCCAATAATGGGGTCATGCTGTTGGTGGCCTTGGGAGGAACTGTATTTTTCCTCACCCAGTCCCGCACCCTAAACTTGATGCTTCTAGGGGATGACGCCGCCATCACTCTGGGAACAGACCTTCACGGATTTCGGATCCTGTATTTAGTCATCAGTTCGCTGATGGTGGGCTTTGCCGTGTACTCGGCCGGAGTCATTGGGTTTGTAGGGCTGGTGATCCCCCATGTGGTGCGCCTCCTTTTAGGGACAGACCACCGCAAAATGATCCCCGTTTCCGCTCTGGCTGGGGCACTGTTCCTGGTGTGGGCAGACGTCCTTTGCCGCACCATCCTCCCCGGCAACGAGATCCCCATCGGCATCCTCACCTCTATACTGGGAGCGCCGGTGTTTATCTACCTAATGGCGCGCAGGCGCTATGGATTTGGAGGCGGCTGATGGAGATCACTGTAAAAAAGCTAGAGGCAGTATTGGGCGGTTCGCGGATCCTAAACGGCGTAGATCTGGAAGCCCCCTCCAACCGGATGGTGGGCATCATTGGCCCCAATGGCAGTGGGAAGTCCACTTTGCTCCGTTGTATCTATCGGGTACTAAAACCCACAAAGGGCGCCGTCTTTCTGGATGGACGACCCCTTCAAGAGCATACTATCCGCCAGTCAGCCCAAAAGATCGCTGTCGTGGCTCAACACAACTACTATAATTTTGATTTCATGGTGGAAGACGTGGTGCTGATGGGGCGCAGTCCACATAAGCGTTCCATGGAGCGGGACAATGCCCAAGACTACCGTATTGTGGCAGAGAGCCTTGCCAAAGTAGGTATGGCAGGCTTTGAAAAGCGAAGTTTCTCCTCCCTTTCCGGAGGGGAACAGCAACGGGTAATTTTAGCTAGAGCCCTGGCACAGCAGACACCTTGCCTCATCCTGGATGAGCCCACCAATCATCTGGACATCAAATATCAACTGGAAATGATGGACTTGGTGAGGGGGCTGGGACGCACCGTGATCACAGCGGTCCACGACCTAAACATTGCTGCCCTGTACTGCGATACGCTGGTTGCCCTAAAGGAGGGCCATGTAGTGGGAAGCGGGCCGCCCCAGCAACTACTGACTCCCACGTTCATCCGAGAGGTCTATGAGGTGGAAGCTCAGGTTTCCCAGGACAGTGGGGGATTTTTACGCATTTTCTACCAGCCTGGCTACTTGAAGGAGTGAACCAATGAAAAGAATCGCCATTTTGACCTGTCTGAAAGCCTGCCAAGTCTGTACCGGAGCTGCCTGCTTGTCCGCTTGGAATGAACGTTCTCGAGGATTCTCCCGCTATCGGGAGGAGGAGGCACAGCTATGTGCATTTTTTCACTGCAACGGCTGTGGTACTTCTCCTCTGGAGGATGTAGGGATGAGGGAAAAGCTGGACCGCCTGGTCTCCCTAGAAGTGAACGTGGTCCATGTGGGTATCTGTGCCCGCACAGAGCAACCGGATCACCAGCTATGCCCTACCATTGCTACCCTTTGGGAGGAACTGGAGCGCCGGAATATTCAGGTGGTGGAGGGAACCCATTGATTTGCTTTGAATTACACACTTAGCCGATTATATTCTTAAATTCTTGCAGTTTACAATAAGTATGAAGTTACCTTGGACACACATAAAGCCCGAACAGGCCTATATTTGAAAGGCTTTCCGGACTCTGATTACATTAGCGGTGTGATACCAGTCCTCAAGCGATGCTGGATGCTTTAATGCGGGAGTGCATCAAGGAGGATCTTTCAGACACAACCGGATATTGCTGGTGTGGTGTCGTGTCAGGTGAACCACTGACCAAATAAGGTTCTACATTGATTTTTTCCTTCTGCCCGCTCTCTGACTACTGTTTGACTACTATTTTCCAAAAACCGGAAAAACCGTGGGAGCCCAGGTGTACCAAGGGCTTCCACGTTTTTTGTATTTGGGCGCTGAATTTGTGGGATGTACCTGAAACCCGTATAAAACCTGGGTTTCTTCTTTGACGGCCTGATAACTCCGACTCTGTAGGCCGCTGGTTCGAATCCAGTCGGGCGCACCAAGCCCTCTCCAAGGTTTCCTTGGAGGGTTTTCTTTTACACAAGGATATGATATATTGAAAAAAATCCACCGCAGAGGTGAGACAATTTTGAATCTACAGAGACAAGTTGCTCTTATTATGATATGCTGGATTTTGTCGTTTTGGTGTATTCGGCAAGAAAATTCCGGTATTATTATGTATCAGCTCAATAATAGTGCCTGGAAAAAACGAAAAAAGGACATGACCTTCAGGGAGTGGTTGCTCTACACCAAATATCGAAAAGAAATTCCCAGAGTCATGTTGCTCCTATATTTCGTAATTGTGGTCATTCATTCCTTGGTTCTAGCTATCTGTTTTCTGCTTTATCTTTTGGGACCATACCCTGAAATTGGCGGCAATTTTGCAAAAGGGGTAATGTGGTTTGATGTGGGATGGTTTGTAATCTTAGAGACAGCATTTTGGAATTGGCCCAATAGAAGCCCCAACTACTCCCGGTGGATCAAAAAAAGAAGAGGTATGCCGCCAAAGAGGAAAAAGTAACAGCGCAGCCTTCCAAAGGAGATGACAGGTGTCCATACAGTGGTCCTATTGTTTTGGGGAATTCCCGCAAACATTCTCTGGCTTTTCAAGTAACATGAGTGTGGATGATTCCTGCATGTGTGTTATAATGAACCAACCGAAAATCCCCCATGGGAGGCTGTATCAGATGGTTACGATGATAAAAGAAGAATTTATTGTCATTGGCAAAGAAGGCTCCACATCAGACGGTGACGGATTCATCCAGAAATTGTGGCAGGACGCCAATGGTCATTTCAATGAAATCGCACATCTGGCAAAGAAAGACACAAATAGAAATCTTGTGGGGATCTGGGGTGCGATGTCTGATAGTTCCCGCTCCTTTCAGCCGTGGGAGGATGGCTTTCGCAAAGGCTTGTATCTGGCGGGAGTGGAGTGCGTTGACCAAGCAGAAGCTCCCGACGGATGGACAAAGTGGATCATCCCAGGCTATGAGTATCTAGTGGTGGAAAACCATAGCGAAGCGTTTGGAAAAACCATCGGCCAAATGAAGAAAGAGGGGATTCCTCTGGCCGGAGCCGTTCAGGAATATACCGATCCGGCCACAGGAAAGGGCTATCTGTATTTTCCCATAAGAAAATTGGATAGGAATGAAAATCTCCCTGACGTTTAAAGTCTCAAAAGACACAGCCATTTCAAAACCGCATATTTGCAGAAAGAAAGACCAGTGGTGATGACACAATGCTTGGAAAACGGTAAAAATCTTCTCTTCCTATTCAACCCAGAAGAGAGTGACAAATCATACCGACTCCCTGTAGAAATGTTGTCCGAAAGACAAAGCTGCTATGTAATCCGCTACTAAACCCTGCAAAACGAAGGGATCCAATCTGTGATAAAACTGCCGATTGACCCCCACACTCGTCGGTTTTACTGTCTCTCAGACACCCCCTTGACCAAATGGGAGACATCATTGTGGGAAACAATCACTGAATCTCTTTCTTAATAGAAAACCCGTAACATACTAGAAAATTTGGAGAGGACAACTATGAAAAAATTGACGGTAAAAGGAAGATATCTTTCTTGGGAAGACGGCAAACCGTTCTTCTATTTAGGAGATACTGCATGGGAAATGCTTCACAAATTGAGTCGCGAGGAAGTTGACCACTATTTAAGTGTCCGTTCCCGTCAGGGTTTCACCGCTATCCAAACTGTAGCATTAGCAGAACAGGAAGGAGTTACTGTCCCTAACTATTACGGGAGACTGCCTTTGCATTTTACCGAGGGAATGCCGGATCCAGAAAAGCCAGATACAGAAGAAGAATATTCCTATTGGGAACATGTGGATTACATTGTAAGGCAAGCTGAACAATATGGTTTGTTCATCACTTTGCTTCCCACTTGGGGAGATAAATTCAATAAATGCTGGGGAGTCGGACCTGAGATCTTCACTCCGGAAAATGCAGAATCCTATGGAAAATGGCTTGCACAGCGTTACGCCAACAGCCCTAATATCATTTGGATGTTAGGTGGTGATCGTCCCATCGAGGAACATCATCGAAAAATTATGGATGCTATGGCCCGCGGAATCCGCGCCAATGATCAGAACCACCTGATCACGTTTCATCCCATGGGGGACCATGCATCCACTGATTATGTATGCGATGCTGCATATATCGATTTTCACACCGCTCAAACTGGCCACGGGGTGAGCCAGTGTTACCGCAGCGATGAAATCATGAGAGAAATGGCGTCAAAAACTGAGAAACCATTTATGGATTCTGAAGCCAGGTATGAGGATCATCCCGCTTGTTTCAACGCGGAATTGGCCTATTTCTGGAATGACGCAGATGTACGGCAAAACGCGTACTGGGATGTACTGGCAGGAGCATGCGGTCATACCTATGGAAATCACGCCGTCTGGAGTATGAATCGCCAGCTTACATCTTATTGTCCCAACACTTGGAAAGAGGCCTTATCTCATCCGGGAGCCACTCAGATGCGGTATGTAAAAGAACTGCGGTACTCCAGAGACTATTTTTCGCTCCACTATGACCCCTCCCTACTTTGTGGCAATTATGAAGGGATGGCCCATATGGTAGCCGCGGTTGGGGACGGCTACGGCTACGTTTACTTGCCTTTGGGGCTTCCCGTTACCGTGGATCTTTCAAAGATTTCCAGAGCAAATTGTGTCCGCGCATTTTGGTTCGATCCTCGTACAGGGACAGAGACACTGTTTTCTGTTTTACCTGCGCAAGGCAAAACCACGCTTGTTCCTCCCAGCAGTGGAAAGGGCTGCGATTGGATTTTGATTTTGGAAGGCCACCAATAACGAACTTTGTCTTAAAATAAGAACTCCGTTTTTTCTGATATGTAATAATAAAGCCATAACCGTAATACTGGATAACTAAAGGCGATAATATTTGTATCTTGGCCTTCTTCCTATCAGAATCTTAAAGATTATCGAGTCTGGTGGCTGCAGTTAAATCGTTGGACAAGACTGTGGCTCTTTAAAACAACAAAATAGTACGAATATATCTGAACCAGTATGCGCTGACTTTTTGTCAATTTTAGGTTGGCTCTAAATGAATATTTCTTTCCTTACTAGCGAAGAAAATCCCCCTTATGTAGTTGATATCCTAACTACATAAGGGGGATTTTCTTTTGCTAGTATTTCAAGCAGTATTTTAAGAAAAACAAAAAAACATTCAGAACGTGTTAAGCGTTAATCGCATCCAAATATTTTGTGCAATAGTCCAGCTTTAATAGGTGCACATAGATATCAAATAAATGCAGATCCATCTCCGAATTGGTGCCTTCAAAGCTCAAAATATGGTCGGCATAGTGATATATGGTTTTAGATGGAGTGAGACTGGAAATAATAGCAGCTGTCTTGGCTCCCTGTGTTTTGCCCAGCTTAAACGCTTCAAGTGTAGTTGCACTATTTATTTTACAATCCACTAAAAGGATCATTGAATCTTTATCCAAACTTTTGGCCGCCTCCAGTTGCTGACTAGAGGCAATATAAAGATTTGCCGGTTTTCCAGTGATAATCAGATCTTGCTGAAAAGCGGAAATGCTACCTTCAAAAGTAGAGAAAAAGCAGATGCGAGAAGATTGATAAATATCTTGGGTAACAGCATCCATTACCTCAGCATTCAAAGAGGTTTTAAGTTGACTTACTCGGTCACTGAAAATTTCCAGAAAGTTTTCTAAGATGTTTACTTGGCCGGAAACAGGGGAGCTTCCACCTTTGTACCGATATTCAGAAAGAGTGTCATTTAAACTGGTTGAAAAGTCATGAAAGTTCTTATAGCCAATGCTTCTGCAAAAACGGCTAAAAGTAGCGGTTGAACAACTACAAAGATCCGCCAGATCTTGAATGTTCATATTAGCCGCTTGAAACAAGTTGGGAATTAAGATATCAGCAATTTGGCGATATGTGTTGCTTGTTTCAGCATTGTTACAGATATATACCAATTTTCGGACAATGTTCTGCACGAAATTCCCCTCCCTCAATAAATCAAACAAGCAAAAACAAAAATTCTACGCAAAGGATTATTTTTCCCAGGTTATTTGTAATTATGTATCAGTTTACCATAAAGTATCGTTTAAAGCAAGCATAAATAGTCACTTTGTTGTATATCCACAAGTGTTCATTGTTAAGATTAACTATGAATGAAATTCCTTTCATAATATGAAAAAATTTTTACTATTTTGTGAATAATCTACAAATTCTGAGCTTGATAACCGCAGAATTACGCAATATACTGAAAACAAGATAACACAGTCCTTCTACATTAATCTAAATTAATTAGATAGGAAGGGCACCTCGGAGTAACAAAAGGAGGAGGCGATAGAGTTAGAAAATAAACAATCTGTTTACCGGTTATACAAAACATGATAACAACTATTTAGGAGGGAAAAGATATGAAAAAAATTTTGTGCCTGTTAGTAGCCTTGGCATTGACCTTGGGAATGGTAGGGTGTCAGGACAACTCTCAGATATCTTCAACAGATAGTTCTGGTTCAACTCAGTCCAATGAAGTATCTGGCAATGAGAATTCCGAGACACCAACGGAAGAAACCAATGAGAAGCCCGCAGAAATCAAGATGCTATTTCTCACATTTTCCAGCGCACCCGCGGACATGCAAAAAGTGGAGGACGCTATCAACGAAAACATTGCGGACAAAATCAATGTAAAAGTAGATATTGAAGCACTGAGCATGGGAAGTTATGGTCAGCAGATTAATCTGATGCTAACTTCTAATGAAAAGTTAGACCTGTTTGTGACTGGCAACTTTGGCAACCTGCTTACATATTCTTCCCAAGCTCCTGAAGGAAAGCTGATGGCGCTGGACGAATTGTTAGAAGAGTACGGCCAAGGCGTTATAGAAGCTGTGGGGGAATCGTATCTCCACGCAACACGTGTGGATGGAAAGGTATACGCCATTCCTAAACTCAGTGATGAGGCCCAGTCCATGAATTTCTTCATGCGCAAGGATATTGCTGATAAGTACGGAATCACCGAGAAAGACGTACAGTCATTTGAGGATATTGAACCGATCCTGCAAATCATCAAGGAAAACGAGCCTGATATGTATCCCTATGGTGTAAGCAACGGCGCCGCAATGTACAATGTGATGGCCTCTGACCATTACGATAACCTGAACGATAACATTGGCGTGCTGCTGGATAGCCAAGTACTGGAAGTGACTGACCTTTATCAGAGCGATTTTTATGCAGAAACCTGCCAAGTTGCTCGCAATTGGTTTACCGCAGGATACATCTATCCTGACATTGGAAACACAAGCGCCCAGGAATTGGTGAAATCCGGACGTGTGTTTTCCTACAGTACTGCCGGTAAACCGGGTGTCATTGATCAAGAGCAGCGCAGTACAGGATATGAGCTGTATAACTGCCAGCTTCGCAACCAGACCACCAATACCCAGTCTGTCACTAATTTTATGTGGGGCATTCCTTCTTACAGCACAGAAGGTGTGGCTGCCATGAAGTTCTTAAATCTAATGTACTCTGACAAAGAAGTCGTTGACTTGTTCTCTTGGGGAATCGAAGGGGAGCACTATGTGAAGGTGGAAGGACAGGAGAATATTATCGATTATCCTGAGGGGGTCACAGCAGAAACCACGGGATATAACCTGAATATGGGCTGGCTGTTTGGAAATCAGTTTATCTCTTACATTTGGAACGGAAATGACGCTGACTTGTATGACCAGCTGAAAGAATTTAATGAGACCGCTGTGGTGTCCAAAGCTACTGGTTTTTCGTTCGACACTTCCTCTGTCAGCACCGAGTACGCTGCTGTAACAAATACTATCAATCAGTATGATGCAAGCCTTCAGAGCGGCCAGGTGGATCCTGAAACTGTTTTGCCTGAATTCATCAATGCTTTAAAATCTGCTGGAATAGATAAGATTATCGATGCAAAACAAACAGCTTTGGATGAGTGGGTCGCCGTAAACGGTGAGGGCTGAAACATTAAATTGTCGTATCTTGCAAAACCAAAATGATTTTGATCCTGATGCCGGCCGAGGGAACAATTACCTCGGCCCGGCAGAAGGGTCCTTAAGGGGTAGGGGTACTTAATGATGAAAATGAAATCAGGAAAATTTCTCAGCAAATACCTCCCGTTAACTCTCTTGGCGGCGCCGGGATTGCTGTACTTAATAATCAATAATTACATCCCCATTTTCGGTCTATTCATTGCGTTCAAAGACTACGACTTTTCACTGGGAATCTTTAATAGTCCCTGGTGTGGACTGGAAAATTTTGAATACCTTTTTAAGACGCCCGATGCATTTATCATTACGCGTAACACGATTTTATACAATACAGGGTTCATCATTTTGAATAACCTTGTTGCAGTTTCCGTAGCCATCGCATTGAGCGAAGTAAAAAAGAAATTTCTCCAGCGCACGTATCAGGTTGTTTTTCTCCTGCCGAACCTTATTTCCATGGTGGTTGTAGCGTATATCGTATTTGCATTTTTAAGCACGGATACTGGTTTCTTAAACAAATGGCTTCTCCCGCTATTGGGTCAGTCACCCAAAGCGTGGTATACCGATCCTGGGTACTGGCCTTGGATTTTAAATATTGTAAATATCTGGAAAGGATTTGGGCTGTTTAGCACTATCTATTTTGCTTCTGTTATCAGCATCCCTCCGGATCTGTATGAGGCGGCACTTTTGGATGGAGCTAACAAATGGCAGCAAATCAAAAGTATTACTCTTCCCATCTTGAAACCAACCATTATTATGATGGTGTTAATGGCAATCGGAAGAATCTTTTTCTCGGATTTTGGTTTGTTCTATCAAGTACCCATGGACAAGGGAGCTCTGTATCCAGCTACAAATGTCATTGATACGTATGTCTATCGCGGACTGATGCAGTTGGGAGATATTGGAATGTCTTCAGCCGCAGGCTTTTATCAATCTGTGGTGGGCTTCGCACTGGTCCTTATTTCCAATCTGCTGGTGCGAAAGATCGACAAGGAAAGCGCCCTGTTCTAAGCGGGCGTCCGAAAAGAAAGGGATGCAACCATGAAAGGAAAATTGAAAAAGGCTCAGGTCCCCTTGAATTGTGTCATGTTGCTGCTGTTTTTGGCGTGCCTGCTGCCATTTATCTTGCTGATCGTTTCCTCTTTTACAGACGAAAAAGCGTTGCTCGCCAATGGATACAACTTTATTCCCGCTCAGTTCAGTCTAAACGCCTATGCTTACTTGGGAACACAATTTGAAATGCTGGCCCGCTCGTTTTTAATTTCTATTTTTAGTACGGCAGTAGGGACTACCGCTAGTTTGATGATAACCACAAGTTTGGCTTATGTCCTTTCCCGAAAGGATTACCCCATACGCAATATTTTATCGTTCGCAGTGTTCTTTACCATGCTGTTCAACGGCGGCCTGGTTCCCACCTATTTAATGTACACGCAGGGCTTGGGAATCAAGAACACCATTTTCGCCTTGATCGTACCCTCGCTACTGATGAATGGGTTCAATGTAATGATCATGAAAGCGTATTTTTCCTCAAATACTCCGGATGAGGTGCGGGAATCCGCCTATGTGGATGGGGCGGGAGAATTTCGGGCGTTTTTCCAAGTGGTTATTCCTCTGGCGGTCCCAATCATCGCAACGATTGGGCTTCTTACGGGGATTTCCTACTGGAACGACTGGATGAACGGCTTGTACTATTTGACGGACAGCCGGTTGTTTAGTTTACAAAATGTGCTCAACCGCATTTTAACTGACGCGCAGTTCCTTTCCACTAACAGCTTCGGTACACAGACAGGAGACATGATTTCCAAAGTGCCCACCAGCGCTGTTCGTATGGCGATTGCTGTGATTGGAGTGATACCAGTAATGATAGCCTATCCGTTTTTCCAAAAGTATTTTGTAAAGGGCATTACGATAGGAGCTGTGAAAGGATAACACATAGAGTAAGTTCTGGCTTTTATTATAGGATCTCATCATAACGAAAGGAGGAAATTATTGTCTTCTTTCTGCCCAAATACAATCTTTTTAGTTATCCAAAGGAGGATTCAATTATGTTTGACCAATTTATGATTCGTTCAGACAGCTTGGAAAATGTATATCAGAACGGCGAAATCACCGGATTCAAATTTGCTGTGCGAATTGCAGATTACAGAGGATGCTTTCTTTCTCTGCACAACGGGTATTATCTTGAGGTAGACGAGATGGTTTATCCTAGGGAGCTGCAAAAGTTTGAAATAAACGGAAAACCGCCTCGCACCTTTGAAGAGATCAAGACAGCCGTATGGGAACATTGGGATTACGATGATGAAGCCTATGTATATGTTGAAAAGGAGGGTGGACTTGCTCCCGGGGTACATAAGGTCGGCCTGCAGCAATCCATTTTGGCCCAATATGGATATATGGATTGGGATGAAGAGTGGGTAAAGCATCCCCCCGAGCCTGGAAAAGGCATGGGAGCGGGCAAAACCTTTGCCATCTGTTACTATGATTTGGAATTGAAAAAGTAATCGAGTGAAAAGGAGGATTTCATTATGGCAATCAAAAGAGGCGTTTCACTTTATAGCTATCAGCAAACACAATTTTTTAAGCAGATGACCTGGAAGGATATGCTGCGAGAGGTCAGGGAGAATCTTCATGCCGACGGTATCGAGATCATCAGTGAATCGACGATCCCTCACTATCCCTTCCCCAGTGATCAATTCATCTTCGATTGGAACAACGAAATGGCCCGCTACGATTTAAAGGCGGTCACTATGGACGTGTACCTGGATGTACATCAGTTCCGGAATCATGTGATGAACCACAAGGAGGCCGCGGAACGACTGAAATATGATATTCAGATTGCGGCGCGCATGGGTTTTGAAAATGTCCGCTGCCTGTGCATGGTGCCCATTGATGTGATTGAGATGGCTTTGCCCACTGCTGAAAAATACAATGTCCGCATCGGCAAAGAGATCCATCCTCCCCTGCCTATTGTGAAACGCTCCGACTTCAAAGTCGACGACGGCGTCAAGATGGATTATGACATGGCCGAGCAGATCATGAAACTGGCAGATCGGACAGGCTCGAAGCATGTAGGGTTGGTCCCGGATTTCGGAATTTTCATGCACACTCCTTCCCGAGTATCCATTGAGTACGAAAAGCGGCACTCCGACCCTGAAGCCATCGACTTTATCCTGCAGAACTATCAGATGCCCCGGGAGGATTTGGTCAAGCTGCTTCACGAAAAGTATCCCAATGTCAATATCAGCCCCTTCACTCTCACAGGCCTTACCGCTCGGGAAGCCACAGCAAGGCCGGAGGATCTGCTGGAAATTTTGCCCTATATCGTAAGCATTCACGGAAAATTCTATGAGATGACAGAAATCGAGGGACAGCCCGGCCATTATGAGGACAAGTCCATTGATTACGAGAATCCTATTAAATTTTTGAAGCAAGGCGGCTACGACGGATACATCAACTCGGAATACGAGGGACAGCGTCACCAGCAGGATATGGGATTTGAAAACCTGCCCAACGAGGTGGAGGAAGTCCGCCGACATCACGAAATGCTTCAGCGGCTTTTCGATCAATAACGAAAGAATCAAGAAAAATTAACCGATCCGGAAAAAAGGCCCCGGTGTGACAGCGCCGGGGCCGTCCTGGATCATAACACACAACAGGAGAGGATTTATTTATGAAAAAAGTAAAAGTTGGCGTAATTGGCTGCGGCGGAATCTGCAAGGCAACGTACATGGAGAACATGGTCAATAAATTCGAGATCATCGATGTGGTGGGGGTAGCGGATCAAATCGATTCCCGCGCCCAGTGGATGGCGGATCACTACGGGATGAAAAAAATGACGGTTGAGGAAATGATGAACGATCCGGAAATCGAGGTCATCGTGAACTTGACATATCCGGAATCACATGTGGAAATTTCCTCCCAGGCAATGAAGCATGGCAAGCATGTTTACTGTGAGAAAATGATGGCACCCACGTTCGAAGAAGCCTCCATGCTGATGGATTTGATGAGAGAAAACCAGGTTCTGTACACTACGGCGCCAGATACGTTCTTGGGAGCATGGGAACAGTCCGCTCGAAAATATCTAGACGATGGGCTCATCGGCAAACCTGTTACAGTCCACGCGCAGGTGACTATGCGCTATCAGCCGGAATCTCCCTTTTTTGACACCAAACCTAAGCACTTCTTCTTCCCTCTCCACTATGGCGGCGGATTTCCCTTTGATCTGGGAGGCTATTACATTCATGAAATGATTAACCTGTTTGGCTCTGTAAAGCGGGTAACCGGTTTTGGGGGAAATATCAATCCCCAGCGGATTTTTACCAACCCAAAACATCCCCGGTATGGAGAGAAGTTTGAGGTGAACACTCCTACCACACTGCTTGCAGCGCTGGAGTTTGAAAATGGTGTTCTGGGAACCTTCCATATCTCTTCCGACTCCTCTATGAGTCAGAACTTTGTAGTAACAGGCACAGACGGTGTGATGAAACTGGGCGATCCCAATATGTTCAATGATCGAATCAGTGTCACCCGTCCCGGCGCAGCCCCTGAGATTCAATTCCTTCTTCCCGGCATGCAGCCCAAGTCTCAGGCAGGCTTTGGAGGAGAAGCGGACGATGATGTGCAGCAGCTTAACGAGTTTACCATGTCCCAGACTGTAGAACTTCCTCTGCTGCACGGATTTTACGATTCCAGCCGCGGCGTTGGGTTAGCAGATATGTGCTACGCTTTGCGCAACGGCCGCCGTCCCCGCTGCCACGCCGATATTGGTTACCATGCTATTGAGATCATTCATGGAATCCAGGAATCCTGTACCACGGGTAAGATCTACGAAATGACCACCCGATGTGAGCGGCCGAAGCCTTTGGCCCCCTCTGCATATTCCGCAACGGGACAGGAGCGCACACTGGACGATTGACACTGCTTTCACGGAAAGGAGAAAAAACAATGAAATCACTGCCTGTGGGGCTTCAGCTGTACTCTATCCGGGATCTACTGGAAGAAACGCCTCAGGATTTCGAAGCTGTGATGCGTCAAGTAAAAGAATTGGGGTATGAAGGTGTAGAGTTGGCCGGTCTTTATGGACTATCCCCGGAAATGATTCGGGATACTTTGGCGAAAGTAGGACTAACTCCAGTTAGCGCCCATGTGCCCTTGGCGGAGATGA
Organism: Clostridium sp. CAG:1013; assembly: GCA_000432995.1. GTDB lineage: Bacteria > Bacillota > Clostridia > Oscillospirales > Acutalibacteraceae > Acutalibacter. The sequence continues at coordinate 15,822 of HF972663.1, forward strand.
TGGAGGACATTGAGAAGGTGATCCATGATTACAGTGTAATCGGTTGTCGCTGCATTGTGATCCCCTATTTACCAGAGGAGTTCCGCCATCTAACACCAGGATACGACAAGGTTATTTCGGAAATGAAGCATATCGGGCAAGCACTCAAAGATCACGGCATGACCATGTTGTATCACAACCATGACTTCGAGTTTGTCACACTGGATGATGGTTCCTTTGGCCTGGATGATATTTATCGGCAAGTCCCTCCGGAGCTGCTACAAGCGGAGCCTGACACCTGCTGGATCAAGGTGGCAGGGCAAGATCCGGCTGCTTATGTGCGCAAATATACCGGTCGGACACCCATTGTCCATTTAAAAGATTTTATCAAAGAAGGAAACCCTCAGAACCTGTACAAACTTATCGGCATCGACACGGAAGAGGAGGAGAGTGAAAGCGGCTACTTCCAGTTCCGTCCCGTGGGATTTGGGCAGCAAGTCTGGGAGCCAATTTTGGATGCGTCCGTCGATTCTGGAGCAGGATGGGTCATTGTGGAACAGGACGAGCATTATGAAATACCTGCCATGGAAGCAGCTCGACTTTCCAGAGAATATTTGAAACTATTGGGTTGGTGAGAAAGGAGAGAAGTATCTCATGAAGGTCACTTTCGGTATTATCGGTTTTGGCTGGATGGCTAACTGGCATGTAAAAAAGATCATTCCTCCGGCCAATGCAGAAGTGGAGATAAAGGCTGTTTACGATATTGATGAGGAACGGGTCAAAGAGGGAATCCGCCAGGGATTTACAGGATATCACTCCTTGGAAGAATTTTTGGAGGACAACAGCTTTGACAATGTGTTGGTAGCCACGCCCAATTCCACCCACAAAGATTTGGTGATCGCGGCACTAAGGGCAGGGAAAAACGTAGTCTGCGAAAAGCCGGTCACGCTGAATGCCGAAGAACTTGAGGAAATTATACGCGTCGCAAAAGAGACGGGGCGGCTTTTTACCGTTCACCAAAATCGCCGCCGCGACCGAGATTACTGCATCGTAAAGAAGGCTATTGCAGATGGTTTGGTGGGCAAACCGTTTTTCATTGAAAGTCGTGTTCAGGGAGCCAATGGGATTCCCAGCGACTGGCGCCGTCAAAAGGAGTTTGGCGGAGGCATGCTGTACGACTGGGGAGCTCACTTGGTAGATCAGATCCTCCAGCTGGTAGACAGTCCTGTGGTAGAAGTTTACAGCCATATGCTTAACATCAATTACCAAGTGGATGACAATTTTAAAGCCCACCTAAAGTTTGAAAACGGAGTCTCCGCTCAAATTGAAGTGGATACCGCATGCTTCCAGCCTCTTCCCCGATGGCATGTTTTAGGAAATAAAGGAACCCTGAATATCCAGAACTGGGAGTGCGAAGGGAACGTGGTTCAAGGAAAGGTAGAGGAAATCGATTGGGGAGTAGATGCTTCGGAAAGCGCTGCAGGGTCTACCCGTACCATGCGCCCCCGTCCGGAGGAAACCACAAAAAATTTGCCTCTGCCAGAAGTGGAAGTAAGTTGGAGCGAATTTTATAGAAATTATCGGGACGTACTAGAAGGAAAGGCGGAGCTTTTTGTTAACCCGGAAAGTGTGCTCCGTGCTGTCCGCGTGTTGGATGCCATTCGAGAGTCCAGCGAAAAAGGCATCTGCGTTCGCTGCCGACTGTGATCCCAACTAATGTCAGATGTCCGAGAGAAAAGGGGGAATAGATGATCGATGAATATGGATAAACAAAGTTCACTGGAAGTCTTTAGCACTATGCCAGTGAAAAAAGCGGTCATCAAAAATGTTGTTCCTGCCATCATGGCAATGTTGATGGTACTGGTATACAATCTGGCTGACACGTTTTTTGTGGGACAAACCCATGATGCCTTGCAAGTAGCAGCTGTATCCTTAGCCACACCGGCCTTTTTGATTTTTATGTCTTTGGGAACAGTATTCGGCATTGGAGGTACTTCTGTAATTTCCAGGGCCATGGGAGAAGGCCGAATGGAATATGCAAAAAAAGTGTGCTCGTTCTGTATGTGGAGCTGTGTCGTATTAGGGATCGGGCTATCGGTACTGTTCTGGGTGTTTATGGAACCCATTCTTCAAATGATTGGCACAAGCGCAGGTACAAAGGAATTTTCCAGAATTTATTTAGGGATTGTAGCTTTAAGCGGTCCATTCGTTTTGATCTCCAATTGCTTTTCAAATGTGCTGAGGGCAGAAGGTCAGGCCACTAAGGCAATGACAGGTATGCTGTTAGGCAACTTCCTGAATATAGTGCTGGATCCCATCATGATATTATGGCTGAACTGGGATATTCTTGGAGCCGCCGTAGCAACTGTGTTAGGAAATGTTGTTGGAGCAGGGTATTATATTCTTTATTTCCTGCGGGGACAATCGATCCTCAGTGTCCGTGTAAAGGACTTCACTCTGCGTGATAGTGTGTGTACAAGTGTTTTGGCCATTGGTGTACCTGCTTCTTTAGGATCTCTTCTGATGAGCGTTTCCCAGATTGTGATGAACAGCCAAATGGCTATATATGGGGATATGGCTGTGGCAGGGATCGGTGTGGCCATGAAAGTGACCATGATTACAGGCATGCTATCCATTGGACTGGGACAAGGTGTTCAGCCTCTTTTAGGGTTTTGCGTTGGAGCAAAGACATGGAAGCGCTATCACAGTATTATGAGGTATTCCATAAAAATATCGCTGATTATGGGACTCGCCCTAACCTTGATATGCTATCTGTTTACCAATCAGATCGTGGGGGCATTTCTTGCCGACAAAACCGCGGTTGATTACGGAGTGGAGTTTGCTCGTATCCTTTTGAGCACAGGCGCGCTGTTTGGTGTATTCTATGTGCTAATTAACGCACTACAAGCGATGGGAGCGGCAATATCCTCACTGGTAATTAATTTAAGCCGTCAAGGTTTGATTTATATCCCAGCGCTATTTCTTCTAAACTCTTTTTTCGGAATCGATGGACTTGCATGGACACAGCCTGTGGCGGATTTACTCTCAATTTGTTTAGCTGTTTTCCTATACATGTCTACCGTAAATAAATTGGAGAAATGTCAGATTTCTCATCAGGCTTCTAAAATTACTTTAACCGACAGCGGCAACAAATAAATACTCTAATATTTTTCATTTACAACATAGTTTTAAAAAACCGTGAAAATCTAAGGTTTTTAGGATTTTCACGGCTTTTTAATGCAATGGTAGAATAAAGAAGTCCGATGAGTTCAGTTTCATTTTGTAATTTAGTTTGGGGCCATTCCTTGAAAATGAATTGGCGTCCTTGCTTTTCTCAAGTCATTTTAATAAAATACGAATAATGAAATGGCTTTATCTTCAAAGTTTTGCGGCGCTTCAAGCGACGCCAGGAGGCATATTCCATGGAACCCACAAAAAATTGGATCAAAGATTTAGTGATCTATCAGGTGTATCCCCGAAGTTTCCAAGATTCTAATGGGGATGGCGTAGGAGATATCCCTGGAATCATCCAGCGGCTTGACTATTTGTCTGATTTGGGGATAAATGCTCTCTGGCTCTCCCCTGTTTATTGTTCGCCTAATGCCGACAACGGATATGATATTTCAGATTATCAGGAGATCATGGAAGAGTTCGGCACAATGGAGGACTGGGAACTGCTTTGCAGTGAGTGTCACCAGAGAAACATCAAACTAATCATGGATTTAGTGGTAAATCATTCTTCTGATGAACACCCCTGGTTTAAAGAGTCAAAATCCTCCCGTGACAATGCCAGGAGCGACTTTTATATCTGGCGTGATCCGAAAAACGGGAAAGAGCCCAACAACTGGGCCTCCCTATTTGGGGGCAGTGCTTGGGAGTACGTTCCAGAACGAGATCAATATTACTTCCACCTTTTTTCAAAAAAACAGCCTGACTTAAACTGGGCCAACCCCAAACTGCGAGAAGAGATTTTTTCCATGATGGAATGGTGGGTGAAAAAAGGAGTGGACGGATTCAGGGTGGATGCCATCAGCTACTTGGATAAGCCTCAGGACTTCCCAGATTCCCCAGAACCACCCCAGCCAGATGGATATTCATTCAGCGCTTGCCTTCTCAGCGGACGGCCGGGCACTCACGCGTATATTCAGGAGATGAATCGCAGGGTCTTCTCTCCGTATAATGTACTGACCGTCGGGGAGGTTATCGCCCCTGACGCAGAAGAACTTTCCCGGTATGTGGTTTCAGACCGGCAGGAATTTGATATGGCGATCCCGTTTGTAGCTCCCGTGGTGGAGATCAACACATGGTCTCCCAAAAAATGGAAGGAAAATATTGCCGCGGAGTATGACGCTTTAAAAGATCACGGCTGGTGGGCCAGGTTTTTCAGCAATCACGATAAACCCCGGCAGGTTTCCCTTTACGGAAACGATCAGGAGTATTGGGAAGTCTCTGCGAAAATGCTTGCCATGCTGTTGCATTTTCTTCCCGGCACCCCCTTTGTATATCAAGGGGAAGAGATCGGCATGACCAATATGTGTTTTCCATCCATAGAACAATACAATGACCCTGACGCGAAAAACACATATAACCAGCTTCTGTTGGCAGGAACCCCTCCTCACGAAGCTCTACGTCAGGCCCAGATGATCTCCCGTGACAACGCCCGTACGCCCATGCAGTGGGATGGAACTGAAAACGCAGGTTTTACAACGGGAAAGCCCTGGTTGGGGATCAATCCCAATCACCGGAAAATCAACGTTGAGAACCAAAAAGAAGATCCTCATTCCATTTACCACTGTTACAAAACTTTGATCGATCTCCGCAAGAAAAGACCCGCCCTTTCCAGAGGGGATCTGGAGATTCTGCCTGTTCCTGCGGAAACACTGTTCGCCCTGAAACGAAGCTATCAGGATGAGACATTGCTCTCGTTCCACAATTTTTCCGCCGAACCAGTTAAAATACCAGAAGCCCTTCTGCCTCAGTCAGGAGAAGTGCTGCTTTCTTCCTATGACAGGCAGGGAGGATATCAAGGGGATAACATCCTGCGTCCCTATGAGTCGGTGATCTTTCGGATTTAACGCCACACCTCAGAATATAGGCCTCTTTTTTCACACAAAACAAAGGCCGTTGTCTCACTGCGTCTATGCTGAGACAACGGCCTTTTTATGGACTAAAAGCAACGTTATATATGCAGATCTTTTTTTGAAAAAACCACGATCCCCGCCGTATACAGCATTACGGCTCCTGCCAGCAGAACAACAACGCCTACCACCGCGCTGGTTTCCCCGGCAACGATCCCTTCCGGATCAAACAGGGTAAACACTGTAAAATATTGAGCGATCTTCCCGTTATCCCCAGCATTTGCCAGCATTTGAAGCACATACATCAGCGCAGGAATTCCTGCTCCAAATCCTATGCTGTACTTGGTGTCTGAAAACACGCAGGAAGCAAGAAAACAAATGCTTCCGATCAATAGATGCAGACAAAGTAGTCCGCCATTCAAATACAGAAGCTCAGACAACACCAGTTCTCCGGGAAAAGCGCTTTGGGCGATGATAAGTTCCAGTGCGGTATCATAAACCAGCAAGAGAAGAACACCGCTCAACAGTACGGACATCTGGGTAAACGCTATGGTGGTACGCTTTACGGGAGCGGCAACTAAAACGGTCATAGATCCTCTGTCAACATACTTCGCAATCAGGCTGTTCCCCCGTAAAATACAGAACACCATGGGGAAAACCAAAAGAATAAAACCGTATAGATACGAGATCATAAATCCGATCAAACTGGTGGCGCCTGCACGCATTCCTACGGCCGACATAATTTCTGGCATCACCTGGTAGAAACTGTCAAGGGTCTCCATCATTTCCGGTTCGTACATTGTGATGATGATGGAAACATACAAGGTCATGATCGCGGCGAAAATTACAAGCAGTTTGACACTGCCCTTCATTTCACGCTTATACAGCGTCCAATTCATCATTTGACCCCTCCATAATAATGCATAAAAATGTCCTCTAGGCTTTGCTTGGCTGCAACAGTGACCTTTGTCCCTTCCTGGTCTCCGCCAAAATCTTCCGCGAAGGCCTTTGCCAGTTCCTCTGATGCCAGAGTGACCTGATAAGAGCGCACGTGCCGTTTCCGAAGTGACTCCACAGAGTCTACGGTCACCAGCTTTCCAGCCCGAATGATCCCCACACGGTCACAGGTACGCTCAACCTCTTCAAAGATGTGACTGGACAACAAAATGGTCTTTCCTTTTTTCTTTTCTTCCGCCAGCAATTCGATAAAGCGATTCTGCATCAAGGGGTCCAAACCAGTGGTGGGCTCATCTAAAATCAGAATGTCAGGGTCGTGCATAAACGCGGAAACGATCCCCAATTTCTGCTTTGTTCCCTTACTCATTTTTTTGATTTTGCCTTTCGCGTCCAACTGGAATCGATCCATCAATTCCTTGGTCCGGTTTGCTTTTCCCAATTTTCTATACCCGGAAACAAACTTCAAATAATCTGTCCCAGTCATGTCGTCGAAAAAGCTGATCTCCCCAGGGATATAGCCAAGATTTCTCTGGATCTCGCTTCTCCCGGTCCAACAGTCAACACCTTGAATGGCGCACTTTCCGGATTTTGGCTTAATAAATCCCATCAAATGCCGAATAGTGGTGGTTTTCCCAGCGCCGTTAGGACCAAGAAATCCAAAAACCTCTCCCTCATTCACCTGAAAGGACAGGTCAAAGATCCCCTTTCCCCCACCATAATCCCGGGTCAGTTTCTCAATACTGATAACGTTCATTTTATTCCTCCTCATGAAAGAGACAGCCCATCAACACAACGTGCTGCCCCCAGAACTCCTCTCGGCCCATATTTCCGCACCTAGCTGGAAAGCGATGCCATCTGGGGATGGCTGGAGCATTGCCAACGCAAAAGGCCGGGATTTCTCCCAGCCCATCCGTTTTCTTTTTTCAAACAGGGAACCCCTCAATCACAGAAACTTTGGATCTCCTTCCCTTACGCCTATAATAACCTTATTATCTGAGCCGTGTCAATGTTTCAATATCAGCGTGCTGGCTTTATTTTCACCAAGGAATCCCCGAAGGGCTCATCCCGATAGACTGCAACTACATTTCTCCTTTACCTAAAAACGCCCCCATGCTGTACGACGAAAAAGCATGGGGGCGTTTCTGGAATATGGGAACTTTATTTGTGACGGGTCATGTAATTACTTCTTTAGCGAAGTTTTGGGATAGACAATGATTTTGATGCATTCATCCAAATGGTTATGGCACATATCCAGCGCCCAGGGGAGCTCATCCAAAGTGACGCGGTGGGTGATCATTTTTCCCAGGGGGATAGTCCCTTCCGCCACCATGGCATATCCTCGCCGGAAATCCTCCAGCGTACCGGGTCGCTCCAAATTGTGGCGGTATTTGATGTTCTTACGGTTCAGATGGAAGGGGTTCATCCGATGGTTGTGGTATTTCAGCTGAACTTCAACGTTCAGACCAGTCATCCTGCCGTTTTCCCGGAGCAGTTCCACCGCCATGTAGAAGGCATCCAGGTCTTTAGAACGGTCAAGAGCGATGCACATCACCGCCAGGTCGATCTCCCCCACATCCCGGCGAACCGCTTCAATGATCTCGTCCGCTGACATTTGGCTGTGGTTGTACACGTGCTTCGCGCCCATTTGTAAGGCCATATCAAGGCGATTGGCGTAAAGGTCCACCGCGCAAACCTGGGCACCGTGGGCCGTAGCGGCTCCGATGGCGGTCAGTCCCAGAGGGCCTGCTCCGATGATCAAGACTCGCTCTCCAGGAGTCAGCTCCGCGCAGGCGATGGTACTGCGATAAGCTCCGTCGAACATTTCGCAGATAGAAGCGTCCTCGTCGCTCATGCCTTCTGGGATCTTGGCGTATCCGTGGTGATCCAGGTCAACCAGCACATACTCAGCGAAAGCGCCGTTGGGAGTGTACAGTCCGATCCGGTCCCCCAGCTCCAGTTCTGTGACAGCTTCGCCCTTTTCCACTACTTTTCCGCACACTTCGTGCCCCAGAATCTGAGGATAATAGTTGTGATAACCATCAAAGATGCCTTCCAGGATATGGTTATCCGTTGCGTTGCAAATGGAGCAAGCCAACGCCTGGATGACTACTTGCCTCGGTCCTGCCTTGGGGGTGGGAACTTCCTTTATGACCAATTCATTCGGTTTTTCAACAACTGCCGCATACATGGTTGAATCTCTCCTTATTTAAGTTTGTGGTTTAGTGGTTGGTGAAATAACCCAGTTTCCGAAGCCACTCTGTTTCAATGCGGTAAAACTCTTCCACATGTTCCGGTGTGGTGTGAGGTTCCAGCGTACAGGTCCCTGTGTAGCTTTGGTCAGCTTCCAATCTGGAAAGCAGTCCGGGGATATTCACAGCGCCCTGGGGAATGGGGGTATATTGGATGGGGGTAGGCGCGTGCAGTCCCGACATGGGAGCACCCCGATGGTCTTTGGGCTGACCGGCGCCTTCCCGGTACAGGCACCCGTTTTTCAAATGGACATAACCAATATAAGGATGAAGCACCTCATAGGCTTCCGGGAATCCTTCACAGCTGGCGTGGAAATAGTTCACAGCATCATAATTGGTTTTGAAGCAGGGGTTTTCAAAATGTTCCATGATCTTGCGCATCCCTTGCGGTGTGCGGGTACTGTCGTGGGCTTCATTCTCCAACACCAGACAAACTCCCAGTTTTTCCGCCAATTTTAAGGAACTGGCCCAGTAGGCCTCCATCTTTGCCAGATCAGGCTGGTCGGACAGACTGATCCAGTAACAGTAATGGTTCACCAGACCAGCTCCCACCGCAGAAGCGAATTCCACCGCGTGGGTCAAAAGAGCACTGTACTGCTCCGGTGTCTGACAGCAGTTTTTGTCGAAGGCGGCTCCCAGGGTGACACAGTCGATCTTCACACCTTCTTCCCGGAGGAGCTGTTTCATCTCCTCTGGGTCGGCTTCCCCATAATCGTTGGAAACACCGGCGTTGCAGGGCCAGATCTCAAAGTTCTCCACCCCTAGGGTTTTGCCAAGTTTTACAATCTCCCGAAAAGAGCAAACGTCGCCTAAAGCCTGTCCAGAAATCCCCAATTTCATGTTGGACTCCTCCTACCATTTAAAGATGACTTTGATTTGTTTTTCAGGATACTGGAGCAGCTGCTGAAAAGCCTCCCCCAGTTCCTCAAATTTCCGAACATGTGTGATCAGCGGCCGGATCTTGATTTTGCCCAGCTCCACCTGCTCCAAGACAAATTTTCCTTTTTCACGAATGATCTCCAAGTCGTTCACAGGGCCCACCATGGTCAGATCCCGTGACTGGAACACATAGGGGCTAAACTTTCTGCCCTGTTCCGGATGACCATAGGAGATGATGAGCCCTCCTTTTCTGGTGGCCCTCATCAGCTGAGTGACAGTGGGCTCTCCGGGCAGAATGTCGTCGCCCATCATCACAACGCTCACGTCCGCCGGGATCATTTTTTCCAAGTCCTCCGGGGAGAGCTTTGCCGGGTCATACACCTGGTCCGCGCCCAAAGTCAACGCCAGATCTCGGCGGCTTTCGTACAGATCCCATCCGATCACATGGCTGTATCCCAAACACTTGGCGTATTGGATCAGCACTTGACCGCTGGGACCCAAACCGCAGACCGTCAGGTTTTTACGCTGTGGTCCCGGAGGATTGAGCATCAAGGCCCGGCAGGAAGCGATGACCAGCTCTAAGACAGGCGCCTCCTCAATGGAAACTGTTTTGGGAACGGGGAACATGGCCACTTTCGTGGGGTCCACCGCTTGATATTCCCCAAAGGCTCCCAAGCTGCACCAGAAAGAGACTCTGTCTCCCGGGGCAAAACCCTTTACCTTTTTCCCTGCTTCCACAACTACGCCGCAGGCCTCGTGGCCAAATACCAGGGGAGGTGAATAGGCTTCATGTCCATGGTAGATTCCTGGATCGGAACCGTTGCACAGGCAGGCGGATTCGATTTTCAGCAGGACTTGGTCTTCTGTGGGAACCGGCACAGGGACCTCACGGTACTCCAGTTTTTCCCAATCTTTCAACACCCAGGCTTTCATCTTGCCAGTTTGCTGCACGCTAATCCCTCTCTTCTCCCAATATGATTTTCTTACCTTTTTCGTTTGCGAGATAGCTCTATAAAATGTCTGATTTTGGTGGACCTCTTTTCTTGTTCCTGCATTGTTATGGTAGCAAAGCTGATGGCAGAGCACAATCTCTTATTGTGTTCCCTTTTTATACAATTGTTTTATCTCTAACAGGTGTGACGATCTTCCCAACACCAAGTTGAAATCTAAAAAACATTGCTTTATAATCTACTGTAACTTGATATTGTTTTGCTTTTGGGCAGATGTACTTTCCAGGGTGAGTATTTCCCCCAAAAAGAATTGGCTTTTTTCTTTCAGAGAAAGGAACCTTGCGATGCATCGTATAGAACATCTGGACATAGACACCCATCACGAGATCGACCATGTCGTCTACCAGGCAGGGGATTCCAAGCGTTGGGTCATCCTGTGTTTTTCCACGGAGTGTATGGTTTTGACCAAGGCAGGTATCCAGCTGGCAAAACCAGGAGATTGTTTTATAAAGACCCCTTCGTTTATCGAGCATCATTTTGCTCCTAAAAACGCGGAAACTGGTTTCATTAACGATTGGATCCACGTGGTCTCAGACACGTTGGGTGACCTGGTAGACGCTCTCGCCCTTCCCACCAACGAGCTGATCCACACCCAAAACCCCCTGATTTTAAGGACCTATCTCTGCAAACTGATCCACGAGAGAAACGCACTTTATCCTTTTTGGGAACAGAAGTGCAGTAATATTGTGGAGGCCATGCTAATTTCCTTGGGGAGAACCTACCAGGAATTGCAGACGGATGACCCAAAGCAGTACCGGGAAAGCCTATTGGAGCTTCGCAATTATGTGAGAGAACACCTGGACAGTCCCTGGAACGTGACAAAGATGGCCCAGAAAGCCGGGCTGAGCAACAGCCGGTTCTCGGTGCTGTACAAAAAGAGATTCGGGCGTGGCCCAAACGACGACTTGATTGAGATGCGGTTGGAACAGGCAAAGATCCTTTTGATTTCCACAAATAAGTGCTTGGCGGATATCGCACAAATTTGCGGCTTTCAAAACGAGTTTTACTTTTCTAGAATCTTCAAATCCCGAGTCAATATCAGCCCGGGAGCTTATCGGAAACAGTTGTAGCCCAGCCGATTTTCCCCCTGTGCGATGGAAATCTTATTTCAAACTGCAAAGATCCCCATGGGATTGCTCAAAAAGCATCCCATGGGGATCTTCATTATTTCAGTTCACCGAAAAATTAGTTGTGCCAAGTTGTCCAGATTTTCTACGATATCCGTGGTTCCCTGGGCCATTTTCCACTCCATAATGGCGCCTAGTACCGTCATGATATAACATCCCAACAGATCCCGGGCGCTTTTTTCGCCGGTGATCTCCCCCGCTTCGATAGCCTCGCTTAGCAAATCCAGCTCCTTCTGGGTATTCTCTGCGGTGCGCAGCAAGTTTGTCCCTTGATTGTTCATGTCCGCCACCATGGCGTGATAAAAAATATCACATCCTATTGACTGGATCACCAAGGCGTGCTCATGCAGCAATTTCAGGAACCGCTCCTTGGGAGACTGCCCCAGGTCAGCGGGAAATTCCACTGTGGTATCGATCTTATGAGACAACCAGTAGGTGATCAAATCATCTTTGCTGCGAAAATGATGGTAAAACGATCCTTTTGTCACCCCGCATTTTTGGCAGATCATGGGGATATTTACATTTTCATAGCCGTGCTCACGGATAAGTCCGATGGCGGCGTTAGACATTTCATCTTTTGTCACGATCATGATATCATCTCCATCTGGTATCATACCAAGAAATATGCCTTCTGAACAGATGGAAATTCTGCACAAACATACTGGAGTATGTTTAGCGAAAACAGGAAACTTTCCACTCCTCCTTGACTTTTTATGAAATAAGACATATACTCGTCTCAAAAACATACCGCAGTATGTTTTCTGCGAATTCCTATGAGGAGGATGGCCTATGCTATATAACGGTTTACACGATCCCGTTTATGAAAAGCCTTATACCGACGTGGAGGAATGGCGTGACAAGCCTGTTCGTCACTATTATGTCCACGGCGGTTTCAAAGGGACAGAGGTGCGGTTCGCTCTGTACTTCCCGGAAAAAATGAAGTATGAAAATCGATTTTTCCAGTATCTGGCCCCTATTCAAGGGGACGAGAACGCCGCGCAAAATTATGGCTGGATCGAAGACAAAATCAGCTTTTCCATCCTCCATGGAGCGTACTATGTAGAATCCAATATGGGCGGAGATTCCTCCGGCGCTATGGGTGACCCCACCATCATTGTTACCTCCAGCGCCGCCACCGCCCAGTACTCTCGCCAGATAGCTCAGCGGCTCTACGGTCCCCACAGACCTTGGGGCTATGTGTTCGGCGGCAGCGGAGGCGGGTACAAAACACTGGGCTGCATTGAAAATACCCAGGATGTATGGGATGGCGCCGTTCCCTTCGTCATCGGTACCCCTCGAACCATCCCCAATGTGTTTATGGCACGCGTGCACGCCATGCGCATCTTAAGGGACAAATTCCCGCAGATCGTCGACGCTTTGGACCCCGGAGGCAGCGGGAATATGTACGCCGGTCTCAATGAAGAAGAAACCGCCGCGCTTCGGGAGGTCACCTACATGGGCTTCCCACCCAAAACTTGGTTTGCCTGGGATCAGATCGGTGACGGAGCTCTGTCACTGCTGCTCTACGCGGTGTATCAGTGTGATCCAGGCTATTTTGACGATTTTTGGAAACTTCCCGGATATCTTGGAGCTGATCCCAACTCCTCTGCCTGTCGTGACCGGCTCCAACTTCCCACCCAGATAGAGGCCGTTCTTTCTCAAGATTCAGACGCCGCTGGGGAACTGGAACACGCTTCTGCAATCCAACATACCGGCGTTGACGAAGCCTGGAGAGATTACATCAAGAAAAACAAACTTCCCGGTGTGCCCTGTCTCCGTTTGAAAGATACTCCTCCTGAAGGCGCCTATCTTCAAGGGTTGTATCTGATCTTCCAATCCGGGGCCCTAGCGGGAATGAAATTACCGGTGGACAAACTCATTGGGAATGTGGCAGTTCCCGTACTGGCTCCCACTCTGGATCTGACCACCGCTTTGCAGGCTGTCCAGCCGGGAGATCAAGTGATCCTTGATAACTCCGATTATATTGCTTTGCAGACCTACTACCGTCACCAAGTACCCACTCCCGATTACAAGGCGTGGGATCAATTCCGAGACAAAGACGGCCAGCCCATCTATCCTCAGCGGCCCATCCTTGCCCCGGAACTGTTGGCGAGAAACGCCTCCGGCTATCCCCAAAACGGCAATTTTCACGGAAAGATCATCATTCTGGAATCCATGCTGGATGAGTGCGCCTATCCCTGGGGCGCGGATTGGTATCTCCACAAAGCTGTGGAAACCAAAGGCCCCCAAGCCCTCCAGGACATGCGGGTGTGGTTCACCGACAACGCTATGCATGGGGACTCCGAAAATACCGCCAACAACAATCGAATCGTCAGTTATCTGGGCGAACTGTACCAGGCGCTTCTGGACGTTTCCGCCTGGGTAGAAAAAGGAGTAGAGCCTGCTCCCAGTACAGTTTACCACTATGAGGATGGACAGATCTATCTGCCAGCTACCGCTTCAGAGCGAAAGGGCATCCAACCCGTGGTGGACTTGGAAATCTCCGGCGGCAAAGTGGTCACAGTTAAAACAGGAGAACCGGTAACCTTCACCGCGAAAGCCGCAGTCCTTTCAGGAGCTGGTGAGCTTACCGGCATCGACTGGGATTGGTACGGCGATGGCAATTACGTTGCCGGTCCAGAACTCACTTTCCAGGACGAGGGGAAATCCTCCGCAGTTGTGGAAACCCAATTTCTCTACTCTCAGCCTGGGATTTACTTCGTAGCCGCGCGGGCTACGTCCAACCGCAGCCCTAAAGACAAATACACCCAGGTTAAAAATCTGGATCGTGTACGAGTCATCGTAACAGCGTAAGGAGGCAGATGTCGTGAGTAAAAAAACAAGAAAGGAAGGCTGGATCGTCCCTGGCCGGGAAAAATTGGCCATGGTGTTCGGCAACGGAAGCTCCGCCGCTTTAAACCAATTCGTGCAGGGATTCTTGTCCGTATACATTCTGATGGTGGGCATCAGCCCCATGATAGCCGCGGCAGTTCTGCTGGTCCTGAAAGCCTGGGACGCCGTCAACGACATGATCTTCGGTTTCCTGGTGGATAAATACCGTTTCAAGCCTGGAAAAAACCCCTTTACCAAATGGCTGTTCTCCGGACGGTACATGCCTTGGTTCCGCGTGATGTTCCTCATCATCCCCATTGGTACAATGGTTCTGTTCACCATCAACACAGGAGCTCCCATGTGGCTGCGGGTCGCTCAATATTGCCTGGGTTACTTTCTGTTTGATCTCGGCATGACCTGCACCGGCGCCTACAGCCTGCTCCCTCTCTCTACCACCGACAATTTTGACGAGCGGAATTTTATCCTGTCCTGGAACGGTTTGGGCCAGGGTTTCGGCGCTCTTCCTGTGGTATTTTTGGGAACCATGATGATTACTGGTTCGATGGGATATGGAGGCGCTGCAGCGGTGTTCTCCCTGCTGGCCATTGTCCTTGCACTGATCCCCTCCCTGGTGGTAAAAGAACGCAACGTCATGAAGGTTACCCCTGAGGCTCGGGAAAAATATACGCTCCGGGCCATGCTGGGAGTGCTGAAGAAAATGCCGGAACTGACACTGCTTTTGCTTGGCACCCTGTTGTGGGGACTGTTCTACACTACCGGCTACACCATGTTCGTGGCCTATTACATTTTCGACGACGCCAACCTGAGCGTGATCATGGCGCTGCTGGGCGTGATTCCCACTGTCATTATGGTCCCCCTGCTGCCCATAATCTTCAAACGAGTGGATAAAATCGTGGTAGCTCGTATTGCGTGTATCACTTTCGCCTTGTGTGGCATTTTGATCTGCTTACTGGGACCGGAGATGCTCCGGCAGAACCTTTTGGTACTGTACATCCTTACCATGGTACAGACCTTGGGGTATACCATGGTCATGTTCTCCTGTTCTCAGCTTCCTCCCGACTTGGCTGAGATGGCACGTTACCGCACCGGTCAGGATGTCGGCGGCATCGTTTCCGCTTCCTATAATTTCATCACCAAACTGGTAAATTCTCTGGTTTCCAGTGTGTCTCTTCTGATTTTAGGAGCATATGGGTTCCAGTCAGTTGAGGCAGCTTCCTTTGAAGAACTGGCTCAGCTCAACGCCCAAGGAGTAGGAGTCCAGACTCAGCGAGCTCTGGAAGGCCTTTGGAATGTTGCCTATCTGTTTCCCCTGATTGGGTTCGCGGCAGCGGCTCTGGTATTTTTCTTTGTCCGAGTGGATCGCCGGAAAGTGCGGGTCTACATGCGCATCAACAGTGGTCACATCACACGAGAAATGGGCGAGCAGGAACTGGCCAAGATCCACAAATAACGCTTTCAAACTATTTTATCGTACTTTTTCCATCTATCATCTGTTTCTTTATTAAGAGGACGCCCTCTCCCCTGACAATGGAGAGGGTTCCTTTTTTATAGATCGCCCTCCCTTATCAGCTGCTTTTTAACCCCCCAAGGGAAACAGGTCCCTCACTTCTAATGGACAGTTTTACCTCTTGCTATCTTCATAGGCCTCTCATTTTTCACAAGGACTTCTTTTTCAGTGGAAAAGTTCTCCCCTGAGCAAAGGACTTAAACGGACATGTATTTCATTTTACAGGCAGCAAAAAAAGCCCCGGAATTCCGAGGCTTTTTCTTATTGGTGTGAAGCTGTTACACCTTCCGCAGCCGCACGGCCATGTACTCTTTGCCAGGCAGCTCCACCCGGAACTTCCCGGTGTGAACACCCATGTCAGTGACGGTCATCTCCCAGGTGTCGATCACTTCCACTTGCCAGTTTCCTTCCTTGCGGAAATCCCGGAAGCTGGGCCGACCAAATCCGTAGTAGTGGATCTCGTAACCGCCCTCCTGGTTAAAGGGCATATCCGGCACACCCACCACTTCATCGAAGGCGCCTTCTCCCCGGCGGAGTCCCAGGCCAGGCGTCTCACAGAGGATCTGGTGAAGGAACTTGATCCGCTCCGGGCTTTCGCCGTGAAGCTCTCCCCCGTGGCTCCACCACAGGATGTCGTTCTCCGGGTCCACGAAGGTTTCCCCGTGGCCGGCATATCCGCCTCGGAGAGAGGCTTCCCAGAACCGACGGGTCAGCTCCTGGCCGGAAATATTTCCCCAGCCCATGTCGATGTTACCCTCATAGGCGATCTCGTCCCACACCACCGGCTTGCCGTAGCGGGTGCGGTACTCGTCGGTGTACTCCACGTGGCGGTACAGGTCCTGGCGCTGCATGGAACAGTGGGTAACCCAGGGCCGGGTGTAGTCGTAAAAGGCAATGCAGTTGTGCACCGACCGCAGATGGTTGTAGGGATCTTTCTTGCACAGCAAGTCAGCGTAGTGCTCCCAATCCTCCAAAGTCTTTTCCTTCAGCAGGTCGTACTCGTTTGCCAGGCTCCACCACAGGTTCCGATAGGCGGAGAACCGGGCGATGCAGTAGTTCCAGTACAGGTCATCCTGCTCCCGGGTCATGGAGGAGAATCCCCACCGGTCGTAGGGGTGCATAACGATCAAGTCCGCTTCGATGCCCCGGTCCCGCAGCTGGAGGATCGCCCGCTCCACCCGACGAAAATGCTCCGGGTTAAACCGGGTAAAATCCCAGTGATTGTCGGAGAAATCTACAAAGTAGGAGAAATTCTCCTCCGTCAGACCGGACGCGTCCACCGGAGTGCCCTCGTAGGGGAAAGTCTGAGGATCCTTGAAGTTGTGGATGTAATGCTTGGGGAACACGCAGAAGCGCATCTTGTTGAAATACCCCTTGTCCAGCTCCTTCAAGGTCTTTTCAATCACCTCATCAGGCTGATGAGGCCACACATAGCAGGTGGTACCCACGGAATAGTAGGGGGTAGCGTCCTCATAAGTAAAGTGATGGCCATTTGCCACCCGCACCGGGCCATGGTTGTTCCCTGTGGCGGGAGTGACTGTAAAGCTGCCGGAAGTCTCCGCTTGAGGGAAGCTGCCGGTGGTTTCATAGGTGTACTCTCCCTCAAAGGAGGGCATAAAGCGCACCTTGTACACACCCTCCCCGTCGTAGAAGCCCTGGGCCTCCACGGTCTCGTTCTTTCCACGGAAGGTACCCTTCACCCACTGGTCCACAAAGGGGTTGCCCTCCTTGGGGCCTTCCAAGGTCACTTCCAAAACGTCCCAACGTTCCACTTGCATTGTGTAACTCCTCCTTGTTTACGATCTGGGGCGGTTCAGCAACATGGCCACCGCCTGTTTCCACCCGGCGTATTTCGCCTGGCGGGTCTCTTCTTCCATTTGAGGGGTGTAGTTTTGACGCCGCACCCCCTGGAAGACCTCTTTACTATACACTCCCGCGGCAATGCCCGCACAGAAGGCCGCTCCCATGGCGGAAAGCTCCTCCCGTTCCGGCACGGCTACGGGGATCCCCAAAATGTCGCTTTGGAACTGCATCAGATACCGGTCCTTGGTGGGGCCGCCGTCCACTCGGAGCTGGTCGATCTCTACCCCGGCTTCCTGACCCATGGCCTGGATCACGTCGGTGATCTGGTAGGCGATGCATTCCTCCGCCGCTTTCACGATCTCCGCTCGGCCGGTGGTGCGGGACATGCCGCAAATCACGCCTTTGGCGCCGCTGTCCCAATAGGGAGCGCCTAAGCCGGTAAAGGCGGGAATCAGGTAGGTGGTGTCCGAAGGGTCCGCCTGCTGGGCCACAGGCCCCGCCTCTTTGGAGGAGGAGAGCAACCCCAGGTCCTCCACCACCCATTTCGTCACCGCGCCGGTGTAGTTGATATTCCCTTCCAGCACGTAACTCACCTTGCCCTCCATACCCCAGGCCAGAGAGGTGACCACCCCCTGCTGGCTGAACACTGGCTTTTCCCCAATGTGCATCATCACGCTGGAACCAGTGCCGTAGGTGGCCTTGATCATTCCAGGCTTGTGGCATCCCTGACCAAACAGGGCCCCGTGGGAATCCCCCAGCACACCCCGAATGGGAACTGGGTGAGACAGCAAGCCTTCCAGGTCGGTCTCGCCGAAGTCACCGTCACTGAAACGCACCTGGGGCAATATTCCCACAGGGACTCCAAACAACTTGCAAAGCTCTTCGTCCCACTCCAAGGTGGTCAGGTTAAACAGCTGGGTACGGGAGGCATTGGAGTAGTCGGTGGCAAAGACCTTCCCACCAGTGAGCTTGTACACCAGCCAAGCGTCGATGGTGCCAGCGCACAGGTTTTTCCCAGCTAGTTCCGGGGTGTTTTCCAGCAGCCAAGCCCACTTGGCCGCTGGAAAATAGGGGGACAAGTTCAGTCCAGTTTTTTTCCGCACCAGCTCCCCCTGGTTCTGGATCCGGTCGCAAATTCCCTGAGCTCGAGCACACTGCCACACCACAGCGTCCGCCACAGGCTGGCCT
>HF972663.1:34515-40830 GCA_000432995.1 Clostridium sp. CAG:1013
CTGATCCCCAAAGCCGCAATGCTGGCCGGGTCGGCGGCAGTCTCCTCCAAAAGAGCCTTCACCGCGGCGAGGGCGTTGCGGTAGATCTCCATAGGGTCGTGAGAGACCCAGCCCTGGCTGTTGATCTTCTGCTCATGGGGCAGGTCGTGGCGGCCCAGCAGCTCTCCCCGCTCATCAAACAGCAGCGCCTTGGTGCCGGAAGTGCTTTGATCGATGGCCAGTACTGTTTTGCCGCTCATTCTAAAACCTCCCGGACCGCCTGGGCGATCCCCTGGGCGTCCAGTCCGTAGTGGTGGAACACCTCCGAGGATTTCCCGGCAATAGCAGGTTCATCGGGCAGGGCCAGATTCTTCACTTTCACAGGACAGATCTCGCCTACCACTTGGCTGACCATGCTGCCCATGCCTCCCAGAAGGCTGTGTTCCTCCACAGTGACGATGGCACGGGTCTCTCGGGCGGCCTTTTCTACCGCATCCCGGTCCAGGGGCTTGACGCAGTACATATCCAGCACCCGGGCAGAGATACCCTGTTCTGCCAGCAGCGTCGCCGCGTCCAGCGCGGGATGGACCATCTCTCCGCAGGCGATGAGGGTCACGTCACTTCCCTCCTTCACCGTGATAGCTTTGTCCATCTGGAAGGTTTCCGGCACACCATCATACACGTCCTCCACGGCGTTACGCCCCACCCGGATATAGGCGGGGTCATTGTCCTTCACCAGGACTTCCATCAGAGCTTGAGTGAGATACCGATCACTGGGCAGATATACCCGCATTCCGGGAATAGATCCCAAAGTGGCAATGTCCTGGGCGCTGTGATGGGTCATGCCTAGCGCCCCGTAACTGACGCCGCCGGAGATACCGATCAATTTCACGTTTGTGTGGGAATAAGCCACGTCCACCTTCACCTGCTCCATGCTGCGGGTGGAGAGGAAACTGGCGGGAGAGGCGGCAAAGGGACGGGGAGAGGCGGCAAAGGGACGCAGCCCGCCCGGAGCCATGCCCGCTGCCATGGAAACCAGATTTTGTTCCGCGATGCCCACCTCCACGAACTGCTCCGAGTAAGCCTGAGCGAAGGGCGCCAGAGAGGCGGAGCCCCGGGAATCGCTGCACAGCACGGTGATGTTCTTGTCCTCTTTGGCCTGTTCCATAAGTACCTGGCAGATCACCTGCCGGTTAGGGATG
The DNA here is from genome assembly GCA_000432995.1 of Clostridium sp. CAG:1013. Classification (GTDB taxonomy): domain Bacteria; phylum Bacillota; class Clostridia; order Oscillospirales; family Acutalibacteraceae; genus Acutalibacter. The sequence goes on from HF972663.1 coordinate 35,697, forward strand.
GTGTTGCTCATGCTCTCGCCTCCTTTTCCAGCAGTTCCTGCTTGGCAGCCTTATATTCTTCCGGAGTGGGCACTTTGTGGTGCCACTCCGCCTTGTTTTCCATGAAGGACACACCGCAGCCTTTCACCGTGTCCGCGATGATGACCGTGGGCTTGCCCTGGAACTCTTTGGCCTCCTGGAAAGCCCGTTCCAGGTCCTTCACATCGTTGCCTTTGGCGTGGAGGGTATGCCAACCGAAAGCAGACCAGCGGTCGTCCTGGCTGTCCTGGGACATGACCTCTTCCGTGCCGCCGGAGATTTGCAGCCGGTTCCGGTCCACAACAGCGCAGAGGTTATCCAGCTTGTAGTGACCGGCGGCCATGGCGCCTTCCCAGACGGAACCCTCCGCCAGCTCGCCATCGCCCATGACCACATAGACCCGGTAGCTTTTGTTTTGGCGTTTTCCTGCCAAAGCCATACCCACCGCCACGGAAAGACCGTGGCCCAGGGAGCCGGAGTTCATCTCAATGCCTGACACCTTGTTGTTGGGATGTCCGATGTATTTCGTCCCGAACTGGGAGAAGGTCTGAAGCTCCTCTTCCGGGATAAAACCTTTATCACAGAGCACGCTGTACAGTGCTTCCACAGAGTGACCCTTGCTCAAAATGAAATGGTCATGGTCCTCTGAGGAAAAATTCTCCGGATCTACATCCATCACCCGGTTGTACAGCACGTTGAGGATATCACACACGGAGAAATCTCCGCCGATATGGCCGGTCTTGGCCCGGTAGACCATATCCAGCACCTGCCGCCGCAGGGCATAGGACTTTGCCTGCAATGTCATATCCACACCCCCTCATTCCCCACGGAGGTAGGCTTTCACCTGTTCCTCATTGTCGTCGTACAGGTCGGGCTGGATACCCAAATATTTGCAGGCTTCATACAGCACCGGCACCACGTCCTTGTGAATGCCCACGCAATGGTGGATATAGGGTCCCTCCACCAGCTTGGCTTCCAGGCGCTTCCAGTTCTCCACCTCTACCCAAAGGTAGGTACCCTTGGTATAGGGGCCGTCGATGCCCTCAGCTCGCCCCAAAAGCAAGCTGTATTCTCCGTTGTCCCCGTCGAACCGGCACAGAGTCACCGGGCCGTGTTTAGCTTCCGCTTCCACAGCGCCGGGATGGTCAAAGGCCAAAGGATACCCGATTGTGGGCTTTTCTTTAGCGCAGGACAAAGGCCAGGGACCGCAGTGCTGCAAAAGCTCCCCGTTCTCGTTATCAGGGTGGCGCACAGTCCAGTCAGCGAAGAAGGAAGGAGTGCGGTTCAAATCGGCGGCTTCCGCCAGCAGGGCGGTGATGGCCCCGTGAATGTCCGTCTCGCACACCACCGGGATGCCTTCCTCGTTCATCAGGGAGTTGGCCGCGCAGGGCATGATCCCCAGCTCCCCCTGCAAAGCGTTCCAGCACTGAATGGCCACAGCGTTGCAGCCATACTTTGCTGCCAAGCGCTTCATGGCCACTTTCAAGGCCGCCACGTTTTCCAGCTCGTTTTCCTTGATGGCGATGTTCATGGTCTCCTTGCAGTAATCCATGACAGCCTTCACTTCCGTGGCTTCCTCTTTGGCCTTATTCACTTCCTCGGTCAGCTCCGGCAGTGGGATGGGGGACAGCTGAATGTTGAACTTCTCCAACAGTTCCCCCTCATTGCACATGGTGGACCAGAAGTCGAAGGGCCGGGGAGCGATCTGCAAGATGCGGGTATGGCGGAACACTTTCACCACGTTGCACACCGCCAGAAAATCCTTCACGCCCCGCTCAAATTCCGGGTCGGTGAGACGGCAGTTGGTCATATAAGTGAAGGGAACCTGGAACCGGCGCAGCACCTTGCCTGTGGCGAACAGTCCGCACTGACTGTCCCGCAGCCGGATGCCGTTTTCGTCGGGGCGCTCGTCCCGGGGCCCCCACAGCAGCACCGGTACTCCCAGTTCCCGGGCCAGGCGGGCCACTACGTATTCCGTACCGAAATTACAGTGGGGCACGAAAAGGCCGTCCACCTTCTCCCGGCGGAATTTCTCCAAAATGGGCCCAACATCCTTGTCGTCATAAAGCAGGCCCTCAGGGTTGATGTCGTCGATGTCTACAAAGGACACCCCCAGCTCCTGGAGCCGGTCCCGGGTAAGTCCCCGGTATTTGATGGCGTCCGGCGCACTGAAAATGCTCCGTCGGGTAGGCGCGTAGCCTAATTTGATCGTCGTCCCTTTCATGGGACCATCCTCCTTTTCTATTTTAGAAACAGTAGTCGATCCATTATCCCGCGGAGCATTGAAAAAAGGTCACGCCTCTTCCGATAGATCCCTTACACTGTCCCGCTGGATAAACGAACTGCGGATCTCCATTTTTACACAGCAGGGCATACCATCCTTGACCAGTTCCATCAGACACCGCACCGCCGCGATGCCCATGTGGTAATTGTGGACCTTCACCGTGGTGAGGGGAGGATTGGAAATGGCACAGAAAGGCAGGTCGTCAAAGCCTACCACCGACACGTCCTCTGGCACCTGGTAACCGTTTTGCAGCAGCGCCCGGATCGCCCCCAGAGCAATCATGTCATTATCGGCGAAAAAGGCTGTGGGCAGGTCCGGTTCCTTTTGCAGGATACCGCTCATGTCCGCGCAGGCCCCTTCCATACTGGGAGTCAGACAGAAAGTGTACTCCGGATCAAACTCCAACCCATTTTCGTGGAGAGCCCGCAGATATCCCTCCTCCCGAAACAGGAAGTTGTTGATACCATAGCTGCCCTTCAAATGGCCGATCTTTTTGTGACCCTTCTGGATCAGGTATTCCACGGCCTGCCCTGCGGCAGCGCTGTTGTCGATAAGCACCGCGCTGAAGTCCAGGTCCCTATACCAGTTGTCCAGCATCACCACCGGAGCCACCGCGTCCTCAAACCTGCGAGCCTCCTCTTCCTCCAGCTCTGTGGCCAGAATCAGCAGTGCCCGGGAAGGATCGCTGCACAGCTCCCGCATCCGCTCCTCATAGTCCGGCGCGTCCTTGGCGAGGTTGTAAACCAACGTGTCAAAACCGTAGTTGCGGCCTTCCGCCTCCACCCCCGCGATCAGCGAGGAAAAGAACGGGGAATCGTTCACCACCGCACCGCTGGTCTTATACACCACCAGTTTGATCCCACTCACTCTGCACTCGGACAGATAGCCCGTCTCACGAGCCACTTTCAAAACTTTCTCCGCCGTCTCCTTGCTGACGCCCCGCTTGTTATTCAGCGCATTGGAGACCGTGGCCTGAGAAAAACCAGTCAGCTCGCTGAGTTTTTTGATATTTACCCTCATGAATGACGCTCCCTTCGTAGCCGCAAACCTCAATAATCCGATTTCGCGCATCTGGAATTCTATGTCAAATTATACCCTCCGCCGCGGCGTTGAGCAAGGGAGTGTGTAAATCTTGTGCTTAATTTTTACTAATTCATTTACCCCCTTCCGTAGTTCAGCTTCAATTTGCAGAACATGTCCTCCAAAATGAAGCGAGTGTTGATATCATCGTAGATCCGGATCTTCCGGCCAGTACCGGTAAAATGGTAGCCCATGTTCTCGTCGATCACGGGAGCCTCCCCCTCATGGGACAAGAAAGTCTGAGAGTTGAGCAGCAGCCCTACCGTGGGTGAATCCCCCAGACACCAGCACTCCCCGCTGGGCCATTCGCCGTTTCCGGGAAGGGACGCCAGGAATTCCATCATCTGGTCGAACAGATACCGGCCAATCTTGCCATAGGGACGGACCTTTTCCTCCAACTCCGCAAAAGACACCAGCATCTTGCTGTACACGTTGATGGGCACCTGCCACAGCTCGATGGGAGACTGCATGATCACATTGGCCGCCTTGATGTCGTTGCTCAGATTGAACTCCGATCCTCCCTCGGGATACTTTCCGCCGCCGATCCAGATCACTTTTACCCGCCCAGCGATGGCAGGCTCATGGAGATAGGCACAGGCCATATCGGTAAGAGGACCCAAAAAGATGACATACAAGGGCTTGGGGTCATCCTTCATGGCTTCTTCCACAATGAGCTGAGCGCCGGGGGAATACTCGTAGTCCGTTTCGCTTTTGATCGCTTCCTGTGCTCCAGGATAGACTCCTACCTTCCCAGTGAGATCCATCAACTCCAGCACCTTATAGCACTCATCCACACTTTCCTGGGTGGACTCCGTAGTGCGCCGAGTGCCGAACTGAGCGCCGATCATGCCCTTGATGTCAAACTTGGGCGTCAGCAGGGCGTGAACAATGCAAAACTGATCGTCCGCTTCGTTTTTTGCGTCCGAGTTGATGATCAACCGCAGCTTCTGATCTTCTTTCACAAGGTACTCGTACATGCTCTCTCTTCCTTTCTATGATTGTTTTTATATAAATTTTTATATAAAATTTAATTTCAACGACAGTATAGCACACCCATTTTCTCATTGTCAATCGCAATAAGCTAAATCTTTTCCCGATATTTTTATAAGACTTATTGGCTTAACTGCTTAATTCAAGGCCTAGCCTCCCAATTTTATCTCCTAAATTATTTTATAAAATTTTATATTAACAATAAAAAACAGCCCCTGTTCAAACAAATTGTCTGAACAGGGGCCTTTAGACTCCTTCTTTACCCGCCAGCCTCATGGGTCTGACGGTATTGGCGAGGTGTTTCCTCTTTAAACTGGCGAAATATTCGGCTGAAATATCCCGCATCCTCAAATCCGCACTCCATGGCAATCTCTGTAACGCTGCGACTTGTGGAGCAAAGCAGCTCCGCCGCGCACTCTACGCGGTAATAGTTTAAATAGTTAACCGGGGTGCGGCCTGTGATCTGCCGGAACACCCGGCAAAAATATTTTGGTTCCATCGCGGCCTCAGCAGCCAGGTCTTCCAGACCCAGAGGCTTCCCGTAATCCGACCGGATACGCCGCAGCACATTTTTTACCGCCTTAGTCCGGCGGACGTCTTTGGTGGAACCCTCATCGGCAGGGGTATACAGTTTGTGGGTCAGCAACTCTCCCCAAAGCTGCCACGACAGCCCTACAATGGTGAACTCATACCCTGGCTTCTGTGTTTCCATGGCCCAAACCATCTGGCTGATCATCTCCGCCGCGGGTGTACCGGCAGGGG
>HF972663.1:40835-44082 GCA_000432995.1 Clostridium sp. CAG:1013
CGCCGCGGGTGTACCGGCAGGGAAGTTCCCTTCCAGTCTTGCGCCGCTGTCGATCAGCCTCCGGATCTGCTGACCGCAGGTGGTAGCGCCCACCAGGAACCGTTCCAAATCAAACACCAGGCATCCATACACACAGTTTTCCGGAACTCCCCCATGGATAGCCCCGTCACTGATCATCGCGCAATCCCCTTTTTCCATCCGGAACGTTTCTCCCTCCACCGAAAGGGTCAACGCTCCTTCTTCGATCAGGATCAGCTCGTGCTCCATGTGCCAATGAAACGGCATTTCATACCGGGGGTGATTTCGATCCACATGGTACAGCTCCATGGGGAAATCAAAGGTGCCCCGCACCTCGTTCTCATGACTGGCCAAATACCGCATGAACCCACCTCCAAAAAGTGAATATTCTCCTAATATTTTCGATTATATCCCAAGACAGAAGGATTTTCAATGGGATATAATGCAACTATACAGAATATGAAAGGAGCGTCCCGACATGGACATAGATCTCATCAAAGAACAGATCTGCGACGTGTGCCACAAGACCTGGCAGCTGGGCTGGGTAGCCGCCAACGACGGCAATGTTTCCGCCAAGCTGGAGGACGGTACCATCCTGTGCACCCCCACGGGCATGAGCAAAAGCTTCATCACCCCGGAAAAACTTCTCCGTATCGACAACCAGGGGAACATCCTGGAAGGCATGGAAGGACTGCGTCCTTCCAGCGAGATAAAAATGCATCTGCGCTGCTATGAAAAACGGCCTGACGTGTTCAGCGTTATCCACGCTCACCCGCCGGGAGCTACCGGCTTCGCCGTGGCCCACAAAGCCATGGACATGTACAACATGATCGAGGACGTGGCGGTGATCGGCAGTGTACCCCTCACCCCCTACGGCACTCCCAGCACCTCGGAAGTACCCGACGCCATCGAGCCTTACCTGGAGGAACACGACGTAATGCTCCTGGAAAACCACGGAGCTCTGGCAGTGGGCAGTGACGTGATCACCGCCTTCTACCGGATGGAAAGTTTGGAACTGTGGGCCAAGATCACCATCAACGCGGTGATTCTGGGCGGCAGCATGGACATCAGCCGTGAAAACATTCAGAAACTGATCGACCTGCGAGGCTTCTACCGGGTGACCGGACGTCATCCCGGCTATAAGAAATTCGACAACGGATTGAGGTGACGGTTTATGCTGAAAGGGATCCCGCCTATCCTTTCCCCGGAGCTTTTAAAAGTGCTGGCCGAAATGGGCCACGGTGACGAGATCGTCCTGGCCGACGGAAACTTCCCGGCGGAAAGTATGGGCAAAAACGCAATTGTCATCCGTGCGGACGGCCACACGGTGCCGGAGATTCTGGACGCGGTACTGACTCTGCTGCCCTTAGACAAGTACGTGGAGCAGCCCGCAGCCCTGATGGAGGTGGTCCCCGGCGACCCGGTGATTCCCACCATTTGGGAGGAGTATCGGACGCTGCTGGAAAAGAACGGGGAAGACCCTCAGGCAGTGGAAATGATGGAACGCTTCGCCTTTTATGAGCGGGCCAAAAAAGCCTATGCCATCGTGGCCACGGGGGAGACCGCTATTTACGCCAACATCCTTTTAAAGAAAGGAGTGGTCACATGAAGCGGGTCCTGGCCTTTGACCTGGGCGCTTCCAGCGGCAGAGCACTCCTGGCGGAATACGAAAATCACCGCATCACCTGCCAGGAAGTCCATCGCTTCGAGAACAATCCTCGGGAGAAGGACGGCTGCCTTCGCTGGGACTTTCAGGACCTGATGCAGAACATCCGCCTTGGACTGGAAAAAGCCGGCCAGGTAGACAGCATCGCTTTTGACACCTGGGGCGTAGATTTCGGCCTGCTGGACCAACAGGGAAACCTGCTGGAAGATCCCGTTCACTACCGGGACCAGCGCACCGATGGCAGTGTGGAAAAGGCGGAAAAGGTGCTGGACAAGGACAGCCTTTACGGCGAAACCGGCACCCAGATCATGAGCATCAACACCCTGTTTCAGCTGCTTGTCACAAAGGAAACGCAACCCCAGTTGTGGAAAAAGGTCCACCGAATGCTGTTTATGCCCGATCTGCTGGCCTATTCCCTGTGCGGGTCCCAGGCCTGTGAGACCACCATCGCTTCCACCAGCCAGCTGCTGGATCCTCGAACCAAAAGCTGGAGCCTTCCCGTTTTGGACACATTCCAGATTCCTCAGAGTCTTTTCCCACCCCTGGTGAAAAGCGGAAGCATCATCGGGGAATACCAGGGAGCCAAAGTGATTGCCGCCGCTGGCCATGACACCCAGTGCGCTGTAGCGGCTCTGCCTTCCCCGGAGAAGGACGCGGCGTTCCTCTCCTGCGGAACCTGGAGCTTGCTGGGATGCGAGCTGGATGAACCCATCCTCACCCGGGAAAGCCGGGAACTGGGTCTTTCCAACGAGGTGGGTGCCAACGGGAAAATCAACTATTTAAAGAATATTATCGGTCTGTGGCTCATTCAGGAGAGCCGCCGTCAGTGGCGCCGGGAGGGACAGGATCTCTCCTACGCCAAGCTGGAACAGCTGGCCCTGGAAGCCCAGCCCCTGCGCAGCTTCATCGATCCCGACGCGCCGGAATTCGCCCCGCCCGGAGATATTCCAGGACGAGTGCGTGATTTCTGCCGCCGTACTGGGCAGCCTGTACCAGAGACCGTTGGCCAGGTGATGCGGTGCATCTACGAAAGCCTGGCGCTGAAATATCGTTACGCCCTGGATCAGCTTTCCCAAGCCACGGGCAAGACCTTCTCTACCCTTCATGTACTGGGCGGCGGCACCAAAGACGGTTTACTCTGCCGCATGACTGCTGGCTGCACCGGACTCCCGGTGATCGCCGGGCCGGTGGAAGCCACTGCCTATGGGAATATCCTGATTCAGTTAATGGCCTTGGGAGAACTGGAAAGCATCGACGCCGGCCGGGAATTGCTGGCCCGCACCGAAGCTGTCACCCGCTACGAACCCCAGGGACACAATCTATGGAATGAAAGTTACACTTACTATAAAAAATTACTTGAAACATAACAAAGGAGGCAAATTTCATGTTGTATCCAAAAATCGGTATTCGACCCACTATTGACGGGCGTTGGGGAGGCATTCGGGAGAGCCTGGAAGAGCAGACCATGGCCATGGCCAAAAACGCTAAAGCCCTGATCGAGGAAAACCTGCGCTACCCCGACGGCACTCCTGTACAGTGCGTCATCTCCGATTCTACCATTGG
>HF972664.1:0-27131 GCA_000432995.1 Clostridium sp. CAG:1013
GTGATCAATACCCTGGCGGAAGCACAGCAAGCCAAAACCGATACAAAGGAGCTGTTGGAACAGCATCCGGAGATCGATGTCTTGTTGGCGTTCAATGAACCTACCAGTGTAGGCGCAGCTATGGCGATCCAAGATCTCAACAGCGAGGATTCTATCTTTCTGGTGGGATTCGACTCCAATGTGGCATCTGTGGACGGATTGCAGGACGGCTCCGTAGACGCTTTGATCGTCCAGAACCCCTATGCCATGGGGTATCTGGGGGTAGAGAGCGCCTACAAACTGCTCAATGGTCAAGGGGGCGAACTGGAAAAAATTGTTGACACTTCCACCCAAATTGTAGACCGTGAAAATCTTTTTTCCATCGACAGTCAAAAGGCTTTATTTGCCTTTGAATAGCCCCGATTTGAACAATATGCACATAAACAATCAATATTATTAATGCATAGTGTTCACTTAAAATGGTTTTTTACCCTGTTTGCGGTGATTTTTCATCTTGTTTCTACCCTTTTTTTCCGTTACCATGTAAGCAGACGGAGGGACGTACAGAACGTCCCCAAACAACGGATCTAGATAAGGAGAGATCATCATGAAAAAAGTGCTTGCTTTACTTCTGGCCGCCTCTTTGGCAGTGGGCATGACCGCTTGCAGCGTGTCCACCACAAATCAGCCCTCCAACAGCACTACCAGCGAAAAGACTTCCAGCACTTCCACCGTTTCCGAAACCAGTGAGACCAGCGAGACTTCCACCACCGGCGAGACCGGCACCGTAGCCAACAAGGATAAGCCCCTTGTGTGGTTCAACCGCCAGCCTTCCAACAGCTCCACCGGCGAGCTGGACATGAACGCCCTCAGCTTCAACGACAGCACCTACTATGTGGGCTTCGATGCCAACCAGGGCGCTGAACTTCAGGGTACCATGGTTCTGGATTACATCAAGGCCAACATCGACTCCATCGACCGCAACGGCGATGGCATCATCGGTTACGTTCTGGCCATCGGCGACATCGGCCACAACGACTCCATCGCTCGTACCTGCGGCGTCCGCAAGGCTCTGGACACTGCCGTGGAAGTAGACGGCTCCATCAACAGCGAGCCTGTTGGCACCAACGCTGACGGCAAGTCCACCATCGTTAAGGACGGCTCCCTGGAAGTGAACGGCAAGACCTACATCATCCGTGAGCTGGCTTCTCAGGAAATGAAGAACGCCGCCGGCGCCACTTGGGACGCTGCCACTGCTGGTAACGCCATCGGCACCTGGGCTTCTTCCTTCGGTGATCAGATCGACGTGATCGCTTCCAACAACGACGGCATGGGCATGTCCATGTTCAACTCTTGGTCCAAGGCCAACAACGTTCCCACCTTCGGTTACGACGCTAACGCTGACGCCGTGGCTGCTATCGCAGAAGGATACGGCGGCACCATCAGCCAGCACGCTGACGTTCAGGCTTACCTGACCCTCCGTGTGCTCCGCAACTCTCTGGACGGCGTGGACATCGACACCGGTATCGGCACTGCTGACGACGCAGGTAACGTTCTCAGCGAGGATGTGTACTACTATGACGAGGAGCATCGTTCCTACTACGCTCTGAACGTGGCTGTCACTTCTGAGAACTATGAAGACTTCATGGATTCCACCAAGGTGTTCGAGCCCGTTTCCAAGCAGCTGGACGCTTCTTCCCATCCCACTAAGAAAGTTTGGCTGAACATCTACAACGCTGCTGATAACTTCCTCAGCGCTACCTATCAGCCCCTGCTCCAGAAATACGACGACCTGCTGAACCTGCAAGTTGAGTACATCGGCGGCGACGGCCAGACCGAGGCTAACATCACCAACCGTCTGTCCAACCCCAACGATTACGACGCTTTCGCAATCAACATGGTTAAGACCGACAACTCCGCTTCTTACACCGCTCTGCTGAACCAGTAATGATTGTCAGCTCTTAAAATTCCAGTTCGCTAATAACAAGTAATGACGCTATTAGGGAGAAGGAATTCTCCGGTCAGGAGAAAAACCATCCTGTTCGGCAGAAGGAATTCTCCCTAACTTTATCGCAGAAATCTCAGGCAGTTTCACTCGTTGATGCTGCCTACCGGTATGAAACAGGAGTTGCTAACATGGTAGATACAAAAGACGAGATTGTCCTGTCAATCCGTGGTATGAGCAAGTCTTTTGGTCGGAACCGTGTGCTTGACCACATCAACTTAGACGTGAAACGCGGCACCGTTATGGGCCTTATGGGTGAAAACGGCGCCGGTAAGTCTACAATGATGAAGTGTCTCTTCGGCACCTACCAAAAAGACGAGGGTCGAATCTACCTCAATGACAAGGAAATCAGTTTTTCCGGACCTAAGGACGCTTTGGAAAACGGCATCGCAATGGTCCACCAGGAACTGAACCAGTGCCTGGAACGCAACGTGATTGATAACCTCTTCCTCGGTCGCTATCCCCTCAATTCCATGGGCATGATCGACGAGAGCAGTATGAAAAAGAAAGCCTCTGAGCTGTTCCGAAAGCTGGGCATCACCGTCAACCTGACTCAGCCCATGCGGAACATGTCCGTCTCCCAGCGTCAGATGTGCGAGATCGCCAAAGCCATCTCCTACAATTCCCAGGTCATCGTTCTGGACGAGCCCACCTCCTCCCTGACGGTCCAGGAAGTAGACAAGCTGTTCGAGATGATGCGGATGCTCAAAGAACAAGGCATCGCTTTGATCTACATCTCCCACAAGATGGACGAGATCTTCGAGATCTGTGACGAGATCTCCGTTCTCCGAGACGGCAAACTGGTCATGACGAAGCCCACCCAGGAAACCAACATGAACGAGCTGATCAGCGCCATGGTGGGACGTTCCCTGGAAAGCCGCTTCCCCCCTGTGGATAACGTGCCTGGAGACACCATTTTGTCGGTGCAGCACCTTTCCACTAAGTATGCCCCTCACTTGCAGGATGTGTCCTTTGACGTGAAAGAGGGCGAGATCTTCGGACTGTACGGTCTGGTAGGCGCCGGGCGTACAGAACTGCTGGAGACCATCTTTGGTGTGCGGACCCGTGCCGCAGGCCGAGTATACTTCCGGGGAAAGCTGATGAACTTTAATAACCCCAAGGAAGCCATCGAGCACGGTTTCGCCATGATTACCGAGGAACGAAAGGCCAATGGTCTTTTCCTAAAATGCGACCTCACCTTTAATACAACCATTGCGAACCTAAACCAGTATAAATCGGGCATAGCGTTGTCCACTCCCAAGATGGTGAAAGCCACCAACAAGGAGATCAAGGTAATGCATACCAAATGTATGGGACCAGACGATATGATCTCCAGCCTTTCCGGCGGCAACCAGCAGAAGGTCATCTTCGGCAAGTGGCTGGAACGTGATCCCCAGCTCTTTATGATGGACGAGCCCACCAGAGGTATCGACGTGGGCGCAAAGTATGAGATCTATGAACTGATTATCAATATGGCCAAGCAGGGCAAGACCATCATTGTGGTCTCCTCCGAAATGCCTGAGATCCTCGGTATCACCAACCGCATCGGAGTCATGTCCAACGGGTATCTCTCCGGCATCGTGAACACCAAGGAAACAAATCAGGAAGAGCTTTTGAGACTCAGTGCTAAATACTTATAACGGGAGGAATTGCTATGGCATCGGTTAAGACAAACGTTCTTACGGCTGAGCAAGAAATGGAGCTCCGCCAATCAATCGATGAGTACGTTGGCAGTATTCAGAAAAAAATCGACGCATTACGGGTGGATGGCACCGATAAAGTCATCAAGATCCAGGGCGACCTGGACAGCCTGAAACGGGACCGCATTTACACTCAGGAAGAGAAGAATCGGATCGCCGCTCAGAAAAAAGTGGAGCTGAAAAAAGCCAAGGACGTGGAGGCCAAAAACAAAGCCGAAATCTCCAAGCTGATCGCTGACGCGGAGGCTTACCTCAACGCCCACTTTAACAAAGAGTACTACCAAGTGGTGGTGGAAAGCTGCCAGAAGGAAAAAGTCCTGGCTCAGGAAAAATACAGAGCCAATGTGGCACAGCTGAAACAGGAACACGCCCAGACTCTTTCCAAGCTCAGCGATCCCCACGAGATCAAAGACGAGAAGTACGTCTACAAAAACCGGCTGTTCGACGCCAAGATGCAGCTGGCCAAAGATATTCAGGCACTGAAGGACCGCCGTCATGCGGCGTTTGATCATCGCTATCATCTGATTGACCTGCTCCGCATGTCCAAGTTTACCTTCGCGGAGTCCATGGTCCAGAAGATGGAGAACTACCGCTACACCTTCAACCGCCGCGATTTCCTGCTGAGAAATGGTCTGTACCTGGCAATCCTGGTGATCTTCGTTGCACTCTGCATCATCACCCCCATTGTCAAGGACGTTCCTCTGCTGACGGTAAACAACGTGCTGAACATTCTTCAGCAGGCTTCTCCCAGAATGTTCCTGGCACTGGGTGTTGCTGGATTGATCCTACTTGCCGGTACTGACTTGTCCATCGGCCGAATGGTCGGTATGGGCATGACCGTGGCAACCATCGTCATGCATCAGGGCCCCAACACCGGTTCTGTTTTCGGCCTGATCTTCGACTTCTCCGGGATGCCCCTTCCCCTGCGCATTATCTTCGCGCTGGTCATCTGCATCATCCTGTGCACCATCTTTACCACCATCGCAGGTTTCTTTACCGCGAAGTTCAAGATGCATCCCTTCATCTCCACGATGGCCAACATGCTGGTAATCTTCGGTTTGGTCACCTATTCCACCAAGGGTGTTTCCTTCGGTGCTATCGATCCCAGCATTCCCAGCATGATCATCCCCAGAATCGGCACCTTCCCCACCATCATCCTTTGGGCTGTTGCCGCAGTCGTGGTGGTATGGTTCATCTGGAACAAGACCACTTTCGGCAAGAATCTGTACGCTGTGGGCGGTAACGCTGAAGCCGCCGCTGTGTCCGGTATCTCTGTGTTCCGCGTTACTGTGGGCGCCTTCATCCTGGCCGGTATCCTCTACGGTTTCGGCTCTTGGCTGGAATGCATCCGCATGGTCGGTTCCGGTTCCGCCGCTTACGGCCAAGGTTGGGAAATGGACGCCATCGCCGCTTGCGTGGTGGGCGGCATCTCCTTCACCGGCGGTATCGGTAAGATCTCCGGCGTGGTGACTGGCGTATTTATCTTCACCGCTCTCACCTATTCACTGACTACTCTGGGCATTGACACCAACTTGCAGTTCGTGTTCTCCGGCATCATCATTCTGGTAGCCGTTATGCTGGACTGCTTGAAGTACGTCCAGAAGAAGTAATTTCCACTGTACTTAGATTACACCTTAGGCAAGCAATGATATACAGCTCCCCGCAGTACCCTTCCTCCTCCTGAACCTGGGTATTGCGGGGAGCCCCTTTTTTACCCGCAATACAGCACCACCCTCTCCCCCTAAAAATTAGGTTCTATTTTATCTTAATCAGGTTCTTGATTTTCCTGGGACCCCCGCCTATAATAGGCCTCGAATGGACCAGGTCGGCCAATAAGACAGGTCGGCCAGTGAATGGTTCAAACAGGAGGATTTGTATGAATCAACGGTTGGAACAAGTGCTTTCCGGCCATCCCGGCAATCACCTGATGCCTTTCTTCTGGCAGCAGGGAGCCAGTGAGGAAACCTTGCGTGACTATATGGAACAGATGGATCGCAGCGGAATTGGCGCGGTCTGTGTGGAGTCTCGCCCTCACCCTGATTTCGCTGGGCCCCGCTGGTGGCACGATATGGACATCATCATGGAAGAAGCCCGTCGGCGGAATATGTTGGTCTGGGTTTTGGACGATTCCCACTTTCCCACGGGATACGCCAACGGCGCAGTGAAAAACGCCCCGGACCACCTAAAACGCTGGGCGCTTAAAGAACGGCAAATCCGGTTCCACGGACCCACCACAGGCTGTAAGTTCGCCATTGCCACCCGTCTGGGATATGATTTCACCGACAAAGGCGGTTATCAGTTCGGCGACTACCACCGAGAAGAACTGGTGGCGGTCATTGCCGCAAAAGTTTCAGGAGACGATCATGGTGACCTCACCCTGACAGACGTTCAGGATCTGACCTCTCTAGTCGACGAAACGGGTTGGCTGTATCATGATTTCCCGGAAGGCGATTTTCGCCTGTTCATCTACACCAAAAAACTTGGGACTGCCGCTGCTCAGAACGATTCCATCTCCTTTTTGGAAAAGGATTCCGTGCGGCTGCTGATCGACGCCGTGTATGAACCTCATTTCCAGCACTACGGAGCGGATTTTGGAAAGACCTTCGCCGGTTTCTTCTCCGATGAGCCTGGATTCTACAACACCACTGGCGGTCCCTATGAAATGGGCCGCATTGGTACGGAAATGCCCCTTCCCTGGACAGATGACGTCGCCAAACAGTTGGCCGACCGTTTGGAAGGCGGGATGTGTGCTCTGCCTGGTCTGTATCACAAACTGGGAGGGCAGGAACGTGAAACCCGGTACGCTTACATGGATATCATCACCAGAAAGTACCAGGAAAATTTCTCTGATCAGCTTGGCCAGTGGTGCGAGGATCACGGGGTAGAATATATCGGCCATGTGCTGGAGGACGGTGCCTACAACCGGAATCTGGGCGCTGGTACCGGACACTTTTTCCGCGCCCTTCATGGACAGCATATGGGCGGCATCGATGTGGTGCTCAATGGCTTGCTGCCTGATTGGGACGAAAACGCATTTTACCACTATGAGCTGCCTATGCTGGCAGCGTCTGTGGCCCGTCAAAATGTAAAAATGGGTGGCCGGGCCATGTGCGAGATATTTGGTGCCTTTGGATGGTCGGAAGGCTTGACACTGATGAAGTGGATGGCCGACTACATGATGGTCCACGGAATCAACTACTTTGTGCCCCACGCTTTTTCCTGCAAGGCCTTCCCCGACATGGATAACCCGCCTCATTTCTACGCAAACGGACACGACCCTCAATTCGACTACATGAGTGTGCTGTTCCGGTATATGAACCGGGTCTGCCATTTGCTGGAGGGAGGCAGGGCCCTAGTGGATGTGGCGGTGCTCTTCCCCGCCGAGGCGGATTGGATCGGCACATCCGCTGGTATGGGACGAGTTGCGAAGCTGTGTATCCAGCATCAGATCCCCTACGACATCCTATGTATCGACACTCTGGAAACCGCGGACATAAAAGACGGCGCTATCTGTGTCGGGTCTGCGGCCTATAAAACCCTAGTGGTGGACCAGGTGGAGTTCTTGCCCGACGAGGCTTTGGAATTGCTTCGCCGTTTACAACAGCAAGGGGCAAATATTATCTTTGTGGATCGGGCACCTATGGGCATCCATGGCACAAAAGCCCCGGAGATCCCGTTGATCCAGAGCGGAGAGCTTTTGTCTCAGCTGGAACAGTATCGCCGGTGTGTCACAGCTGGGCCTGAAAAATGGCTTCGCTTTTATCCCTACGTTCAAGATGAACTCACCATCTACTACTTCCTGAATTCCTCTATGACCGAGCGTGTGGACACTAAAATCACACTGCCTTTGGGTACGAAGAGCCTGGTGGGGTACGACGCTTTGAACCAGAAGCTGTTCACTCCCGAGAGAGACCAGGACGGAAATGTGGCGCTCAAACTGGACGTTGGGGAATCGGTCCTGTTCTTAGCGGCCGACAAGGACGCTCTGCCGGAAGTGAAGGAGCCCGTCCAGAAACGCATGGAAGAGATCCCCTTCCAGGGAACGTTTGCTGTCTCTGTGGCGGATCATACCCACATGGACCAATTCGAACCGCTGGCTACCATGGATAAACTGGAGGATGTGGCCTTGCTGAAACCTGGCTTTGGCGGGAAGATCCGCTATGAGACCACCTTCCAAGGAAAGTGCCAAGAAATCTCTCTTGGCCGGTGTTGCGACGGTGTGGAAGTGTTTGTCAACGGAGTATCCGCGGGCACGCGCATTTCCTATCCCTACCGGTTCCACATCCAGGAACTGACAACCGATGGGACTAACACTTTGACAATCGAGACTGGCACGACGCTGACCAACGTGGTCCCCGACGCCATGTCCCAGGAACGTCCCGTTCCTCCCCAAGGTATTTTTGGGCCCGTGCGGCTCTTTCGGTAACCCTGTGTTCCCTTTTTCCATTCAATAAGGAACTGTCCTACAAACCGCAAAAAGGCGGGTGCCCTGTTTTAGAAGGGTACCCGCCTTTTCTGTTCTATTCTGGGGCAGTCTTGTTGATTCAACAAGCCGCTGCATTTACGATGGCATATGTTCCTGCGTTAAGAGTGGCTTTTACGTCCTCTCCCTCCTGGCGCGCGCCAATGCCCGCCTGGGACACAGGGATACCATTGACCGTCAACTGTTCCAATTTTGCTCCATATAGGACCAGGTCTGCCTGGCTGTCAAAGGGAACGGTAAACTTATAGTTCACGCTGCCGTCCTCCCCATAGCGCCATGCGCTTTCATAACGCCCAGCGGGAGAAGCGATGGAAGCCGACGCCATGCCCACACGGCGATCCGGTTCCGGAGCCAGCCGCACCCGTTTAAATCCTGGAGCTTCCTCAAGAGGATTAATCCCGCACATATTGCGGTACATCCATTCCACGATTGAGCCATATGCGTAATGGTTCATAGAGTTCATTTTAATCCCACTGATGACGCCGTCGGGAAGAACCGCGTTCCAACGCTCCCAAATAGTGGTCGCGCCCATGTTCACCTCGTACAACCAACTGGGCAGATCTTCCTGGAGAAGCAACGTGTAAGCTATCTCGCTGTCGCCACATTTAGAGAGGGCGCGGCACAACACAGGCGTACCCAAAAAACCTGTTTTCAAGTGCATTTCGGCGCCTTCCAACAGTTCTTTCAAGGCTTTCCGATTTCTCTCCTCATACCCCTCCGGGACCAGCCCATACATCAATGCCAGCACCAAACCTGTCTGTGTGGCGGCGGCACACCGACCGGTTTGGGTAAAGAATTCTTTCTGAATTGCCGCCTTGATCTCTTCCGCTAACTGGGCATACTCCGTCTGCTCTTGTTCCATTCCCAACGCCTGAGCAGCTTTGGAAATGATCCTGGCACAGCGATAGTAATACACAGAGCAAAGGAAGGTCTTGTCCGTACCGCCCAATCGTGCCTCCGGGTCCATTCCGAAACGAGGTCCATCCAGGGCAAGCCAATCCCCATAATGGAACTTTACGGCTTCCCACAACCGGCTGTTTCCGGTAGCGGCATCCTCTTTGCGGACCCAGTCAACCCAGGCCTTCATTGCCTGGAAATGCTCCCGCAGCTTTTCTTTACCACCGTTGTACACATAACTGTTCCAGGGGATAATGGCCGCGGCATCCGCCCAGCCGCAGGCACCTTGGTCCCTGAGAATCTGGAAATCACCGCCAGGACGGGCCATCACCGGCGCGATATGGGTGGCGCAGCCATCCCGAATCTCCTGCTCCTTCCACATATCCCGGCAGTATTTATCGTAAAAGGCGGCGCAGTCCATCACAAAGCAGGCCGTGGAACTGAACACCTGAGCGTCACCGGTCCATCCCATGCGCTCATCACGCTGGGGACAATCCGTGGGCACATCTACAAAATTATCCTTCTGGCTCCACTTGGCATTGAGGATGAGCCGGTTGATTTTCTCGTTCCCGGTCTCCAGCCAGCCGATCTCTTCCAGGTCAGAATACAAGCTGTATCCCACAAAGGCAGTCTCATCCGGCTTTTCTCCCGGCCATCCGGATACTTTGATATAGCGGTAACCATAGAAGGTGAAGTAGGGACGGATGATCCCCGGACGGCCGTCAGATACATAGCGATACTCGCACAGGGCGGAACGCATATTATCCCGATAAAAGCAATCGTCCTGGAGAAGTTCCCCGAATTGCAGCCGCAGCTGGGTCCCCTTGGGCAGGTCCGCCTTCAACTGGAAGCCTCCTGTGATGACCTGTCCCATATCCAGCACCCATTCGTCCTTTTTCGTGTGGAGCAGCACCGGATGGAATTCCTCTTTCCGCCGAACGGGAAGACTCAGCCGGGGAGAAGGCTCCGCCAAAGGCAGGCTTGGGACCACCTCCTCCACAGGCAGCCAGGAATACGTATCCCCCTGGGGAGATACCCACTGAGGGATCTCTTTGGCCTGTTCATAACGCTCCCCATCATAAATACTGCTAAAAGTCACTGGCGAAGGCGCGCACTGCCACTGGGAATCTGTTCCAAGGACCACCTCGGTGCCATCCTCCAGCATGACCCGCAGCTCCATGCGGAACAGGAACTGCTCCGCAAAAGCCTCTGATGGGAATCCCTTCTCCTGGGTTTCATAACTAGCTGGAACGCCTCCAAAACCGAAACGGCCTTTGGCCCAGCCATTCCCCAGCATAGCACCTATGGTGTTCCACCCCTCATGGAGCAGAGGCGTCACATCATAGGTCTGGTACTGGAGCCATCGGTCATAGGCCGTACATCCGGGGGCCAAATACTCGTCCCCTGCCTTTTCCCCGTTGGCGTAAAGCTCATAAAGTCCCAGGCCCACAGCGTAAGCCCTGGCGCGCACAGGCTTTTTCTCCAGCAAAAAGCTGCGGCGCATCAAGGGATGTACACTGCTATCCAATATGGGCGCAATCCATTTTCCGGCCCAGTCTTCCCCCATTTTGCTGGTCTCAAACCAGGCGGTTGGACTTGTGGCCTGTTCCCCATTGTCGCCGCAAACTGTGACCCGCCACCAATAGCGGGTTCGCGGATGCAGCTCCAATGAGACAGGACAGTCTACCGATGAGAGAGTTGGATCCTCTCCGGAATCCCACAAAATCGTATGGAACTCCTCGTCGGCGGCCACCTCCACCCGGGCCCATTTCTGCTTGCTGGCGGACGTGTCCTCCACGGTCCAAGAAAGGGAAACGCTGTTCAGCTCAAATCCCAACGGATTTTCGATGCGGTTTACTTTCAATCGCTGGATCTTCATAACCACTGCCTCCCACTAATGCTTCCGGGATCAATCCTCGATAGCGGCTTTTTGCTGGTTGATTTCCCGGATGATTTGAATGTCGTATTTCTCCTTCCGGCCATACGTATACAGACCATTGACCTCCTGCTCCACGTCATAAAGCTGGGTATAGCAGAAGCCGCAGATATCTTTATTTTGAAGCATTGCCTCAGTCAAACCCCGATACCGGGCAAAAAACTCCTCCGGTGTGGTGGGCGCGTTTCCGTAACCCCACCCTTCCAGTGATCCGTCTGGCCAGCGTATTCCACCGTATTCGCTTACAAAAATGGGCTGGTTATCGTAGGGCTGGTTGAAGAAGGGAGCTCGCCCTCTGATTCCTTCCGGAGCGGAATTAAAGAAGGGATCGTCAGCGGGGATGTGTCCGCCGGTCTCCTGGATCCGCTGAGAAAGCCCGTCCCAGCGAGCCTTGAAGCTCTGGGTATCCTGATCGTAATCATGGATGTCATATACTTCGGAGATCACTCGGTAATTTCCGCTGGAATCAATACAGGGACGGGTAGGATCCAAACGCTTCGTCAACTTGTAAATACTGCTGAGCAGCGCATTCTTTTCCTGGTCTTCCCAGTAACCCCAAGTCTCGTTAAAGGGGCACCAGCCAATTATGGCAGGATGGTTGAAATCCCGCTCTACCGCTTCACTCCATTCGTTCAAATAGGTCTCTGTGGAAAGAGGATGAGCATGATCCAGACCCCAGTTGGGGTACTCACCCCACACCAGATATCCCAAGCGGTCGCAATGATACAAGAACCGAGCCTCAAACACCTTCTGGTGAAGCCGGGCACCATTAAATCCTGCTGCAAAGGAAAGCTGAATATCCTTGACAAGGTCCTCGTCCGTAGGTGCTGTATAGATTCCCTCCGGATAAAATCCCTGGTCCAGCACCATACGCTGGAAGAGAGACTTCCCGTTGACCAAAAACTTTCTTCCCTCAAACCGAGCCGTGCGCAGGCCAAAGTAGCTCTTCACCTTGTCCTCTCCAAAGGAAAGTTCCAGGGTGTAAAGGCCACCCTTTCCAGGCTCCCAAAGGTGGACTTCCGAAAGTTCCATCTCGGCAGTGAAATATCCTTCTTTTACAGTGAGGGTCTTTTCCCCCACCTTTTTCTCATCCCAGAAAGCAGCCAGTTCCAGGACTCCCTTTCCCTGTACCTGACCAGTGATGGTCACCTTGCCGTTTTCCGGATCGGGATAGTAGTGGGCGCATTTGATGTAGCTCTCCGGAAGGAATTCCAGCCACACTGTCTGCCAGATGCCTGTGGTACGGGTGTAATCGCAGCCAGAGGAAGCGTAGAAATGGGCCTGCTTACCCTTGGGCTGCAAGCCACCACGGACATCGTCCTTCACGGCAACGAACAAGGTATTCTCCCCGGGAACCACCTGGGAAGTGATGTCAAAGGAAAACGAGGTATAGCCTCCCTTATGACTGCCCACCAGAGTGCCGTTCACATAGACGGCAGTCTCATAGTCCACTGCCCCGAAATGAAGGATCACTCTGCCGGCTGTTTCTGTATCGCTCAATGTAAATTTTCTTCGGTAGGCAACGCCGCTGATAAAATCGGTATAGCCGATCCCGGAAAGCCGGCTCTCTGGGCAGAAGGGCACCAGGATCTCCCGATCAAACTGTTCCTTCTCCCACAAGCGCCGTTCTTCCGCGCTGCAACCGAAGTCAAACTCAAACTCCCACAGACCATTTAAATTTTGCCACTGCTCCCGCTCCCACTGAGGATTGGGATGCTCTTCTCGCGGTATGTACATAAATACCTCCCCTTTACGATTCGATTTAGTGGAATCAATGCGATTATACTCGCACTTTTTTAATAAGTAAATATCCTAATTCATTTTTCCTCATTGCAGAAAGTACTCCACTTACAAATATCGGATGTCCCGTTTTCAAGACATCCGACATTTCATACTATTCTCTTTTGTCATCAATATAGTATGCTGTGAAGCCCCATTGATCCAAAACCAACTCCTATGATCTTGTGGGATCTCAGTTCAAACAAAAACTGTCGGTCAAACCACTTTTCCAGGATTCAATATACCGTTTGGATCAAAAGCCTTTTTTATGTCACGCATAAGGTCCACCATTGTCTTTCCATATTGCTGGGCCATAAACTCTTTTTTCGCCCAACCAATACCATGTTCCCCTGACACTAGTCCACCCATTTTAGCTGCGTACTGATAGAGCATTTCAAACGCCTGCTCTTTACGAGCCATAAACTCTTCTTGGCTTAACTCGTCCCGGCAAAGATAAATATGAAGGTTTCCATCTCCTGCGTGCCCAAAACTGGGGATCCTTAGGCCAGTTTTCCGCGCCACCTCTTCCGTATAGCGAATAAACGCAGCCACGCTGGAACGTGGGACAACCACATCACATTCGTCCATCTCAGTAGTGGATGCCTTTATCGCTTCCAGAAAAGCTCCTCGAGCAGTCCAAACCGCTTTTTTGCGCTCTTCCGTATCTACAATATAGGCGTCCAAAGCACCCAATTCAATACAAAGTTCCGCTAATTGCTCTACTTCCTGTTCCACAGCCATTTCGCTGTTCCCGTCGCAAGTAAGCAAAAGATATGCGTCGCTGGAATGGTCTGGGAAAGACTTGTTCAGATATTTTTCCGCAAAGAGCAATGTTTCCTTCGACATATATTCAATGGCGGTCGGTATCAGTTTGGCGCGGATCATATTGGGTACCGCTTCCATTGCAGCTTCCATACTGGAGAAGGGCACTAACAAGCTCATAGAGCATGCAGGCAGCGGCATCAGTTTTAGCACCGCTTCCGTTACAACGCCTAAGGTTCCTTCACTTCCAACGATCAAATCCTTGAGACTATATCCGGAACTGTTCTTTACAACTTTTCCCCCTAGAGTTATCACTTCCCCACTAGGCAGAACAACTGTCAGTCCTCGAACATAGTCACGGGTCACGCCGTATTTTACAGCGCGCATCCCACCTGCATTGGTGGAGATATTGCCTCCGATGGTGGCCGATTTTTCACCCGGGTCAGGCGGATATAAATACCCTGCCGCTTCTACATATTCGGCTAAATCCATCAGCAAAACTCCCGGCTGTACAGTGACCGTTAAATTATCACTGTCCAATTCCAAAATCTGATTCATTTTCGTAGTTTCCAGCATGATACCGCCTTGGATCGCCACAGAACCTCCTACCAGTCCTGTGCCAGCTCCTCGCACTACCACCGGGATCTGATGACGGTTAGCATACCGTAAAACATCAGAAACTTCTTGGGTCGTATGGACATAGATCAACGCTTCTGGCATTCCCATAACTCCACCAAGCTCATCGTGTCCATAGTCGGGACTTATATTTGCGCCCACGCGTATTTGTTCCGCTACCATACTTTGCAGGGCAGTGACATCCTGTTCTGTTATCTTATGATACAAAACTGTTTCCTCCTTCCATCTGTGTTAAGAGGGATTGCACCACTTGATATAAGTCTCCCACCAACGCATAATGTGCTACGTGAAATATAGGAGCTTCCGGATCTTGATTTACTGCCACAATGCACTCCGCGTTCCGCATTCCAGCTGTAAACTGCACGGATCCACTGATTCCTAGGGTGATCAAAAGCTTCGGACGAACTGTTCGTCCGGAAAGACCAATCTGTCTTAATGGGCTCATCCATCCGTTTTCTACCAATGGACGAGTACAGGCAAGCTGTCCATTAAGCTTTTGCGCCAATTTCTCTGCCAGCCCCAAATCTTCCTTTTTGCGGATTCCACGCCCCACAGCTACTAAAATCTCTGCGTCGGAAATATCTACCTCTTTAGGCACAGGCTGCACGTCCAACACCTGCACACTGCTTTGGTACTGATCATCGGGCATCCTTAGCGAAACAACACTGCCTTGTTTGCCATCTGTTCTTCGCTTAGCTGAAAAGATTTTCGGGCGGACTGTACAAAACTGAGGACGGTGATTAGGAGTGACGATCTGGGCCATAATATTACCCCCAAAAGCCGGCCTTATCTGAATCAGGTCTGTATTTTCCTGCATGTCCAAAACGGTACAGTCTGCCGTCAGGCCAGTAGAAAAACGGGCGGCCACCCGAGGCGCCAAAGAGCGTCCCAGCCCGGTTGCCCCTACTAAAATACTACCGGGGTGTATGGTCTGGATGAAATGCGTAAAAGCATTGCTGTATGGCTCTATGTAAAAGTGTTCAAACCGTACGTCGTCATATTGGTAAACCACATCAGCGCCATAGTCTAATAGCGTTTGAGCAGCTTCCGCTGTGTTTGTTCCGATCAGCAAAGCGTACACCGGCTGTCCGATGATTGCCGCAAGCTCTTGCGCTCTTCCCAGCAATTCCAAGGAAACGGGATGAAGCCTTCCATAAGAAAAATCGGCAAATACAGCGATGCCCGTCCACTCCGCTTTATTTACAGACACTGTTTTCTTTTCACGCAGTGCGATAGCTCCCCCGCTCTTTTTCACGCACAACTTACACAACTTACATGCAGCCGTTACGGTCAATTCCCCTTGCTCCTGCACCAGCGCATTAAAAGGACAGCACGCTACAAGTTCTTCCATCAACTTTGGATTCAATTTGCTTTGATCGATTTGCAATCCGCTCATACATTTCACCTCCCCAATACTCAAATTAACTTTCGGCTAAGCAGCATTTGATACAAGCGCTCCCCCAATAATGGACCATCCTCCTGCCACACTTCTTTTTCCTTTCTAGTGTTCGGCGGGAAGATTCGCTCCACTTTTGTGGGAGAGCCATCCATTCCATAAGAATCAGAATTCCGATCCTCCATATCATCTAAGGACCAAACAGTTATTTGTTCTTTGCGAATAGCTTTCTTTCGCTTGTACGAAGGCAGCCTTGGTGTATTGATATTGCCATCCAAGCACAATAGGCAGGGAGTTTTTACTATTTGGGTGATCACAACATCGTCTAAAAGACTTTTTACCCGCAGTTGTCCTTGGCCATCCCAGGTTGCCTCCTGAACGTTCGCGATATGTACGATCCCCAAATGTTCCGCTAATTCAGGTCCTACTTGCGCGGTATCTCCATCCGTAGTCTGTTTGCCGCACAAGATAATATCCCCTTCTCCCAGCTTCCTTACTCCCTGGGCCAATGTAAAGCTCGTTGCTAATACATCCGCTCCAGCGAAGCGTCTATCACTTAGCAAAACACCTTTATCCACACCCATGGCGATCGCTTCTTCCAGCACCTTGCTTGCTTGAGGCGGACCCAAAGTTATTGCGCCAACGCAGTCTCCTTGCTGTCGCAGCTGTATGCCAAACTCAATCGCATACAGGTCATAGGGATTGATCCTTGTAGAAGCGCCGTCACGCAGAAGGACACCTGTTTTGGGATCCACTGCCACATTACTGCTGCCCGGCACCTGTTTTATGCATATCCAAATTTTCAAACTGCTTCCCTTCTCTCGAATCGTTGGCATTCTTTTGCTTTTTCCGTTTGTTCAGAACCAACCGGCTATTAGTAAGGTTCTGTTCGTACTTGTCAAAAGATTTATTCGCTACGCAGACAAAAAGATAGTCGATCAGCAGAAGCATCGCGATACGGGATCCCATTGCACTGCTTCGAGTGGATACTTCTGGAGTTGAAATATTCAGTAAAATATCAGCGCTTTTACTTAGATAACTTTTCCCGTACTTTGTTAACGCGATGATGGTAGCGCCTTTGTTTTTCGCCGTTTCCATCACATCCAGCATATCTTTGGTACAGCCAGAGTTAGAAATAATAACTGCGACATCCTGTTCAGTCATTGTGGCCGCATAAGTCAACTGCATATGCAGGTCCATAAAGGCCACTGCGTTTACACCTAAACGCACGAATTTATACTGAGCGTCATTGGCAACCAAAGCGGAGCTACCCACTCCAAAAAACGCAATACTTTTCGCCTGAATAATAGCATCCACCGCTTTTTCCAGCTGCTCAAAATCCAAAACCTGATTTGTTTGTGTCAGCGAAAGCACATGTTCTTCCAACACAGATTGACAAAGATCCTCACGAACATTGCTCCGACAAATATCAATATAACTTTGCTGCTCCGAATCGTGGTCTCGACTGTTTTGAAGCAGGGCGTCTCCGATGCACTGCTTGATCGCTTTTAGGCCTGTAAATCCTAGTCTTTTGAAGAAACGGACCCAGGCTGCTTGGCTGACGCCGGTAGCTTCCGACAACTGACGGATGGACATGTGCATCAAGTCGTACTGCTTTACCAAAATGAAACTGGCTATTTTTCGTTCTGTCGGATTCAGGTCATCGAATATCTGATTGATCTTCAGCAACAATTCTTCCATATCACCGCTCCTATTCTTAATGAAAAAGCAACTGTGACGCAAAAAATGCGTCACAGCACTTTCAAAATACTAATAGATCTCGCGCCAAGCGCACTGCTCCTAAAGCTGCTTGCTGCTGCAACAGTTGAATATTGTTCATCCCTTGCTGTTGTAATAACGCCTTCAGCTTCTCTTGAAGCACACAGCACTTCTCGGCTACACTGCCTCCCAGCATCACAGTGAAATCCGCTGGTAGATCCAGTTTTTTTTGCACTGCCTGGGCTAGCTTCGCCAACTGGGAAGCCCCTTGCTCCAGTATCTCTATTGCGGCTGTATCACCCTGGTCCGCGCACTCCGCCACAACCGTACAATAGGATGCAACCGTCGTCTTGTCTGCTTTTTCAGAATTCAAAAAATCTGAAAGTTGGCGCTGGGTAGAAAAGTTCATAGATTCCATAAGCTTCCGCCCCATGAGCGATACAGGATACACTCCATCCAGCTCATGAAAAACTCTGGCAAAAGCCTGCATGACGATCCAAAATCCACTTCCGCCATCAGAAGCGTTTCTACCCCATCCTCCTGCTCGCGCAGTAACTCCATCAGTTTGGCGTCCAAAGCATATAGAGCCTGTCCCAGCGATCAAAAGGATGCCGCAGTTCTGAGGATTTGCAGCCAATGCAGCCTCCATATCACCGACCACCAGAATACTGGCATCCGGGTAGATCTCATGCAAGATGGTTTCCAGCGTCTCTTTTGCCCCTTGATGGGAAACGCCTGCGCTCCCCAGGCAAACCGCACCAACGTGCCCGCCATTTTTGACCAAAAATGGCTCAAAGGTCTGGGCAAGTTCCATGATGTATTCTCGGACCTGTGCGGCAGAAGCCGTCTCCAAATTGGATGGTCCGCTGAAACTTTCCCCAACTACTTCCCCATTTAAACCGCAAAGCACCCCATGGGTTTTTGTTGCTCCTCCGTCAATCCCCAACACATAAACAGGATCACTCACGGGATATTTCCTCCCTCTTTGCCAACACTTTGCGTATATGTCCTCCATTGGCTTTCAGCAATTCTTGACTTTTTTGGGCGTCTAAATCTGTGAGCACCATGATAATCGCCGTTTTGACATGATACCCGCATTTCTGCAAAGCATCCAATGCCACCTCATCCGTGCATCCAGTACTTTGCTTCACCAAACGCAGCGCCCGTTCGTACAATTTCTGATTGCTGGGACACATGTCCACCATTAAATTATGATACACCTTCCCGATCCGTATCATAGCACCCGTGGACAGCATATTGAGCACCATTTTTTGAGCGGTGCCAGACTTCAACCGAGTTGAGCCCTGAATCACCTCAGGCCCAACTTCCGGAGCTATCATCACATCCGCCAATCCTACCATTTGGCAGTCTTGATTATTGGATACTCCAATAACAGGGGCACCCAGCTCTTTAGCGTAGGCCATCGCTCCTAAAACATACGGACTGCGTCCGCTAGCGCTAATTCCCACAACAACATCCTTGGAACAGAAGCCACGAGCTTTTAAATCATCAGCTCCAGCTGCTTCGTTATCCTCAGCATTCTCCACAGCATTGCGCAGAGCCACGTCTCCTCCGGCGATCAACCCCACAACCAGTTCGGGAGGAGTGCCGAATGTGGGAGGACACTCCGACGCATCCAGCACCCCTAACCGACCACTGGTACCACATCCACAATAGAACAAGCGGCCATTTTGCTGGAAAGCGTTTACAATAAGATCAATACCGGCAGCTATATGCTCACATTCTTCTCTTACCGCCTCAATTATCTTTCCGTCTTCCCTGTTCATCAACTGCACGATCTCCAGCGAGGACATACAATCAATGTCTTTTGAGGCGCAGTTGTTCGATTCCGTTGTCAATTGTGAAAGTGTTTTCATTTCATTTAAGCCCCAATCTTTTTATCGATAGATCCGATACTTCTCTATGCGATCGGCAAACTCTGCCGATTCCTTTTTCCACTGAGCAAGCAAGGCCTCCGGATCGAAATCCGTATGGATTTGGTCACAGCACATCAAACCGTCAACTCCCAGAGAATCCGGTGTTTTGCCAGGCTTCCAGAAATCTTTGCCCTGAGCCTCAGTCATAAGCTTGCATTCATACAGCATCCACAAGCCCACATCCACCGGCAGCAGTGCCTCCCGGTCCAAAACGTGAACCTGCACGCCTCCGCAAACCTCTCCCTGATGTTTGCTGAATGTGGGAGTGAAATAAATCGGCTGAAAACGGACGCCGGGGAGGTTATGCTGGTTCATGCGGTCTGCCAGCTCAAAAGGATCCAGCCACGGCGCACCTATGTATTCGAAAGGCCGTGTGGTTCCTCTGCCCTCTGAAACAGTGGTACCTTCAAAATAGCAGGTGCCGTTATAAAGGAACACTCCATCCATGTTGGGCAGATTCGGGCTGCAATTCAAATAGTGCAGGCCTGTTTCGTCCCAGGGCATATTGCGCCTGTATCCTTCCATGGGAACTACGTACAGTTCGCAGTTGATATTCTGTTCCCCATTCAGCATTTGAGCAAACTCTCCGGGAGTTAACCCGTAACGCTGAGGCATGGTATGAGCACATACCAAGGACAGATATTTAGCGTCCGGAACATTTCCCTCAACTTTATCGCCAATGGGATTGGGACGATCCAGAACAACGAAAGGCTTTTTCGCTTTGGCACAGGCGTACATGCAATCTTTCAGATTAGCTGTAAAGGTATAAAACCTGGAGCCAACATCCTGGATATCATAAACAAGGACATCAAAAAGCTCTGTTTGTTCCTGCGTCATCGCATGGGTCTCATTGCCATAGATGCTGTATGCCGTGATTCCGGTATGCGAATCCACATAGGTGCTGATGGGAAGTCCAGCTTGCTTATCTCCGCGGACGCCATGTTCTGGCGAAAAAAGTGCGGTAACATGATAACGCTTGCTGAGGACTTCGATGGAATCCTGATATTCCGCATTAATTGCTGCCGGGATGGTGAGCAATCCCAAGCGTTTTCCACGGAATAGATGATCGTACTTTTCCAGATTATCCAAACCGCAAATAACTGGCTTCATCTTTTTACTCCTTTTTATTCTTCATACAAATGATATTTGCATTTGGAAGTTCGATATTGTTCAACCTTCGGCCTGTGAAGTTCCAACAGCTGGTCGGCTGTATATACGCCTTCACGGAAATCGGAAGTGCCCAACAGTTTGTCAAAATAGTAATCAAACTGTACAGGAGAGTCAGGCTGCTTTACATCGTGGCCCGCCGTGGCTCCTGCCCACTCCAGTGTGTCAGGATGCAGCTTGCGGATCTCCT
Source organism: Clostridium sp. CAG:1013 (assembly GCA_000432995.1). Classification (GTDB taxonomy): domain Bacteria; phylum Bacillota; class Clostridia; order Oscillospirales; family Acutalibacteraceae; genus Acutalibacter. The sequence continues at coordinate 20,587 of HF972664.1, forward strand.
CGATCAAAGTCAGCGCCATGCGCACTGGCTGGAATGTCTTTCGATCCAAGACATGGATCTGCAGCCCGTGGCATATCTCCTTGGCGTGTTTAGACGAAACAGGAATATAAAAGATATTTCCAAACGCCACTCCGTCTAACTTCTTCTCATTCATCCGCTTGGCCAGTTCCGCCGCGTTCAGCCATGGGGCACCAATCAATTCAAAAGGCTTGGAGGTACCTCTTCCTTCGTTGATGTTAGAGATCCCCTCAAACAGGCACATTCCGGCATACAGCAGATTTGCGGTGGTATGCGGCAGGTTTGGTGAAGGCAAAATCCAGGGAAGCCCAGTTTCATCATAATACTGGCTCCGTCGCCATCCCACATTGGGCACGACTTTTAAGTCGCATCCAATCATAAATTCATTATTAATATACTGGGCAAACTCCCCAATTGTCAACCCTATCCGGTTTGGCAAACCATAGTCTCCCACCATGGTATGCATCTCGGAAGGACACACCACACCTTCCACATCCACACCGTTGATTGGCGCAATGCGATCGAGTACAATGAATGGCATTTTTGCCTTCGCGCAGGCACGCATGGCATTTGCCAAGCAGTACAAATATTCATAGTACCTGCATCCAGCCTCTTTCATATCGAAAACCACGGCATCCAAATCTTGCAGCATTTCTTCTGTGGGACCGTTGCATTCCCGATGAAAGATACTTTCTACCGGAAGCCCTGTGGGAATGTCCGTGTAGTGCAGAACCCTTTCACCATATACGAACTCTGTGCGCACACCGTATATTGTATTGAAAAGTTTCGTCAAATGGTACTTTTCATGCAGGATATCAAGGGTAGGCTTTAAAGTCCTATCCACCGCTGAGCCATTGGTGATCAATCCCAGCCGTTTGCCTTTTAAAGCCTGATCTAGAGCAGGATGATTGTCTATTCCATTACCAACAAACATTGACCTCTACTCCTACTTTACTCAGAAATTTCTTCCCAAGCCGCCTTTCCTTCGTCCAGGATTGCCTGAAGTCCGATGGGCTTGAGTGCCTCATACTGGGTATAGAACTCGTCGATCGTGATTTGCCCGGTAACACACTCAGAAAGCATGGTATCCAATTTAGGCATAATGACAGCCTGATTGTCCATATATGCTTCCGTCTCCAACACGGGAGGTGCATTGTAATACTCGGAACCGTTATTCAAAGCGTCGTAGTACAGCTTGGTAATGGGGTCCAGAGTATCTACGCTTTTACCACCCAGCAGAATCTGCTCATACGCATCAGAAGAGAAGCAATGCGGGAGAGGCGTGAAATTGAGGCCGGCTCCACGAGCGGTAACGAAGTCATTGCAGTAGGGCTCTTTGATGACAGGCTTGCCATCAACCATATCATAATGCTTGCCTTCAATACCATAGGAAGCCATACGGATGCCTTCTTCGCTGAAGATCCAGTTGTAATACTGAATGATCTCGTCAGCAATACCCTTTTCCTCGGCAGAAACAGTGAGCACAACAGAAGGGGAAGCCTTGCCACGGGCAGGCAGCGCACCCTTACCGTCGGGACCAGTGATCGCTTTGGTGCCTACCATTTCGGCATCAGGATTGATCTCACGAACCGACTCGGTAGTTCTCTTGGCAATTTCTGCCCAAGTCATACCAGAACCAACGATTCCAGCGAATAATGCCTTTTCAAATTCTTTCTGGTTCACATAGGTGCCGCGTGTTACGAATTCCTGATCCAGCAGGCCTTCTTTGTACATCTCACGCATAGCTTCCAGATAAGTACGGAAATCAGGGCTTTCGTATGCCAGAGTGTATTCGCCTTCATCAGTAACCATAAATGCTTCTTTTCCGTTGATATTCATGCCAAAGGCAGGCATCAGCGAATAAACATCACCGCCGTAGGGAATATCATTGGTGCTATCGCCATCGCCATTGGGATCGCCGTCCCTGAAAGCAGTCCAAGCAGCCATCCACTCGTCCCAAGTCTCGGGGATCTTCTCAATACCAACTGCCGTCAGCCAATCCTTACGAACCAGCATTGCGTAGGCAGGGGGATAATCCAAAACAAAGGGAACAGAGTAAAGCTTTCCGTCAGCCGGATTTTTCAGACCAGGCAAAACATCCTCAATGCTCGCCATAATGTTGGGACCATATTCGGCCAGCAGTTCATCCAAAGGCAGAGCAGCGCCCTGAGAGATCAACATAGACAAGCTGTCTCTACTGGATATAACTTCGGGGATATCACCGGAAGCCAAAGCCGTGGTCACACGATCTTTATAGCCGTCCTGAGGAACCCACTCATAAGTAATCTTGGTGTTGGTTTTCTCAGCCATGGCGTTGAAAATTTCCATATCCTCTGTAGCCTTTGTATGGGGCTCCCAGATAGGCGCCATAATGGTAAACTCCAACGGTTCGGCAAAAAGCGTATCCGAGGTTTCACCTTCACCGGAAACTTCAGAAACAGTACTGCCTTCCTCCTCTGTTGCTGCTGAGGACTGAGATGTCCCAGTTTCTTGTCCGCCACAGCCGGAAAAGAGACCCACCAGCATTGACACAGCTAGAACTGCCGCTAACATGCGCTTTTTCATTGTGTTTACATCCTTTCGATTCTTTAATTTTTGTTTTTCTGTATACACAGGATCTCCTCCTGCAATTACCCTTTTACAGAACCCAGCATAACACCCTTTACAAAGTAACGCTGCAAGAACGGATACAAAACCAGCATCGGCACCATGGACACAACGATTACCGCGTTTTGCACCTGCTGCGGGATAGCCGAAGCGCCTTCTGCCCCTCCCAATTCATAGCTGGCCATGTTGCTTGTAATGACAATGTCACGCAACACGATCTGGAGAGTGAAATTTTCCATCTTTCTCAGATACATCAACGGAGCAAAGAAATCATTCCAATGCCCCACAACGATCCACAGAGCGATAGTCGCGAACGCCGCCTTGGACATGGGAACCACAAAACGGTAAAAGATAATTAGATCATTCGCGCCGTCTATTCTGGCGGATTCGATCACAGACTCCGGTATAGAAGCGAAAAAGCTCCTTAAAACGATCACGTTATAGGCTCCGCAAAGAGCGTTAAAGATAAGCGCCCACAGGTTATCCAATAAGCCTAACTTCTGAATGACCAAATAACTGGGGATCAAGCCAGCTTGGAACCACAGTGTGACAACCACAAAAACGGAGTAAAACTTTTTCCCGTAGAAATTACCAAATGCCATAGGGTATGCGGCTATTCCCGTCATTGCCAGACCAAGCACGCAGCCTACCGCAGAAACAAAAATGGTGTTGGCATAAGCTCTGTAGATTCTTGTATTTTCCAACACGCCTTTGTACCCAATGGTTGTAAAGTCTTTCGGATAAAACGTGACCTCACCACGCATGATCGGGAAATTGCCGCTAAATGAGATAGCAAAAATATTCAGCACCGGATATATAAACGCTATACATGCCAGCACCATAAACACCACAAGAAACACCTGAAATATTTTTTCACCTCGTGTGATCCGTTTCATTTCTTCCACCTCCCCTTACATTATGCTTACTTCGGAATATTTTTTGCTGGCTTGATTCGCCAACAGGACCAGTCCCAGACTGATGACAGAATTAAACAGTCCAATGGCGGTAGCAAGACTATAATCAGAATTGACAATACCCATTTTGTAAACGTAAGTGGGTAACATCTCCGAAACACTGAGGTTCAAGGGGTTTTGGAATAAGTAAATCTTTTCCACGTTTACGTTCATCAGATTTCCGATCTGTAAAATCAGCATAATGATTATTGTGTTGCTCAGACCCGGCAGCGTTATGTTCCACACTTGTTTCCACTTGCTTGCTCCATCAACAGTTGCGGCTTCATAAAGGGACTGATCGATAGAAGTCAACGCGGAAAGATAAATGATAGAACTCCATCCTACCTGCTGCCAAATTCCCGAGATTATCATAATGCTTCGGAAATATTGAGGCTCCGAAAGGAAGTTTATTTTTTCCATTCCCAGAGATGCCATGATACTATTGAGAGTACCTAACGACGGAGAAAGGAAGGTCATAACCATGGAAACCATCACGACCGTGGAGAGGAAGTGTGGAAGATAGCTGATCGTTTGAGCTACACGCTTAAATTTGTCACTCCACAGTTCGTTCAAGAGAATCGCAAAAATAATGGGTGCTGTGAAGCAAAACACCAAACTATAAATGTTCAGGATCAACGTATTGGAAATCAAAGACCAAAAATCCGGGTTGCTGAAAAACTTCTCGAAATTCTCAAAGCCTACCCATTCACTTCCGGAAAAGCCTTTCAAGATCTTAAAATCCTTAAACGCGATGCTCAACCAGGCCATAGGCCAGTATTTAAAGATCAAGAAGTAGATGAAGACCGGCAAGCACATGATATAAAAGTAACGGTCTCTCCAAATCTTTTTCCTTACCTTGCTGAAGCTGAGCCGTTCAACTGATTTTGTTGAATTTCTCAAAATTATCCCCCCGCATGATGAAATTAACATGTATTATGTTGTGCTCATACTGTAACACTTTATTTCAATTTTTTCTACTGAATTTTAAAACAAAGTTTCATCATTTGTGTTAGTCTAATTGCACAAAATACCTTTGTTAATTTTTTAATTTTCCGAACTGCTTTTCTTTAATATCAGTTTAAAAAACTGCTAAACAGTGCGCACTCATACACCTAAAAAACAAAAAAGCCACTATGCATATCACATAGTGGCTTTTATTTACAGGTAATTTAATCATCTATTCTTCTTTTCTTCCACTGTTCCCTCTCCATTTTCCTGGAGCGCATCCGGTGGAACTGACAAATGCACGATAAAATGCGGAATTATCCTGATACCCGCATTCCCGGGCAATGCTTTCCTGAGTGCGATTGGTAGAGGCTAGCAGCTGTTTGGCATGATTGATCCGCAGCATTTTTAAATACTGGTGAGGCGTCATCTCATATCTTTTCCGGAAAATTCGGATCAGGTGGTCCGGTGTATAGGAATACTGCCGGGAAAGCAGGGCTAAGTCCACTGGCTGAGTGCAATGGACACGGAGATATTCCGCGATCTCTTCCGCCAAGACCGATTCTCCCGTCACCTTATGAGAGGTCTGATACAGCTTTTCCAGCACAGACAAAAACTGTCCGTTCACCGCAAATGGACTTGACTGAGGTTGACGGTAGAACTTATCCAGTTTCAGCAATTCTGTCAGAAGATCCTCCTCGGAAAATTTGCCAGAGAGCGGACAACCCTCTTCCTGGGAAAACTCCCCGGAAAAATGGATGTAAAAATATTTGGGAACCTGGCTCGGGACTTCCCCCGTTTGACTTAATCCGCCCCGCTGAATATACCAATCCCCGGCGGAAAGAGAAACGGGGACCCCGTTTTCCGAAAAACGCAATACGCCCGAAAACAATAGGAGCAACACATTTTCCGGGATGGTCCTGGAAACATGGAATTCTCCCGGATAAAACACCCGCATAGAACAGGTTAAAAACTGGGGCAACGGATCAAATTTCAGATACATTTGGCTCCTCCTATTCAAAGTCGATTTTTGCAATGTTTCGGTCGATTTTTTGACTTCTCCTCCGCTGGAAAATGTACTATCCTGAGAACAGGAATTTTAGACTTCCAGGGAGGATTTTCATATGGAACTCAAACAGACAGCGTACACTCCTTTTACCCCCAACGAACTGAAGCCAACAGGATGGCTGAAACGTCAGTTGGAGATCCAGGCAAAAGGACTCAGCGGCAACCTGCATAAGATCTGGCCGGATATCCGGGACAGTGCCTGGATCGGCGGCGACCGGGAAGGCTGGGAACGAGTACCCTACTGGCTGGACGGCTTAATCCCTCTAGCCTACCTGCTAGAGGACAAAGAACTGATCCAAACAGCGAAAACCTACATTGATGCTATCCTGTCCCGCCAGCAAGAGGATGGGTGGATCTGTCCCTGTTCGGAGAAAGAAAGAGCTACCTACGACATGTGGGCCGCCATTCTCATCGCCAAAGTGCTTACCGTTTACGCCGACTGCTCCCGAGATGAGCGGATCCAGCCCGCGCTGAAAAAAATGCTCTACCAATTCTATCTTCATATCGACAACCACACTCTGTTCAACTGGGCCGCTGACCGGTGGTTTGAAGCTTTGATCTCCATTTTCTGGCTCTACGAACGGGACCCTGAGGACTGGATGCTCCAGCTGGTACATAAAATGCGTATCCAGGGCATCGACTGGAAACAGGTCATTCGCTCTGGAATCGCCAAGAAGCCTGAACGCCACTGGACCCATCTGACCCATGTGGTGAACATGGCAATGATGCTGAAATCGGAAGCGCTGCTTTCTCTGCTTACCGGAGAAGATCCGGAAGCCTTCGCACGGGAAGCACTGGAACAGCTGGAAGCCTGCCATGGAATGGCAGTGGGACATTTTGCCGGTGATGAGTGTGTGGCGGGTAACAGTCCCATCCAGGGCAGCGAATTGTGCTCCGTAGCGGAAGCTATGTATTCCTATGAATGGCTCTTCGCGGTCTCCGGGGATCCCCACT
>HF972664.1:27201-32935 GCA_000432995.1 Clostridium sp. CAG:1013
ACTGTAACGTCAGATATGTGGGCCCACCAGTATGACCAAATGACCAACCAGGTGGAATGCTCCATCCTGCCAAAAGACCATGTTGTGTTTGGGACAAACGGGCCGGAGTCTCACCTGTTTGGTCTGGAACCTGACTTTGGATGCTGCACCGCCAACTTTAACCAGGCATGGCCAAAATTCACCCTCTCCACCTTCTTCCACCACAAAGACGGAATTCTGTCCGGTGCCCTGGCGCCTTCCCAGGTCAGCACAGTCATTGACGGCGTCCCTGTGACCTGCGTACTGGACACCCAATATCCCTTCCGCAACACTCTTCACTACACCATTACCGCCGACGCGCCTGTGACCTTTACATTTACCATTCGCATTCCGGTTTTTGCAAAGCAGGCCTTTGTTGACGGGACTCCCGCAAAGCCAGGGACCCTCTTCCCCATTCATCAGGAATGGAACGGAACCCAGTCTGTTACTGTGGAGCTGGAATTCGAAACCCGCATGGAGCCCCGCCCCAGAGATATGGTGTGTGTTTGGAGAGGTCCCCTGCTTTACTCGGTGGCCATCAAAGAGCGTTGGGAAGCAAGAGAATATGTAAAAAACGGTGTAGAGCGAAAAGCTCCCTACTGCGACTACTGCGTATACCCGGAGTCAAAATGGAATTACGCATATGTCAGCGATCAATTCGAAGTGACCGAGCAGGAATTTGACGCTCCCTTCTCCACGAAACAGCCTCCCATCCTGATGACCGCCACAATGGTGGAAATCCCCTGGGGATTCCACTATGGCGTTTGTGATCCTCAGCCGGAAAGTCGGATTCCCATGGGAGAACCTCAGCCTGTCACCTTGATTCCTTACGGTTGCTCCAATTTGAGGATGACAGAAGTTCCCTTCCTGAAAATTCCATAAGTGTCCAATAAGAAAACGGAAATCATTTTACCCCTGACGCAGCAAGCCAATGCACTCTTCCAGCAAAGGGGTGAGGACTTTCTGTCGATGGAGAGCACAACTGTACTGTCTGGGGAAACACACTCCTTCTATAGGAACACGCACCAGTGTTCCCCGCTCCAGAGAAGCCTCAGCCAAGGTGGGCGACAAGATCGTGACGCCCAGACCTGCTTCAGCAGCGGCTAGAAGTGCCGTGGTGCTGGTGCTCTCTAAAAAGGGACGGGGAGACATGGAATGCTCCTGGAAAACCCAGTCCACTGACCGCCGTGTACCGCTTCCTTCCTCACGAAGCAACAGTGGAAGCCTGGCCAGCTCCACCAAAGTGGAGGGTTGCGGCGCAAATGACGGAGCACACAGCACGGCCATATCCTCCCGAAACAAAGGGAAGGTACGCAGCTGAGGGTAAAAATTCACCTCGTCCACTACACCCACATCCAGCTGGTTGGCAAGCAGCAGTTCCTGAACTCGGTGAGAGTTGACCACCAAAACCGAAAGTTCCGCCTTAGGAAAACGCTGCTTCAGCTGAGACAGAACAATGGGAAGCCGGGCGGCTCCAAAGGTGACGTTGGCTCCTACTCTCAGAGAGCTGGAACCGTCCCGCAGAAGATTTTCCGCTTGTTGAAAGCCTTGCAAAATCTCCTGCGCCGAAGCAAGAAGCGTGCGTCCGGCAACAGTCAGATAGACCCGACGGTTCATCCGTTCAAAAAGCTTAACACCGTAGTGGTTTTCTAGCTCCTTGACCGCCAAGCTCACCGCTGGCTGTGTAGTGCCCAAAGCCTGGGCCGCTTGCGAAAAGTTCATATGACGGCAAATCTCTACAAAGATCTCCAAATGATGCTTTGTCATGGGCACCTCCTATAAGCGATTTTGTATGGATACCATTTTATCATAAGAATTGAAAATAAGAAAGCTTTGGCGTACAATAAAGGCACAACATGAAGAGGGGTTACGCCATGAAAGACAGCAAACAAATTCTGTGCCTGAAACTCTTTTTAAAATTCCTAAAGATCGGGGCATTCACCTTCGGGGGCGGCTACGCTATGATCCCCCTGATCCGTCGGGAGATCGCACAGCGTGAGGGGTGGATCGACGACAAAAGCATTTTCGATATTCTAGCCGTCAGCGAGAGCACTCCCGGCCCCATCGCTGTAAACACCGCCACCTTTGTCGGGTATCGCTTGGCAGGGCCTTGGGGCGCCGCAGCAGCTACCATGGGCGTGGTTCTTCCCTCCTTCCTCATTATCTTCGCGTTGAGCTTTGTTCTACGCCAGTTTGAGGAACTGCGGGTCGTACGGTACGCCTTTTGGGGAATCCGCGTAGCTGTGGTGGCTCTGGTACTCAGCGCTTTAGTGTCCATGGCCAGGGAATGTCCCAGGAACATCATGTCCTACCTGTTGGCTGGAGCCGCTTTCATCCTGGTAGGACTGCTTGGGGCTAATTCCATTCTTGTGCTCATTGCCTGCGCCTTAGTGGGCCTGGCTGCCTCCAAGTTCAAGATTGGAGGGATGAAGCTGTGATCTATTTGGAAATTTTCCTGACCTTCTTCAAGATCGGCGCTTTTACCTTTGGAGGAGGCTATGCCATGCTCCCCCTGATCCAGCAAGAGGTTCTCTCCCATGGCTGGATGAATATGGAACAACTGGTGAACTTCGTCGCCGTCAGTGAAAGCACTCCAGGTCCTTTGGCCGTCAACCTCTCCACCTATGTGGGCACCGAGACAGCTGGATTTCTAGGAGCTATCTGCGCCACTTTAGGCGTAGTGCTCCCCTCCTTCTTGATTATCCTGCTGGTGGCAAAGTTTTACCAAGCCTTCCAGGAAAATAAGATCATCAAGGGCTGCATGAACGGCCTGCGTCCCACTGTGGTGGGAATGATCGCCGCTTCCCTGCTCTCTGTGATGGGATCTGCGTTCCCCCTCTCTGCTGGGTGGATCCAGTGGATCGCCGCTGCGGTGCTTCTGGCGGCTATCATCATCGCCCATTGGAAGAAGGTTCATCCCATTTTGCTCATCGTTTGCTCTGCCGTGATAGGAATCGCCGCCGGGTATGCTGGCCTACTGCCGAGTGCATAACTGTCTCCTTAGAAATGTGAAGAGGTGGAAATATGAAAGCAATCGTTATTTTGATGGATACGCTCAATCGTCATATGCTAAAGCTCTACAATCCGGAAGCGAAGGCAGAGACGCCTAATATTGATCGACTGGCGAGAAGGTGCGCTGTTTTTGACAGTCACTTTATCGGGTCCGCACCTTGTATGCCGGCGCGGAGAGATATGTATACTGGACGGCTCAATTTCCTTGAAAGAGGATGGGGCGGTATCGAACCATATGACGTAACCTTACAGGAAACGCTGCGGATGAATGGGATCTATTCCCATATCAGCACTGACCATACCCACTACGTAGAGCTGGGCGGTGAAGGATACCTTCAGCAGTTTGACTGCTGGGATATTATTCGCGGTCAGGAGATGGACTGCTGGATTTCCCGAGTCAACCGTCCTGCTACGCCCGAACCTCATTATGGAAAAGTCAACCCTCAGTATTGCCTGAATCGGACAGCGTTCCACACTGACGCAGATTTCCCGTCTCCGAAAACCTTTGCAAGTGCGGTGGATTTTCTGCAAAACAACCGAGATGCGGACAATTACTTTTTAATGGTGGAGGCTTTTGATCCTCACGAGCCCTTTGATACAACCGAAGAATTTCAGTCTATGTATCCGGATGATTATCAGGGTCCCCACTTTGACTGGCCTGGGTATAACAAAGTCAAAGATGAGACGCCTGAAGCGATAGAGCATTTGAAAAACTGTTACTGCGCCACACTGTCCATGGCAGACCGCTGGCTTGGAAAACTGCTGGATGAACTTGACGCCCAAGACGCTTGGAAAGACACCATGGTGATCTTGACTTCGGACCATGGCCATCTGCTAGGGGAACACAATTTCATAGGGAAAAACCGTACTCACGCCTACAATGAAATGGCGCACATTCCGTTGATGGTGTATCATCCGGATCTTCCCTGCGCGGGACGGAGAATCTCAGCGCTGACTCAAAACATCGATATCATGCCCACTCTGCTGGAGTATTTTCAGTGCGAAAAGAGAGTGGAAAACGCCCCAGCCCTGCACGGTAAATCCTGGATTCCTCTGCTAAATGGTTCACAGGAAAAGATACGCGACTATGCCATTTACGGATGGTTCGGAATGCCGGTCAATATTACAGACGGGCGCTATACCTATTTCCGCAGCGGTGTACCCCAGGGAAATCAACCCTTGTACGCATATATGTCCATTTGCTCCAGCCTGTGGCGCTACCTGGGAAGAAACTGCCCCGAAAAACTTGAAATGGGCAGATTCCTGAAGTATACCAAATATCCGGTGTACCGTATGCCGGTGGAAACGGACGATATCGAATTCACAAAGGATACGCTGCTGTTCGATCTGGCTTCTGACCCGGGTCAGCTCCATCCCTTGCAGGATCCCGCTGTGGAAGAAAAAATGTGCCACGCCCTTTGTGAGATGCTCATTGAGCACGACAGCCCTGACGAGCAGTTTATCCGTTTGGGATTAACAGATCAAAAAAAAGGTGGGACGACCCGCCTTGAAATGTCCGTTGGTAACATCGCAAAAGAGAGGCTGCTTCCTAAGAAAGGTGGCCTCCCTTTTTGTTGTGGTTCAGTTTCAAGCAGGACTTGCTGGGAACTCTTGAACCACGATAGGAAGTGTGTTACACTTTCCTAAAATTCTTGTTCTGAAATCACCTTCAAAATTGTGTATTCTCGGCATCGCCGTTCAGGAGGAGAGCGTATGCATCCTATCAGTGTCATGATAAAACCCGCCAGCTCCAGCTGCAACCTACAATGTAAATACTGCTTTTACGCCGACGAAGCTTCCCTTCGAGAGATTCCCAATTATGGAATCATGGACCCACAGGTGTTGGAAAAGACCGTTGCCCTGTTTATAGGGTCCGCCAGAGGTAGCTGTTCCTTCGCGTTTCAAGGTGGTGAACCTACACTGGCTGGCCTGGATTTTTTCAGACAAGTAGTAGCTCTCCAAGAAAAATACGCCCGACCTGGTCTCAAGGTGACCAACGCCTTACAGACGAACGGAATGGTGCTGGATGAGGAATGGTGCCGCTTCCTTGCCAAACATCATTTCTTGGTGGGATTGTCCCTGGACGGGATCAAAGACACCCATGACCGATACCGCCTGTGCCGTGACGGAAAAGGCAGCTACACTTCAGTTCTACGGGCTGCACAGCTCATGGCAACCCATCACGTGGACTTTAACATCTTAACGGTGGTCACGGCACAGCTGGCCCGGAACATCACCAAGGTTTACAGATTTTACAAAAAGAACGGCTGGCTGTACCACCAGTATATTCCTTGTATGGATGCTCTGGAAGAGGAGCGCGGCGGGAATGAGTACTCTCTCAATCCAAAGGCGTATGGGGAATTTCTCAAAAAGCTGTTCGACCTGTGGTACCATGATTTCAGCCAGGGCTTTATGGTCTCTATCCGCTACTTTGATAACCTTCTGCAAATCCTTCAGGGAATGCCCCCAGAGAACTGCGCGATGATGGGTCACTGCAACGTTTATTACTTAGTGGAAGCTGACGGCAGCGTTTTCCCCTGTGATTTCTACGCCCTGGATCCATACCGTCTGGGCAATCTGAATACAGACACTGTGGAACAAATGGACAAGCAGCGTCACGCCATCCGCTTTGTGGAGGACTCTCTTGAGAAGACCGAACAATGCCGAAACTGCCAGTGGTATTTCCTCTGTCGAGGCGGCTGCC
>HF972664.1:33017-37179 GCA_000432995.1 Clostridium sp. CAG:1013
ATGTTCTTTGAGTATGCCTACCCCAGATTAAAGCAGGCATCCTCCCTACTGTCACGGTACCTCCGATAACCGATGATCTCACTCATAACACTGTTCACTTCTTTATGGGCGGACTATGGTAAAGCCAAACCTCAAGCTGATAGAAACATGAAAAAGAGCGGCCTCTCAGCAGAGAAGCCGCTCTAATCTTATTTATTTTAGTCGATGGGTTTCATGGTGGGGAACAACAAAACGTCTCTAATAGAGGAAGCGCCGGTCAACAGCATGACCAGACGGTCAACGCCCATACCCATACCACCGGTGGGCGGCAGGCCATACTCCAGAGCGGTGAGGAAGTCCTCGTCCACATCGCAGGCCTCGTCATCACCAGCAGCCTTCAAAGCAGCCTGAGCCTCGAAACGAGAACGCTGGTCGATGGGATCATTCAGCTCGCTAAACGCATTGACATACTCGGCGCCGCAGATGAACAGCTCAAAACGCTGGGTATACTCGGGGTTCTCCTGGAAGCGCTTGGCCAAGGGAGAGATATCCACGGGATGACCAGTCAGGAAGGTGGGCTGCACCAGCTTGTCCTCACAGTAAGTCTCAAAGAACAGGTTCAGGATATCGCCCTTCTTGTGACGCTCCTCGTATTCGATATGATGCTCCTTCGCCAGGGCACGAGCCTGCTCCAAGGTCTCCACCTGGTTGAAGTCCACGCCAGCGTACTTCTGGACAGCTTCCACCATGCTGATCCGGGCAAAAGGCTGATCCAGGTCGATCACAACGCCGTCCCGCTCCACCTTGCCGGTACCCAGAACCTTATGGGCCACAGTGCGGATCATGTCCTCCGTGAGATCCATCATGCCGTTAAAATCGGTGAAAGCCTGATAGGCCTCCAGCATGGTGAATTCCGGATTATGCCGGGTATCCATGCCCTCGTTGCGGAAGGTACGGCCGATCTCATACACACGCTCAAACCCGCCTACGATCAGCCGCTTCAGATGCAACTCCAAAGCGATGCGCAGGTACATGTCCAGATCCAGGGTATTATGATGGGTGATGAAGGGTCGGGCCGCAGCACCGCCTGCCTGATTGTGCAGCACAGGGGTCTCCACTTCCAGGAAAGCGTGGCTGTCCAGATATTCCCGCAGAGCGCTGACGATCTTGGAACGCTTCACAAACACGTCCTTCACTTCGGGGTTCACAATGAGGTCCACATAACGCTGACGATAACGGGCATCCGTGTCCTTCAGGCCGTGATATTTCTCAGGCAGAGGCAGCAGAGCCTTGGACAGGATCACCATGCTATCGGCTTTCACGGAAATCTCTCCGCGGCGAGTACGGAATGCCTCACCAGTCACACCCACGATATCGCCGATATCCAGAGAAGCGGTGAGGTTCCGATAAGCCTCCTCGCCCAGCATGTCGATCTTCACATAGAGCTGGATGCGGCCACTGGAATCCCGCAGATCCATGAAGGCAGCCTTGCCCATGTCACGCCAGCTCATGATGCGGCCTGCCACGGACACCTGTTTACCCTCATATTCCGTCTCGAAATTGTCCACGATCTCCTGAGCGTGCTGCTTCACGTCAAACTGGGTATAACCATAGGGGTTCTGACCCTGATCCTGAAGTCTCTTCAGCTTATCTCTGCGGATCTGGAGGATCTCCTTTACGTCCTGTTCTCCTTCGGTCTGAGGTGCCTTTACATTGTTTTCCGCCATACTATCCGTTCCTTTCGCCATTCCTCAAATATCCTCTATGCGGTCTCCTTTTTATCGGGAGATGGTAACGATCTGATACTTGGAGATTCCAGCGGGAGTCTCCACTTCAACTACCTGACCCACTTTGGCGCCGATAAGGGCCTTGCCCACTGCGGATTCATCAGAGATCTTACCGTTGCGGGGATCAGCCTCGTTGGAACCAACGATCTTGAAATCCCGCCGGGACTGAGCACCAGTAGCGGAAGTGAGATCCACTTCGATCCGAGAACCGATATGCACAGTCTCGTTATTCAGCTCGCTTTCATTGATGACAACAGCGCCCTTGAGCATAACCTCCAAGTCGGCGATACGTGCTTCCACCATGGCCTGGTCGTTTTTAGCCTCGTCGTACTCGCTGTTCTCGGACAAGTCACCGAAAGACAGGGCAACCTTAATTTTCTCCGCCACTTCCTTCCGGCGGACGATCTTCAAATATTCCAGCTCTTTTTCCAGAGCGGCTAAACCTTCTTCAGTTACGAAATACTGCTTTTCTGCCATGCTTACTCCATCCTTTACTTACTGAAAATGGCCCGCATCCCGCGGACCGCTTTCTTTATTATAGTGAACCAAGGGGTTCTTGTCAATGTGAAAAGAATGCACAAACCCCGGGAATCGCGAAAAACGCGGCTCCCGGGTCTAGACTGTGTTGAATCTATATGGATCTATACAGAGGGATATGCCCCCTCACTTACACGATAGCGTTTTCGCCCTGCTTCTTCAAATACTTGCCGATAGAAATGGTGCCGCCCAAAAGGCCGAACAGCATTCCCACCACCACATAAGCGATATAAAGCAGAACCGCGTAAGGCTGAATGTTGACCACCGTCAACCAAGGAGCCAAACTGTACACCAGTTCCACACCCTTGTCGTAGGCAAAATACAGCACTGTGGCGGAAATCAGGCCAGAGATAACGCCAATGGTAACGCCTTCCACAATGAAAGGCACTCGGACGAATCCGTTGGTAGCACCCACCGACTTCATGATGTTGATCTCCACACGACGGGAGAAGATAGTCACCTTGACCGTGTTAGCGATGATGAACAGAGACACCACAGCCAGCACAATGACAATGGCAATGCTGCAATACCGCACCAGCTTATCCAGGCTGCTCAGCTTGGAGGCCACCGTACGGTAGTCAGACACCTGGTCCACACCATCGATCGCCGTGATCTGACTGATGGTTTCATCGTAGATGCTCAGATCATCCAGGGAGATCTCATAGGAATCAGGCAGGGGATTGTTGTCGCCGGTAAAACTCTCAAACAGAGAACCGCTGGTGTCCATATTGGTCATCATTTCTTTCAACGCTGTGTCCTTGGGCACAAAAGTGCACTCAGCAACGTTGTCGATCTCGCGGATCTCCTCACCGATACGCACTGCCGTCAGAGACGGAACGTCCTGCCGGAGCATCACGGTCAGAGTGTTATAGCCTTCAATGGTCTCCATAGTGGCGGAGAGGTTCACGGAAAGCAATCCTGCGATACCTGTCAGCAACAGGCAAGAGATCAGCACACCGATGGAAGCGATGCACATGGTTCTGTTTTTCAACAGGCTTTTTAGTCCCTCTCGGAACAGGTAACCAATGCTGTGAAAACTCATTGCTCCACCTCCTCGCTGTCATTCTCCTCACCAGCCAGGCTCTGATCTAACAGGATCTCCTGAGTGATCACACCTGCGCTCTCTTCTAAAGCGTCGTCCTGGTATGCTTCAGGAACAAGATCGTCCTGGTCAAGGTCATCATACTCAACTTCATCCTGGGGATAATCCTCTTCCAGCCGCTCCATCAACTGCGGATCAGGCTCATAGGAGTCCTCATAGGTCTCCTGGTTATCATACTCCGCGTAATCATCGTCTGCAGCCACTGCCTCTTCCGCAGATTCATACTGGGGCGGCGCATAAGTGTCCTGCATCTCCGCGGTATCCGCCACGATCTCACCAGAATGGATCTGGATGATCCGCTTGTGGAAATGCTTCACCAGGGAATGCTCGTGAGTGACCATCAGCACGGTGGTGCCGCGACGGTTGATCTCACTGAGCAGGTCCACGATCTCAAAGGACAGAGCCGGGTCAATGTTACCAGTGGGCTCGTCCGCGATAATCATGGAGGGGTTATTGACCAGAGCTCTGGCTAAGCCCACACGCTGGCGCTCGCCGCCGGAAAGCTCCGTGGGGTAATGCTTGGCTTTGTGCTGCAATCCCACCAGACTGAGGATATACGGCACACGTTTCCGGATAGAACGGGCAGAAGCGCCCACCACGCGCATTGCGAATGCCACGTTATCGTAGACCGTCATGTGGTCAATCAAGCGGAAATCCTGGAACACAATGCCCATTTTACGGCGAATGTAAGGGATTTTTCCTTTGCGGATCCTGGTGACGTCCACCCCATCCACGATGATCTGCCCCGAGTTAGGAC
>HF972664.1:37257-46433 GCA_000432995.1 Clostridium sp. CAG:1013
AATAAAGACGAATTCTCCCTTCTCCACAGACAAGTTGATGTTGTGGAGGGCTTCCGTCCCATTGTTATACACTTTCGATACATTGCGAAATTCAATCAAGCCTATAACCGTCCTTTCTCCGTTAGAATCTGTCTGGAAAGTCAGTCAGTGCCGCCACAAGGCGTTTAACGCACACGGCAGCACCCATCGGCATAGTCGTATTATACCAATGGGTGCCGCCTGTATCATTCTAATACGGAAATAAATTGTGAACGAACTTGGAAAACAGGGGAAAACCGGTCTATTTTAGAACTTAACCGGATTGCTGGAAAGGTAACGTTTGACCATCAAGGCTACCTTGAACACAATGGCATCCTCAAACTCACGCAGGTCCAGACCAGTGATCTTCTTGATCTTCTCCAAACGGTAGACCAGCGTATTACGGTGGACAAACAGCTTCCGGGAAGTCTCGGACACGTTCAGGCTGTTCTCAAAGAAACGCTGAATGGTGAACAGAGTCTCGTGATCCAGAGAATCAATGGAGCCCTTGCGGAACACTTCCTTCAGGAACATCTCGCACAGAGTAGTAGGCAGCTGATAAATCAGCCGGGCAATGCCCAAATGATTGTAGCTGACGATGGGCTTCTCTGTATCGAACACCTTGCCCACTTCCAGAGCCACCTGAGCTTCCTTGAAGGAACGGGCAAGATCTTTAATGCTGCTGACCACGGTGCCGATACCAACAGAACAATGAGTATAGAACTCGCCGGACAGAGTATCCACGATGGAGCTTGCCAGCTTATCGATATCCTTCTCGTCGATGTTGGGTTTGATCTCCTTCACCAGAGCGATATCTGTCTCATTGATATTGATGATGAAGTCCTTGTTCTTGTCAGGGAACAGGTTCTGCAGCACGTCGTAAGCGGAGATGTCATTCTTATCGGCAATCTTCACCAGCATGCACACCCGGCTCACGTCGGAGTCAAAATGCAGCTCGTGGCTCTTCAGATAGATATCGCCGGGCAGGATGTTATCCAGGATCACGTTCTTGATGAAATTGCCCCGGTCGTACTTTTCATCATAATACTGCTTGATACTGTTCAAAGAAACTGCCAGGATCTTGACGTATTTCTGGGCCTCCGGATCTTTGCCGGCCACAAACACAGCATACTCGGGACGGGGACGGCTGCCGAAAGCTTTAAAGGTGTACTCATCCGTCTGGAACACGTCAGCAGACGCCATCTCCTCCGCGGTGATCTCGTCACAGACTTCTCCGATCTTTCCCAGTTCGCTGCAAGCAATGATCACGGAAGACTCGTCCACAACGCCGATGGTGCGATCGATGGTATCCCGCATTTGATGGATGATACCCTGAAATAATCTGTTTGACATGACTCTTCCCCTTTCTTTATATCATAGGGGCCCTTTCCCCCATTGATTGATTTAAGTGAGTCTAGCGGATATCCCAAAATACATCAGGACATACCTATATAGGTTTATTTTACATAATTGAGCGGAAAAATTCAACCTTTTTTTGAAAAAAGAAAGTTATTTTTCTATCCAGGAACCAAAAAAAGGGATACCATCTCTGGTATCCCTCTCTTGAATGGCAATTATGTTTAGTTGAGAATGGTCTTCTCAGTCTCTTTGTCGAACAGATGCATCTTGTTCAGGTCGAAAGCGATCTTGGACTTGTCGCCGGACTTAGCAGTGGAGGTGGGCTCCACACGAGCGGTGACAGCGTTGCCTTCGCAGTTCAGGTACAGATAAGTCTCAGCACCCATCAGCTCGGTAACTTCCACGTCAGCGGTAACATGAGCGCCGCCAACCTTCTCGATGAACTCGGGCTCGTCATGCACGTCCTCGGGACGGATGCCGAACACAACGTCCTTGCCAACATAGCCAGCCAGATCAGCCACAGCGCCGGCAGCCTTCTTCTGAGGAACCTTGATCTTGCAAGCGCCGAAGGTCAGCACATAGTCGGAGCCTTCCTTGCCCAGCTTGGCGTCGATGAAGTTCATTTGAGGAGAACCCATGAAACCAGCAACGAACTCGTTGATGGGATAATCATACAGGTTCTGAGGAGTATCGACCTGCTGAATGAAGCCGTCCTTCATAACCACGATGCGGTCGCCCATGGTCATAGCTTCGGTCTGGTCGTGAGTAACATAGATGAAGGTGGTGCCCAGGCGCTTGTGCAGCTTAGCGATCTCAGTTCTCATCTGAGCACGCAGCTTAGCGTCCAAGTTGGACAGAGGCTCGTCGAGCAGGAACACCTTAGGATCACGGACGATAGCACGGCCCAGAGCCACACGCTGTCTCTGACCACCGGACAGAGCCTTAGGCTTACGATCCAGCAGGTGAGAGATGTCCAGGATACGAGCAGCTTCTTCCACGCGGCGCTTGATCTCATCCTTGGGAGTCTTGCGCAGCTTCAGGCCGAAAGCCATGTTATCGAACACGGTCATGTGAGGATACAGAGCGTAGTTCTGGAACACCATGGCGATATCTCTGTCCTTGGGAGCGATGTCGTTGGAGAGCACATCGCCGATGTACAGTTCGCCCTTGCTGATTTCTTCCAGGCCAGCGATCATACGCAGGGTGGTGGACTTGCCGCAGCCAGAGGGGCCGACCAGAATGATAAATTCCTTGTCTTCGATGTCCAGGTTAAAGTCGGTAACAGCAGTAACGCCACCGGAGTAGATCTTGTAAATATTTTTCAGAGTTACGCTTGCCATTCAGATTTTCCTCCTATTATTCATGACTGCGCCTGATATGCTACCAGATACAGGTCATGTTTGATTGACCTAAGTATACCAGATAAACCCGGCTGGGGAAAGTCTTTATTTGCCCAAAGATTTTTTCCGTCATTTATGGACTTTCTCTAAAATCCAAATCATTTAGTCATTTTTAGTACAAGTTGCTAACCAAAGATAGATTCCACCTCTTCCGGGGTCAAAAGGCGGCATTCCCCTTCCTCTAGTGTATCGTCCAGCGCCAGCCCCCCTATCTTGAGTCGCTTCAGTTGCTGAACAGTTTTCCCTCTAGCCTCAAACATGCGCTTTACCTGATGGAACCGGCCCTCCCGGATCTCCACATACCCCCGGAAGGGATCCTCTTCCGTCCACAGACGCCCAGGCGCGTAGCTTTCTCCCGCCCAGTGAATCCCCGCCTGAAATGCCTCCACATCCTCTGCCGTGACAGGGGAGTCCAGTTCGGCAAGGTACAGCTTGTACACGTGCTTTTTGGGGGAAAGCATTCTGTGGGCCAAGTCACCGTCGTCGGTGATGAGCATCAGCCCGGTGGTATCCTTGTCCAGTCGGCCCGCCGGGAAAAGCCCCCGGCGGCGCAGTTCCTCCGGGAGCAAATCCAGAACGGTCTCGGCATGGCGGTCCTCTGTGGCGGAAAGAACCCCCGCCGGTTTGTTCATCATAATGTACAAGTGTTCCTGATAGGACACAGAACGGCCCTCTACGGCCACCTGCTGTCTTCCAAGATCCACCTTGGCCCCAGGGTCACGCTGGGAAACGCCATCCACGGTCACAACCCCGGACCGGATCAGCTTCCCCACTTCTTTGCGGGTACCCAAGCCTTGGGATGCCAGGAACTTATCCAACCTTTCCCCCATTCTTTTACACGTCCTTTCCAAAACCTCAATCGATGGGATACGCGTCCTCAGGGATCACGTCCCCGGCAGTCTCCGTCTCCTCCGCGGTCTGGGATACAGCGCTCTCCTCAGTCACGGCACTTTCTTCTGTAACGGCGCTTTCAGCGGCAGTATCCTCAGCAGGTGATTGCGAGCTGCTTTCCGGCGCCATGCTCACGGTAGGGCTGGGGCTGGCACTGGCTGCAGGCTGAGAGCTTTCCGAGGAACCTACGCCCGTTTCCCCGAAATGAGCACTGTCCGGAGCGAAGCCGTGCATGAAACCGTCCACTTCGGCGCAGGCCACGTCCCCGCCGATGATCTGGTCCCCGTAGACCAACAGAGTGGCGTAGACTTCCGTCTCGTCGGGATAGTTTTCGATCTTATACATGTACTGGGTGCAGATCTCCCCAGCGTAAGGCTCCAAATCAAAACCCTGGGCTTTCTGCATCACGTTGTAGGCGGTATATACATCATTAAACTGAGCGGGGATCATCACTTCCCGGGTCTCGGTGGGCTCTGTCTGCACCTGCCAGCCAAACCCTTGCAGGTACGCTACCCGCTCCTCATTGGTGCCTCCGGGAATAGGCTGAATTTCTTCCTCTCCCCTGCTTTGCAGGAACAGGCACGCTCCCGCCACCACCACTGCCAGAAGTAAAAATGCGATAATCCGTTTCCGATTGGCTTTCAGCGATACGACCATAGTTTCCACCGTTCCTCTCTCATGAGTTCCTTGTGGCATACATATGAGAGACAAAGGGGAGTTATGATACCCTCAAGTCAAGTCCACCATTTGCAGCTGGGAAAAACTCTCCTCTCTGGAAGCAGCGGATACAATCCATCCTCCGGGAAGCTCAAACTGGGAAAGCTTCACCTCCGGGTCCCAAAATAGCTGCCGCCCTTCCCAGAAGGTAAAGGCCGCCTGCTGGAAGCCATAGGCGATTCCCTTGCCGGAGAGCTTCATCACGCTTTCCTTTAGAGTCCACAAAGACAGGAATCCCCTCTCTTGGTCTGGCTGTGCTTCAAGCCAGGCACGCTCCTCCTGGGTGCAGACCCGCTCCGCCAGTCGCTGACTAAACGGCCTGGAACTTTCCACGTCCACGCCCAAAGGGGCATCGCTCAGGCCGCAACACACCACACCCCGGCAATGGCTCAAACTGAACTGAACAGGACAGTCCAAAAAGAAGGGCTTGCCGTCAGGAGTCCGCTCCCGGTGCAGGGTGGACAAGTCCAATCCCCGTTCGCTGCGCAGAGCCCAGCAGAGGAGTTTCTCTGCCATGGCCCGCTGAAACTCCAGCTCTTCCCTACGGCTGGAAAATGTTTTCTCGTACCGCGCGCCGTACAGCATACAACTCCCCCTTCTGGTAAATTCTTGCCCCCTATTGTAGCACAAAGACCCCAAAATTTGAAGAGGGTCCATCTTATTCCCTTCTGTGGCACATTCGTCGGCGGGGACGCTATTATGGTCGTAGGGCCCTTTCCCGTCTTTTGCGGTAAATGCCCTCTTGTTTCAATTTCAACCCTGCAATAGGAGTGGTGGTATGGCAACTGTGCTGCTTCTTATGATCTACCTTTTTTACATAGGCCTTGGAATCCCAGATTCTCTTCTAGGCGCGGCCTGGCCCGCAATCTACACTCAATTCGATGTGCCTGTGTCCTGGGCCAGCGTGATCTCTGTCATCATATCAGGAGGGACTGTTGTCTCTAGTCTGTTCAGCGCCAGGATCATTGCTCGGTTGGGAACTGCTAGGATCACCGCACTTTCCACCGCCCTCACTGCCGGGGCACTGCTAGGTTTTTCCTGCTCTCAGAATTTCCTGTGGCTGTGTTTGTTCGCGGTGCCTCTGGGGATCGGCGCAGGTTCTGTGGACACGGCACTGAACAACTACGTGGCTCTCCACTACAACTCCATGCAGATGAATTTCCTCCACTGCTTTTACGGCATCGGGGTCACTGCCAGCCCGTTCCTTATGTCCATGGCACTCTCGGAAAACATGAACTGGCGCCGTGGATATCGGACTGTCTTTTTCATTCAGCTTGCCATTGCGGTTCTGGCGTTTGTAACACTTCCCCTTTGGAAAAAACTCAAGTCTGCTCAGACGGAGGAGGAGCACCTGTGCGTGGTCCCTATCATGCACATGCTTCGGAGAAAAAAGATTCTCTCCTCCTGCGCTGTGTTTGTTGGGATCGGCGCGCTGGAGTCCACCTGCTTGATCTGGGGAAGCACCTATCTGGCAGGGCCGGTGGGTCTTTCCGCCGACCTTGCAGCTGCATTGATCTCTTTCTATTTTATAGGGATCACCCTGGGACGGTTTATCTCGGGACTGCTCACCTTGAAATGCTCTGACTGGCAGATCATCGCCGGTGGGCTGCTCGCTCTGGCCTTCGCTGCCCTGCTGTTGTTNNNTTCGCTGCCCTGCTGTTGTTGGTCCAGTCCAATGTGTTTACGGCGGTAGCCGCTCTGTTTTTGGTAGGCTTGGGAAATGGCCCCATGCTCCCCAACATGACTCATTTGACTCCTAAACTGTTCGGAGTTAGGTGTTCTCAATCCATCATAGGCATGGAAATGGCCTTTTACTACCTGAGCATTCTGGCGACGCCAGTACTGTTCGGCGTGCTGGCAGACTTAGGCGGGACAGGAATCTTCCCTCTATTCCTGCTGGGCACTTACCTACTGATGACAGCCTTCGCCATCCTGCTGAAAGTGGGTGACACCAGAAGCCGCCAGAACCGATGACTTCCTACAAAACACAAAACCCCCGCCCATTCCTAACAAAGGAACGGACGGGGGTCTGTTTCACGATAATTTTCCCGCTCAGCGCGGGCTGCTGAGCAGGAAAACTCAGGAAAGGTAATTGTAAACAGGAGAGTAAAACCAAAGGCCAGAAAAACGTAGGGCAAACTGGCAATTATTTCGTAGCTGCTATTGACAAAAAGTTCCCCAAGGAATATGATTAACAAAGTTAATTATATTGCAAGGGGGATCCACATGGAGTGGACGGATATGGTTCATTATCAGCAGCAGATGCAAAAGATCATGCGTTCTTTGCTGCCTGAACGCAAATCGGTGCTGACCGTCAGTGAATGCGAGCTTTTGGCCCACCTGTACTTGCAGCCTGAACAAAATACGCCTGTTCTGCTCAGCCAGGGAAGCGGAATGAAAAAAGAAGCCGTAAGCCGTTGCCTAAAGACGCTCTATGAAAAAAAGTGTATTAGCAAACAGCGGAATGCGACAGACGAACGAAGCTACCAGCTTTCCATCACAGAGACTGGACTAGCCGAGTTAAAGAAGGGATACGAAAATATTTTGCAGCCATTTTATGATCTGTGGCGAAGTTCCGGCAAAGATTTTGAGATGTTCATGTATTACGCGGACAAACTCGCCGCACATCTGGAGAAAGGAAAGGAAACTATCCATGAAGATGAAATTCTATGATACGCTGCAAATGGATCCTGCCATCCTCAAACGAAAAATCGAGGCTTGCCCTACTAAACAGGAAAAACTGTATTACTGGGTAGCCATGGCCACGCGTTCTGTATTGATCGTGCTCTTCGCCATCGTATTTATAAGTGGGTTATCCAGTGTGTTTGGCTCTGACAACACCCCCTTTGCAGTGGCCTTGTTTTGCATTATGTTGGGCATCCGTTTTGTCAATTTTGAGTACTGCGTCGGTGACTCTCTTTTGACCTTGGCAGTGGCACTGACTATTCTGCTACTGGCTCCAACTGCTGCGGCAATGCTCCCTCCCCTGCTTTTGATCCCGCTCCATTTTGTTTGCTTTTTTTCGCTCCTCTACATAACCACCCAGCGTCCCGAGATGGGAAACGGCGGCTTATACAGTTTCGCCTATATTTATCTCATTGGAAATCCTGTCGCTGGGGAAGCTCTCATCCGCCGTGGTCTTTTGGCTGTGACAGGTTATTTGATCTGTGGCGCGATCCTTTTTTTCAAACACCGACACCAACACAAGGCCACTCGGTTTCATCATGTGGTGCAAAGATTTGATCTGTCCAACCCCGCCTGCATGTGGCAGCTGCGCATGGCTCTCGGTGTAAGTCTGGTTATGACAGCCGGACAGGTCTTTGGTGTAGAACGATTTATGTGGATGGGGTTTGCCTGCGCTTCCCTGTTATCGGAATATCCCTACTCCGGAAACACTTTTATTCGCTTTCGGCAGCGTATTATCGGGGCTGTGGCGGGTTCCTGCTTGTTTTTTGTCCTGTATTCTGTAACGCCTGAATCACTGCATTCACTGCTGGGGCCTCTGGGCGGGCTGTGCCTGGGTTTCTGCACAGATTACAAGTACAAGACAGCAATGAACTGCCTTGGAGCGCTGATGCTGGGTGCAGGAATATACGGCATTCAAGGCGCCGTGATTCTACGGGTTGCGGATACCATTCTGGGCGTAACCTTCGGTCTGATTTTCGCCGCGATCTTTCACCAGCTGGTGGCCGTTCGCTTTCTGCCTGAACAGAAGGCAAAGTAACTCCTTTTTATCAAATTTGTATCTTCCCCACCACACAACCAATCCGGTCCCAAATAAAAATCCCCGCACATTTCCCAAAAAAGGAATGTACGGGGATTTTCGGCGTATTAAGATAAACCTAAACGGTCATATCATGCCATTGTGACGGTCATCCATAGGATCCATAGAAGGCTTACGCCCTCTCATATCCAATGGCAGATCCCATAACTCTTACTTGCGGGGGTTCTTGATAGCAGCCTGAGCAGCAGCCAGACGAGCGATCGGAACACGGAAGGGAGAGCAGGAGACGTAGTTCAGGCCAACATTGTGGCAGAACTCGATGGAGCTGGGATCGCCACCATGCTCGCCGCAGATGCCCAGCATGATGTCGGGACGGGTAGCGCGGCCCTTTTCGGCAGCAATCTTCACCAGCTGGCCAACGCCTTCCTGGTCCAGACGAGCGAAGGGATCGTTCTCATAGATCTTGTTCTCATAGTAGGCGCCCAGGAACTTGCCGGCGTCGTCACGAGAGAAGCCGAAGGTCATCTGAGTCAGGTCGTTGGTGCCGAAGGAGAAGAACTCGGCCTCTTCCGCGATCTTGTCGGCGGTGATAGCGGCGCGAGGAATCTCGATCATGGTGCCAACCTTGTACTTCAGATCCATGCCGGATTCAGCGATGATAGCATCGGCAGTATCGGTAACGGTCTTCTTGACGAACTTCAGCTCCTTGACCTCGCCCACCAGGGGAATCATGATCTCGGGCACGATGTTCCAATCGGGATGAGCCTTCTGAACGTTGATAGCAGCCTTGATCACAGCCTCGGTCTGCATAGCAGCGATCTCAGGATAGGTGACAGCCAGACGGCAGCCACGATGACCCATCATGGGGTTGAACTCGTGCAGAGAAGCGATGATGGCCTTGATGTCCTCAACGCTCTTGCCCTGAGCCTCAGCCAGCAGCTCGATGTCCTTTTCCTCGGTGGGAACGAACTCGTGCAGCGGGGGATCCAGGAAGCGGATGTTAACATGACGGCCGCCCAGAGCCTCGTACAGCTGCTCGAAGTCACCCTGCTGCATGGGCTCCAGCT
>HF972665.1 GCA_000432995.1 Clostridium sp. CAG:1013
CAAAAAGGTGATCTCCCGTGTGAATGACCCGCGGAATATTGAGACATTCCGGGTGCTGGGCATTCGGAACACCGCCTGCAGCACGGAGATCCTCACTAAGATGATTGAGCAGGAGGCCGATTTGGCCCATATGCATTTGATCGCCACCCTGAACCAGGGCAAGGCGGGGATCTGCTCCATGACCTTGCCCACAGACACGGCTTTGGATGGAGTGGCTTTAAAAGATATTGACCTTCCAGGGGGCACACTGGTCATCTCTTTGATCCGCCGGGGAGTGCTCACCATCCCCAACGGCTCTACAATTCTGCAGGCAGGGGATGAGCTGGTGGCGGTCAGTGAGGACCGGAGCCAGAAGGCGCTGATGCGGGCGCTTTCCGCTACGCTGCCCTAAGGATTGCGGGCGAAAAGAAAAAATTCAAAAATAATAACAATTCCTACTTTACAAATTGCGGAACCTGTGCTATACTGTGTTCACAGGCGGTAAGGAAGCCTGGGAGACCGTATAGAAAGGGAAGAGCGGAATTTTGGAAAAACGTGAGAATTTCAGCAGAAAGCGGATGGCGATTCTAAATACACTGCAGGAAACCACCGTACATCCCACCGCTGATTGGGTTTATGCCAGGCTGAAGCCACGTTATCCCGATTTGAGCTTGGGCACTGTGTACCGGAATTTGAAAAAGTTCTGTGAAACAGGAAAGGCGGTCAGCGTGGGGGTTATCAATGGACAGGAGCATTTCGATGCCCGCGTAGAACCCCATGCCCATCTGGTCTGCAAGCGCTGCGGCGCTGTACTGGATATCCCCGAGGAGTTTTTCCGCCGGGATGAGCTGGAAAAGCTCTCGGCCCGGTTTCACATCCGGCTGGAAAGCGCCAGGGTGGTGTTCGAGGGAGTGTGCCCCCAGTGTGAAAGGAAAGAACAGTGATGTAAAGGGCGCGAGCTTTGCAAATTTGCGTCCTGTGAGCACGGCTTTTCCCGAAAAAAAGCAAGGGTGTAAAGTTCGATTCCTTGCTCCGCGTCCAGCATGGGCACAAAGTAAATCAAGCAGTTCCACAAGAAATGTTCTATTGGATAGATCTCTGTAGAAAAATTTATTAAAATGGAGGAATTTACTCATGAAAAAGTTCGTATGTACTGTTTGCGGCTATGTGTACGAGGGCGAGGCTGCCCCTGAGAAGTGCCCTGTCTGCGGTGCCCCCGCTGAGAAGTTTGTGGAGCAGGCCGGCGATATGACCTGGGCTTCCGAGCATGTGGTGGGCGTTGCCAAGGGCGCTCCCGAAGAGATCCTGCAGGGCCTGCGGGAGAACTTCCAGGGCGAGTGCACCGAGGTGGGCATGTACCTGGCCATGGCCCGCGTGGCCCATCGCGAGGGCTATCCCGAGATCGGCCTGTACTGGGAGAAGGCTGCTTACGAAGAGGCCGAGCACGCCGCCAAGTTCGCCGAGCTGCTGGGCGAGGTGGTCACCGACTCCACCAAGAAGAACCTG
>HF972666.1:0-563 GCA_000432995.1 Clostridium sp. CAG:1013
CCATTTATATCCCTCCCATCCGCCACAAGGCAGGGGTTGTTTCGTCGTAGGCATTACCAGTACAACAGAAATAATTATACTTTCCTAAGGCTGGATTGTCAAGCCCTGTTTCTCTCATTTTTCCAAAGGCCCCTTCCCGCCCTAGACCAGGCGGGTGTAAAGGCCCTCCTCCCGGCGGAGGATACCCTCGCTAATCATGTCCCGGCGCAGGGTACAGTAGTCCTGGTGGAAGCGCAGCAGCACCTGGTTGAGCTCCCGCTCGGGATAGGGGCGGCCCAGCTCCAGCTCCTTGGCGATTTCCTCCAGGCAGATGCGCTCCTTCTTCCGCTGGGCGGGGATGGCCTTAAGGCGGCCGTACTCAAAAAAGCTGTCCAGCACCCGCTGGCGGTAGCGGGCCTCCCGCTCCTGCTGGCGCTGGGCGTCGGAGGACTTCTCCCCCAGGATGTCCAAAATGCGGCACTGGAACACCTCTTTATTGATAGAGTACATGGTGTAGTACTGCTCCCGGCGGGAGGAGACCGCCCCGGCGTCCATCAGCTTCTTTAAATGGAAAGACACCGTGG
>HF972666.1:572-1250 GCA_000432995.1 Clostridium sp. CAG:1013
GAAAGACACCGTGGCCGGGGTGAGCTCCAGCCGCTGGGCCAGGCGCTCCACGTACATATCCTCCTCCAGCAGGGATTTGAGGATTTGCAGCCGGGAGCGGTCCGCCAAGCCTTTGAATAGTTTTAACGCCTGTTCCTCTGTCATAGGTTACGCCTCCTTTCCCAGTTGGTCCCAGGCCTGCTGCCAGGCCTCCAGCTTCCACTCCTCCACGGCGGCCCGGGCCATATCCCCGTGGGCTTGGGCCAAATCCCGGGCGGCCCGCCAATTCTCCGGCAAAGCTTCCAGCTTCCGGCGGTAGGCGGCCTCCAGCTCCTGAGGCGGCAGGTGGGCTTCCAAGGCCTGGTACACCGTGGCGCAAATCTGGAAGATATTCCCCTGGATTTTCGCCCGGCGGGCCTCATCCTCCCGGCAGTCCTGGGAGAGGGCCTCCCCCTCCTGGCGGCAGCGCTCCACCTGGCTTTCTAAATAGTTGAGCCAAATCTCCTTTTTCAACGTGTTCGCCTTCCTTCGCAAGATTTATTTTTGCATGTATCGAACTGGATCAAGCATACCAGCTCGGCAGGGGTTTGTCAAGATTTAATTTGATATTTATCAAAGTATTTTTCTTCCCCGCCGGATTGCTTTCCAGGCGTTGGCCTGGTCTGTTTGGCGCTGGGTACGGGAGGCCCGTTCCTCCCG
>HF972667.1:0-504 GCA_000432995.1 Clostridium sp. CAG:1013
CCTTTTACAAGACTTCTGCGGTTTTGGCAACCTCCATCCTGCTACTTTTGAAAGCCGCGCCTCTATTTGGTCTTAATCATACCCTAGATTCCTCCTGTTGTCAATTTTTCAGCCACATTTTATTGTATGAAAATTTACGGGAGCCGTCCCCATAAACCGCTCCTCAAAAAAGGAAATGATGATAGAACCTATGAAAACAAGTGATTTTTACTTTAATCTGCCGGAAGAGCTGATCGCTCAGACCCCCATTGAACCTCGGGACGCCTCCCGTCTGATGCTTCTGGACAAGACTACCGGCGCCATCGAGCACCGCCATTTTTACGAAATTGTGGACTACCTCACCCCCAACGACTGCCTGATCCTCAATGACTCTCGCGTTTTGCCCGCGCGGCTGTACGGCGTGAAAGAGGGGACGGGTGCCCATGTGGAGTTCCTCCTTTTGCAAAACAAAGGGAACGATATTTGGGAAGCACTGGCAGGTCCCGGCAAGCGAGCCAAGAAGGG
>HF972667.1:515-9143 GCA_000432995.1 Clostridium sp. CAG:1013
AAGCGAGCCAAGAAGGGTGCCCGTTTCCAATTCGGGGATGGTCTGCTCCACTGCGAAGTGGTAGACGTGCTCCCCGACGGCAACCGGCTGATCCATTTCGAATACGAGGGATTGTTCTTCCACATTTTGGACCAGATCGGCCAAATGCCCCTGCCGCCCTACATCAAGGCGAAACTGGAAGACAAGGAGCGGTATCAGACGGTCTACTCCCGAGAGGAGGGCTCCGCCGCCGCTCCCACTGCCGGACTCCACTTCACTCCGGAGCTGTTGGAAAAGATCAAAGCCAAGGGCGTGGAATTGGGCTTCGTCACCCTCCATGTGGGACTGGGCACTTTCCGTCCTGTCAGCGTGGAGAACATCCAGGACCACAAAATGCACTCCGAGCACTACCACATGCCCCAGTCCGTAGCGGACCTAATCAACCGCACCAAAGAGCGGGGTGGGAGAGTCATCGCCGTGGGGACCACCAGCTGCCGCACCATCGAGTCGGTAGCACAGCGGGAAGGCTGCTTCCGTGAAAGTGAAGGCTGGACGGACATCTTCCTGTATCCCGGCTGCGAATTCAAAGGGGTGGACGCTCTCATCACCAACTTCCACCTGCCTGAGAGTACCCTGATCATGCTGGTATCCGCTTTGGCCGGACGGGAGCATATCCTCCATGCTTATAACACAGCCGTGCAAGAGCGGTATCGGTTCTTCAGCTTCGGGGACGCTATGTTCATCCACTGAAAGACCTAACCCTTAACGATTGAACCGCCAGAGAACCTATGCTATAATAAGCCGAACGAGCCGTCCCTGTGTGGACGGCGCAATTCTTTAAGGAGACGGATGGTCCCATGATGAGACAAAACAAAAAACTGGAACACGCGCTGCAAAAAGTACAAAAGCCGGGCCGTTATGTGGGCGGGGAATTGAACGCCGTGGTGAAGGATCCCTCTCAAGTGGATGTGCGCTTTGCCTTTTGTTTTCCCGATACCTACGAGATCGGCATGTCCCACCTGGGGATCAAGATCCTGTACAGCGCCATCAACGAAGTGCCCTCCTTCTGGTGTGAACGTGTTTTCGCTCCTTGGGTGGACATGGAGGAGGAGATGCGCCGTGAAGGGATACCGCTTTACGGGCTGGAAAGCGGCGATCCGGTGAACCAGTTCGATTTTATTGGTTTCACCCTCCAATACGAGCTGAGCTACACAAACGTATTGAATATGCTGGAGCTGGCGGGAATCCCTCTGCGCAGCGCCGACCGG
The DNA here is from genome assembly GCA_000432995.1 of Clostridium sp. CAG:1013. Classification (GTDB taxonomy): domain Bacteria; phylum Bacillota; class Clostridia; order Oscillospirales; family Acutalibacteraceae; genus Acutalibacter. The sequence continues at coordinate 1,763 of HF972667.1, forward strand.
CCGGACCTGTTCAACATCGTGGTGGGGGGCGGCCCCTGCGCATGTAACCCAGAGCCTCTGGCGGACTTCTTCGACATCTTCTTTTTGGGCGACGGAGAAGAAGTGGACATCGAGGTGATGGAACTTTATCGTCAGTGCAAGAAAGAGGGCAAATCCAAGACAGAGTTCTTGGAGCAGGCCGCCCAGATTGAGGGCGTGTACGTGCCCGCGTTCTACGATGTCTCCTACAACGAGGACGGCACCGTCAAGGAGTATGTTCCCACCCATGGAGCCCCTAAGACCGTGAAAAAGCGGGTCATCCGGGACATGAACAAAGCCTATTATCCCAAGGACTTTGTAGTGCCGCTCATCGATGTGGTCCACAACCGTATTTCCGAAGAAGTGCTCCGCGGCTGCATTCGCGNNNNCCGCAGCTGCATTCGCGGCTGCCGATTCTGCCAGGCTGGGTTCCTCTACCGGCCCTACCGGGAAAAGGACATAGACACCATCGATCGCCAGTGCCGTGACCTGTGCCATTCTACCGGCTACGATGAGATCTCCCTTTCCTCTCTCAGCACCAGCGACTACGCTCGGTTAAATGAACTGATCGACACTCTGCACCAATGGACGGAAGGGGAAAAGGTAAGCCTTTCCCTGCCCAGCCTGCGAGTGGACAACTTCTCGCCCGAGCTGATGGAGCGAATTAACTCCGTGCGGAAGAGCGGTCTTACCTTCGCTCCGGAAGCGGGCTCCCAGCGGATGCGGGATGTAATCAATAAGAACGTTACGGAAGAAGAACTGATGCGCACGGTGAATGTGGCCTTCACCGAGGGCTGGACCAGGATCAAGCTGTACTTTATGATCGGCCTTCCCACAGAGACCATGGAGGACGTACTGGCCATTGACGAGTTGGGCCAAAAGGTAGTTGATGCCTTCTACCAAAACAAGGAGAAGCCCAAAGGGAAAGGGGTAGAGGTATCTCTCAGCGCCGCCGCCTTTGTACCTAAGCCCTTTACGCCCTTCCAGTGGTTTGGCCAGGATACCATGGAGACTTTGCAGGAAAAGCAGTACGCCCTGAAAGGCGGCGTTCATTCCCGGAAGATCTCCGTCAGCTATCACGGTGCTCAGACCAGTTTCCTGGAAGCTGTTTTTGCCCGGGGCGACCGCCGGCTTTGCGCGGTGATGGAAAAGGCTCGGGAGTTCGGCCTGCGGTTTGACGGCTGGGACGACTGCTTCCACTTTGACAAATGGATGGAAGCCTTTGAGGCCTGTGGTCTGGACCCGGCTTTTTACGCCAATCGTCATCGGGAATTTGACGAGGTGTTCCCCTGGGATCACTTAGACTATGGCGTGAAAAAGGAATTCTTTATCGAGGAGTGCAAGCGCGCTTATCAAAATCTGACCACGCCCAACTGTCGGGAACAGTGTTCCCATTGCGGCGCGGCATGCTACGGAGGGGGGATCTGCGTTGAAAAACGTACGAGTGTGGTTTGAGAAAAAAGGCTCAGTGCGGTATATTTCTCACCTGGATCTGACCCGGTGCATGTCCCGGGGTCTTAAACTCTCCGGTCTTCCTGTGTGGTACACGGAGGGCTTCAACCCCAGAATCTATATGACCTACGCCATGCCCCTTTCTCTAGGAGTGTGCGGTGAGCGGGAATGTATGGATATCCGTCTGACGGAGGAACGTCCCCTGGATCAGATCGCGGAGGCGATAAACGCTCATCTTCCCAGGGACCTGCGGATACTGGGTGCGACAGAACAAGTGGACAAGTTCGAGGACATCCAGTTTGGCGAATACGAAATCGCCCTGGAAACGGATGATCCGGACACATTGGAACAGAAGCTGCAAAATCTTTTGGCGCGGGATACCATCTTAGTATTAAAGCACACCAAAAAAGGGGAGAAAGAGTTTGACATCAAACCCGATTTCTCCGGCGTCCAGTGGACAAAGGAAGATCCCGGCCTGGTGCTTTCCCTGAAACTGCCCTGCAGCATGAACGGCAGCACTAACCCTGCATTGCTGCTTGAAGCACTGAAGCGGTATGAGGACGTGGAGCCCTATTGCTCGATCACTCGGAAACGGCTGCTGAAGAAAGATTTTTCCGAATTGCGGTAAATATTTCTTGCTTTTTTGCCTCCCTTGTGATAAACTATTTAAGCATTTGAATTCCGCGGGTTTTCCTCGAAGGCTTGCCCGTGGGGGTCGAACCGCGGCGGATAGGCTAAGATCCAGCCGCTGCGAAAGGAAGCGGGCAGTCCGCTGCCGGGTTACCGGCATGAATGTCTGAACATTACGATTTATGGAGGAATCTCAAATGGACGCAATCAAAATGATCTCTCAGGAATCCCTCAAGGCTGAGGTCCCCCAGTTCTCCATCGGTGACACTGTCCGCGTGGACGTGAACATCCGTGAAGGTGACCGGGAGCGTATCCAGCAGTTTGAAGGCACCGTGATCGCTCGCAAGGGCAGCGGCATCAGCGAAACCTTCACCGTGCGCCGTGTTTCCTACGGTGTTGGTGTGGAGCGTGTGTTCCCCCTTCATTCTCCCAACGTGAAGGCTGTGAAGGTTGTTCGTCAGGGCCGTGTGCGTCGCGCCAAGCTGTACTACCTGCGTGATCGCGTGGGCAAGGCCGCTAAGGTCAAGGAACAGCTCAAGTAAGAAAGCTGCATAGTAAACGTGAGAAAGGGACAAGTTGCTGTCCCTTTTTTGCTACAAATTTTTCCTGATCTCACTATGATTTTTCACCCGATGGGAGGCGAACCTATGGATCTTCAGACCGAAGGCGTACAAACGCGGAGCAAGGCTGTCCGCACCATACTGGAGTGGATTGAAGAAGTGGTCCTGGCAATCGTGCTGATCGCCGTGGTATTCACGTTCGTCTGCCGCGTTGTCACAGTGACCGGGACTTCCATGGTGCCCAGCTTTCATGACGGTGATCGGGTACTGGTGGTCAGTGATCTGAACGGCGTGGAACAGGGAGATGTGGTGGTCATCGTCAATGTGTTGGAAGAACCCATCATCAAACGAGTGATCGCAACTGAAGGCCAAGTGGTGGACTTCGACTATGAAACAAAATCCGTTCTGGTGGACGGTCAAGTGGTGGACGAAACCCAGTTTGGACTGGAAAACGGCATCACGGAAGAGCCGTTCAGTTCCTTTGAGCTGCTGGAATTTCCTCAGACCGTGCCGGAAGGCTGCGTGTTTGTTTTGGGGGATAATCGAGCTGTTTCGGAGGACAGCCGTTATCAGGACGTGGGCATGATCGACGAACGGAATATTTTGGGCAAAGCCGTATTCCATCTGTTCCCGTTCCAAAATCTTGGCCCCGTGTAAAAAGGAGGGACTATCTTGGAGGGATCTGTGGAAACCAACATGGAAGAAAAACAGCCCCGGAAGGACTCTCCCTTTGTACGTTCCGCGCTGGAATGGGCGGAAACGATTGTCATGGCGGTAGTGCTGGTAGCGATCGTGTTCACCTTTGTTGCTCGGGTCATCACTGTAGACGGCCGCTCCATGGAACCTACCTATTATAATGGGGACAGGGTCTTGGTGACACAGCTGGCAGGACCTGCGCAACAGGGAGATGTGGTCATCGTAGTGGAAGCACTGGACGAGCCTATCATCAAGCGGGTGATTGCAACCGAAGGCCAAGTGGTGGACTTTGACTCCGAGCTGGGAGAAGTCACTGTGGACGGTCAGGTAGTGGCCGGTTCTGTGTATGGAACCGAGGATGGCATCACCTATGTGCCGGATCTGCCTGGCCAGGTGCTGGAATTCCCCCAGACTGTACCGGAAGGCTGCGTGTTTGTTCTGGGAGACAACCGGGACAACTCTACTGACAGTCGATTCGTTTCCGTAGGAATGGTGGACTGCCGGAATATTTTGGGAAAAGTGGTTTTTAACCTCTATCCTCTTTCCAGGGCTGGATTGGCCTGAGCGCATTATTTAAAAGAATTGAAACATAGACACACATGGGCGGACTGGCGATCAAGACGGGCCGCCCATCTCGGTTATAGTAAGGAGGCGGTATTTGTGGAAGAGATTCGACCCATACAGTGGTTTCCCGGCCACATGGCAAAAACACGGCGGAAGATCGGCGAGGACCTGAAACTGGTGGACGCGGTGGCGGAGATTTTGGACGCTCGTGTTCCCCAAAGCAGCTCCAATCCCGTCCTGCGGGACATTATCCAGCGCAAACCCAAAGTGGTTCTGCTGAACAAAAGCGATATGGCGGACCCTGCCCAGACAAACCGCTGGATCGCTCATTACGCGTCCCTGGGAGAAAAGGCCATTCCCATTGAAAGTAAAACCGGCAAAGGCATCAACGGGTTTTATCCTGCCGTGCGGGAGGTCTTGAAAGAACAGATCCAAGCATGGGAGCGAAAAGGTATGGTAGGCCGTCCCATCCGTGTGATGGTGGTGGGTATCCCCAACGTGGGCAAGTCCTCCTTCATCAACCGGATGATCTACGGAGGAAAAGCTGGTAAGGCAGAAGTACAGGACCGGCCCGGCGTCACACGGCAGAACCGGTGGTTCACCGTGGGAAAAGGCTTTGAGCTTCTGGACACCCCCGGCGTTTTGTGGCCCAAATTCGAGGATCCCATTGTGGGTGAGCATTTGGCGTTCACCGGCGCGGTACGGGACGAGATCCTGGACCTGGAAGGCTTGGCAGCGCACCTTTTGGAACTGCTGATGGAACTATATCCCGATGCGGTAAACGGCCGCTACAAGACCGATATTTCCCCGGAGGATCACCTTCCGGGTCACGAGATCTTGAAACGAGTGGGACGCAAGCGGGGCATGCTTATCTCCGGCGGTGAAGTCAATACCGAGCGGGCCGCCATCACCGTTCTGGACGAATATCGCGGAGGCAAACTGGGACGGATCACCCTGGAACGCCCCTAAGCACACAAAGGAGGATTTCCAATGGCTGGAAAAACTGCTGTAACACTGCCGGAAAACTTTGATTGGTACGCCTGGGAACGCCGGGCAGAAGCCGCCGGCCATGGCCCTGTCTGTGGCGTGGATGAAGCGGGAAGAGGACCTTTGGCCGGACCGGTATGCGCTGCCGCTGTAATTCTTCCCATGGACCTGTCCATCCCTGGACTGAACGACTCCAAAAAGCTGACGGAGAAAAAACGGGAAGCGTTGTTTCCTGTCATCCAGGAACAGGCCCTCGCCTGGAGCGTAGGCTGGGCCACCGCGGAAGAGATCGATGAGATCAACATTTTGCAAGCCACCTTTCTGGCCATGAAACGGGCAGTGGAAGGGTTGTCCCAGCAGCCCGGATGGGCGTTGGTGGACGGCAACCGGATGCCACCTTTGTCCATTCCTGGGGAGACCGTGGTGAAGGGCGACGCCCAGTGCGCCAGCATCGCCGCGGCATCCATTCTGGCAAAGGTAAGCCGTGACCGGCTTTTGCGGGAATGGGATCAGCTTTATCCTCAATATGGTTTTGCTAAACATAAGGGCTATGGAACAAAAGCCCATTATGAAGCCATTCAGCAGTTTGGTTTGCTGCCGATCCACCGCAGAAGCTTCCTGAAGAATTTGGAGGACAAGCACTCATGACAGCTGAAACTGGCAAAGCGGGGGAAAACTGTGTTGCCAGTTGGCTGGAAGAAAGAGGCTATGAGATCCTGGAAAGGAATTTTCATTCCAGATTTGGCGAGATCGACATCATTGCAAAACGTGGAACGTATATTGCGTTTGTGGAAGTAAAGACTCGGGCGCCAAACAGCCTAGTATCCCCGCTGGAAGCCATTACTCCCGCGAAACAGCGAAAACTGACAGCTACCGCTATGGAGTATCTGCGGCAAAATCCCAGTGAGCTTCAGCCCCGGTTTGACGCAGCGGCAGTCTGCTCGCGAGGGGGCATTCTTACTGTGGAAGTATATCTGGAAAACGCCTTTTTCGCCCAGTAGAGTCGGAAGGAGGAGTCGTTACGCGTTACTTTGACCTGCACTGCGACACCATGACAGAGTGTGCGCAAAGGGATATCCCTTTACAGAAAAACCAACTTCATGTAAACCTGCAAACCGTGGAGAATTGGGAACATTACGTACAGTGCTACGCCGTATGGCTGCCCGATGATCTGCGGGGGGAGCCTGCCTGGCAGCGTTTCCTGAAAGTGGCGGACAGATTCACCAAAGAGGTTAAGGAGAACAAGTGCTGTCTTTCCCAGCTTCGGGATCCCGGGGACCTGGACCGTTTGGAATGTGAGGGACATCATGGCGCCATTCTCACCGTAGAGAGCGGAGCGGCCCTAGGCGGTAAGCTGGAACATATCGAAGATTTTAAGCGGCTTGGAGTGCGCATGTGCACCCTCACTTGGAACGGCGCCACGGAGATCGGCAGAGGCGTAATGGCTCCAGGCACTACAGGCCTGACTGACTTTGGCCGCAAGGCTGTAAAAGCCATGGAGCAGGTGGGCATTCTGGTAGACCTGTCCCACGCCAGCCCGGAACTTTTCTGGGATGTGGCGGAGATTGCAGAACGCCCTCTGGTAGCCTCCCATTCCAACGCCAAGGAGATCTGTGGTCATCCCCGGAACTTGACCAAAGAGCAGTTCCTGGCCATCAAGAAATCAGGTGGACTGGTAGGTCTCAATTTCTACAAGGCGTTCCTCAACGATCAGCCGAAAAAAGCCTCTATGGAGGACGTACTGCGCCACGGAGATTATTTTCTGTCTCTGGGCGGAGAAGATGTTCTGGCCATGGGGGGCGACTGGGATGGGGCAGATCTTCCGCCGGATATGCCGGGGCTTTCCGCTATCCCTGCTCTTTATGAGCTGTTTCTACGCCACTATCCCGAGACTGTGGTTGAGAAAATATTCTACGGAAACGCCGCCAGAGTGTTCCGTGAGGAGAATTTGCTTTGACAGAACTGAAAAAGTAAGGTATAGTTATACCGCGATAGCCAGGACGCTTTCGTCTCTGGCAGACGGAGAATCTTAATTTTAAGTACAGGTGATGCAGATGCTCTATAAAAGTACCCGCAATTCCCAGCTACGGCTGGAAGCCTCCCAGGTGATCGCTCAAGGGATCTCTCGGGAAGGCGGCCTGTTCGTGCCGGAAGCGTTTCCCGATCTTTCCCAAGAGCTGCCCGCGCTGGCAAAGTTGGATTATTCCGCTTTGGCAAAGGAAATCTTTGGAAAGTTTCTGACCGATTTCACGGAGGAGGAGATCGCCGCCTGCGTGGATAAGGCGTATACTTCTGAGAAGTTTGGCGGCTCTTGCCCTGTAAAGCTAGTTCCCTTGGCAGACGACAAGGTGCTGCTGGAACTGTGGCATGGACCCACCTGCGCTTTTAAGGATATGGCGCTTCAGATCCTGCCCCAGTTTCTCACCACTGCTTTAAAGAAAGTGGGCGGCGGCAAAGAGGCTGTCATTCTCACC
>HF972667.1:9167-21136 GCA_000432995.1 Clostridium sp. CAG:1013
CCGCCACTTCCGGCGATACCGGCAAAGCGGCTCTGGAAGGATTCAGCGATGTGCCCGGCACTCGGATCCTGGTGTTCTATCCTCGTGATGGAGTCAGCCCCATGCAGAAACGCCAGATGGCCACCCAAGAAGGGGCCAACGTGTCTGTGTGCGCCATTGAAGGGAACTTTGACGACGCTCAGTCCAGCGTGAAGAAGATCTTCACCGACCCGGAACTGAAAGCAGTTTTGGCAGAACACAACATGCTGTTCTCCAGCGCCAACTCCATCAACTGGGGACGGCTCCTGCCGCAGATCGTCTATTACATCTTTGCTTATCTGGAACTGGTCCGGACAGGCCGCCTTTCTCTGGGCCACCCCATGGACGTGGTAGTCCCCACTGGAAACTTCGGCAACATTCTTGCGGCCTATTATGCCCGGAAAATGGGTCTGCCCATCCGGAAACTGGTTTGCGCATCCAACGCCAACAAAGTGCTCACTGACTTTATCCGCACCGGCACCTATGACCGCCGCCGGGAGTTTTACGCCACCTCTTCACCCTCTATGGACATCCTCATTTCCAGCAACCTGGAACGTCTGCTTTATGATCTGGCGGGAGAGGACAGCCAGGTTCTCTCTTCCTGGATGAACGACCTGGCAGAAACAGGTGTTTACTCTGTGGGTGAAACTGTTCTGAAAAAAGTGCAGGATTTGTTCTACGGTGGTTTCTGTGATGAAGCAGGCACAGCGGAGACTGTGCGGAATCTGTGGGAGAAGGAGCAGTATCTCTGCGACACTCACACCGCTGTGGCAGTAGACGTGTATTACCAGTACCATAAGGAAACAGAGGGTCAGTCCGTTCCCACAGTGATTGCCTCCACGGCTAACCCCTACAAGTTCTCCGCCAGCGTTTTGGAATCCTTGGGACAAGCTGCCGGGGAGGACGATTTCCAGAACCTTCAGAAATTGGAAGATACTACGGGGATCAGCGCACCGGCACAGCTCCGTTCTCTGCGGGAAAAACCTGAGCGCTTCTCTTTGGTGATCCCCAAGGATCAGGCGTCCAGTTACGTACTGGAGACCCTTGGGATAGGCGGTAAGCAATGAGCCTTTTTGCCATCGCGGACCTGCACCTGTCCCTAAACGGGGAAAAGCCCATGGATGTTTTTCGCGGCTGGCAGGATTACGTGCAACGTCTGGAAGAGAATTGGCGCAGAGAGGTCAAAGAAGGGGACACCGTAGTGGTGGCCGGGGATATTTCCTGGGCAATGAAGCTGGAGGACACCTTGCAGGATCTCCAGTTCCTTCACAGCCTGCCGGGAGAAAAGATCCTCCTTAAGGGCAACCACGATTACTGGTGGTCTACCCGGAGCAAAATCGACCAATTTCTGGCGGCCAACGGTTTTACAGACATGAAAGTGCTCTTTAACTGCGCTTATCTTGTAGAGGGTAAAGCTCTTTGCGGTACGAGAGGATGGCTGTACAATTCCGAGACCGCCGAGGACAAAAAAATCGTTGCCAGAGAAGCGGGGCGGCTTTCCATGTCCATGGCAGAAGCGAAAAAACTGGGAGGAGAGATGGTAGCATTTCTCCATTATCCTCCAGTTTACGACGACATGGAGTGCAGAGAGATTTTGGAACTGCTCGCCGAAAACCAGATACAACACTGTTATTTCGGTCACATCCATGGTCAAAATGCCGCCCAAAAAGCATTGGTGGGAGAGTATAAAGGTGTACAGATGCACTTGATCTCCGCCGACTACGTCCAATTTTGTCCCGTAAAAGTGGAATGAGTCCAGTTTTTTTCTCTTTTCCCAAATAATTTGCGGAAAAGTTGTAGATTCTTTCACAAGCCTGTGATATAATTATTCAGTTACTTCGGTAAGTCTATTTTGAGAGGAAATCAGAGTCATGAATGTTAAAGCGACCAACAACCTGGAAATCAACCGCTATGAATTGGAGCTGGAAGTCAGCCCCGAAGAATTTAACGACGCTATCAACGCTGTTTACAAGCGGGAAAGCAAAAAAATGAACGTTCCCGGCTTCCGCAAGGGCAAGGCTCCCCGGGCTTTCATTGAGAAATATTACGGCGAGGAAGTGTTCTTTGAAGCCGCTATCGACCACCTGTATCGTCCCATGGTGATGGAGGCTGTGGAGAAGTCCGGCCTGCAGGTCATCAGCATCGGCGAGTTTAAGATCGACGAGATCAGCAAGGAAAAGGGCATTCAGTGCAAGCTGAACGTGGTCACAAAGCCCGAAGCCACCATCGAAGGCTATAAGGGCATCGAGGTCACCAAGATCCCCGTGGAAGTCACCGCTGAGGACATTGACCGTGAGATTGACCGTGTGCGTGAGCGCAACTCCCGTATCGTCACCGTGGAGGACCGGGCTGCTGAGAACGGCGACATGGTCACCATCGACTTTGACGGCTATGTGGACGGCAAGCAGTTTGACGGCGGCAAGGCTGACAACTACGAGCTGACCCTGGGCGCTGGCCAGTTCATCCCCGGCTTCGAGGATCAGGTAGTGGGCCACAACGTGGGCGATGAGTTCGACGTGAACGTTACCTTCCCCGAGGATTACCATGCCGAGGAACTGAAGGGCAAGCCCGCTGTGTTCAAGATCAAGCTGCATGAGATCAAGAAGAAGGAACTGCCTGAGGTCGACGACGAGTTCGTCAAGGACGTCAGCGAGTTTGATACTCTGGACGAGTACCGCAAGGACATCGAGAAGCGTCTCCAGGAGCAGAAGAACAAGGCTGCTGAGAGCGACATTGAGAACCAGCTGGTGGAAGCTGTCATCGAGAAGGTCCAGGCTGAGATCCCCGACGAGATGGTTGAGAATGAAGTGGACGAGATCATCAACTCCTTCGCTTATCGTCTCCAGTCTCAGGGCCTGAAGCTGGAAACCTATCTGAAGTATACCGGCCAGACCACCGACGATCTGCGCACCCAGTACAAGCCTCAGGCCGAGCGCCAGGTGAAGGTCCGCTTGGGTCTGGAGAAGATTGCTCAGCTGGAAGAGCTGAAGCCCACCGAGGAAGAGACCGAGGCCGAGTATCAGAAGCTGGCCGACGCTTATGGCATGCCTCTTGAGAACGTGAAGAATCTGGTGAGCGTGGAAGGCATCAACGGCGACATCCAGAATCAGAAGGCTATCGACTTGATCAAGGCAAACGCTGTGATCAAGGAAGCTGCTCCTGAGAAGGCTGCTAAGCCCGCGAAGAAGCGCACCTCCACCAAGAAGAAGGCGGAAGCTGCCGAAGGCGAAGAGGCTCCCAAGAAGACTCGGAGCAAGGCTACGAAAAAAGAGGAATCCACTGAGGAAAAAACCGAGGGCTAAACAGCAAGATCAGGGAATAAACCTTACTGTTTGCTTTCATACTAAATCATGTTTGCGAAAGGAGCTTCACAACGCATGAGCTTAATCCCCTATGTTATCGAACAAACAAACCGGGGCGAGCGTTCTTACGATATTTTCTCCCGGCTGCTCAATGACCGCATCATTCTTCTCAATGAAGATGTGAACAGCGCGTCCGCCGGTGTTGTGGTCGCTCAGCTGCTGTATTTGGAAGGGCAAGATCCGGAAAAGGATATCTCCCTGTATATCAACAGCCCCGGCGGTGTCATCACTGACGGTATGGCCATTTACGACACCATGCAGTATATCAAGTGCGATGTTTCCACTATCTGCATCGGTATGGCGGCAAGCATGGGATCCTTCCTGCTGGCCGCGGGCACCAAGGGCAAGCGGTTTGCCCTGCCCAACAGCGAGATCATGATCCATCAGCCCAGCGGCGGTGCTCAGGGTCAGGCTACGGATATCAGCATCCACGCCAACCACATCCTGCGCGTCAAGGACCGGTTGAACCACATCCTTTCCGAGCGTACCGGTCAGCCTCTGGAAGTGATCCAGCGCGACACGGAGCGGGATAATTTCATGACCGCTCAGGAGGCCCTGGAATATGGCCTGATCGACAAAGTGATCGAACATCGATAAGAAGAAAGGGAGTAGACGGATGCCAAACAGCAATGACCATGAGATCTGCTGTTCCTTCTGCGGCAAGCCTCAGTCCGTTGCAGACCGGCTGATCGCTGGGTCCGGCGTGTATATCTGCGACGCTTGCGTCAAACTGTGCATGTCCATCATTGAGGACGAGGACCGGCTGAAGAAGGGGAGGAGCGATGAAAAAGAGGTAGGCATCCTCCTGCCGAAGCCCCAGGAGATCAAAAAGAAGCTGGACGAATACGTGGTGGGTCAGGACAGCGCGAAAATGGCCCTCTCCGTTGCCGTCTACAATCACTATAAACGCATTTATTTCTCGGACGATGACGTGGAGATCACCAAGAGCAATGTGCTTTTGTTGGGTCCCACAGGCGTGGGTAAAACCTACTTGGCTCAGACCCTTGCCAAGCTGCTGGATGTGCCCTTCGCCATTGCCGACGCCACCACATTGACGGAGGCCGGCTATGTGGGCGAAGATGTGGAGAACATTCTTCTCCGGCTGATCCAGGCTGCGGATTACGACATCTTCAAAGCCGAGCGAGGTATCATCTATATCGATGAGATCGACAAGATCTCCCGTAAGTCTGAGAACCAGTCCATCACCCGTGATGTGAGTGGTGAAGGCGTACAGCAGGCCCTTCTGAAGATTCTGGAAGGCACTGTGGCCAGCGTTCCCCCCAAGGGTGGGCGAAAGCATCCCCAGCAGGAAGCGATCAACATCAACACGTCCAACATCTTGTTCATTTGCGGCGGCGCCTTCGACGGCCTGGAAAAGATCGTCCAGAAACGGTCGGCTTCCAGTTCCCTGGGATTCGGCGGCGAAGTCCACGGCAAGAAAGAGCTGGACGAAATCGACTGGATGAAGGATGTCACGCCTCACGATCTGGTGAAGTATGGCCTGATCCCCGAGTTGGTGGGTCGTATTCCTGTAATCACTGCCTTGAACGCCTTGGACGAGGAAGCTTTGGTGCGGATCCTGCGGGAGCCTAAAAACTCTCTGCTGAATCAGTACAAGAAGCTGTTCGACCTGGATAAGGTGGATTTGGAATTCACCGAGGACGCTTTGGTGGCTGTGGCGAAAAAGACCTTGGAGCGCAAAACTGGCGCCCGTGGTCTGCGGTCCATCATGGAGGATATTTTGATGCCTCTGATGTACCAGGTACCCAGTGACTACACCATCGAAAAGGTAGTCATCACCAAGGAGACCGTAGAGGATGGGGCAGCCCCTCAGATCACTTACAATCAGGAACGGAAACCGGTCAAGATCAAGATCACCCAGCCCAAGCGCAGGGACCGCCGGGATTCCGTATCGTAAAGCAACACAATTCCACAGAAAAAAGGCTGAGGCGCCGGCCCCAGCCTTTTGCTGGTATTTAGGAGTACATACATGCAAATTTTTACAGACGAAAATACCAAGATCGAGAATAATTTGGTCTTGCCTGTACTGGCTGTGCGGGGCCTGGTGTTTTTCCCGGGTATGATGCTGCAATTCGATGTGGCCCGGAAAAAATCTGTATTGGCTGTATCGGAAGCCCTTTCCAAAGACCGGCTGATCTTCCTGGTAACCCAGACGGATCTTTCTGAGAAGGAACCTACTGGGGATGACCTCTACAAGATCGGCGTCATCGGTCGGGTCAAGCAGGTGGTACAGCACTCTGAGGAGGGCGTGAAGCTCCATGTGGAAGGCGTCTGCCGCGGAGAGATCCATTCTCTTCTGCAGGAGGAGCCTTATCTGCTGGGCGATATCACCAAGTGTCCCGTGCTCACTTATAAGCCGTCCTACCGTTCTGAGGCGCTGCTGCGCATCATTCATGAAAAGTTCGACGAGTATCTCCGGCTGTTCAAGCATGTGCCTCCGGATGTGCTCCTGGGCGTGCTTCAGGAAAAGGACTGCGGCCGGCTGGCTGACTATATCGCTTCTAATATCTCCATCGATTTTGAGAGAAAGCAATATATCCTGGATGAGCTGCGTCCCTTGAAGCGGATTCAAAAGCTCATCGATGTGATCACCGAGGAGATCAAGATTCTTTCGGTGGAAAATGAGATCAACCAAAAGGCGCAAGCCCAAATGGATGAAAATCAGAGGGAATACTACCTGAAAGAGCAAATGCGCGCCATTGCCAGCGAGCTGGGGGAGGATGACAGCCCTCAGCAGGAGGCAGACGAGCTGCGTGAAAAGGTCCTTGCCCTTGGGCTCTCCAAAGTATGCGAAGATAAACTTCTGAAAGAGTGCGACAAGCTCTACCGTATGCCTTACGGTTCCCACGAAGCCAGTGTGATCCGCATGTACCTGGACACCTGTTTGGAACTGCCTTGGAAAACCGCGTCCAAAGAGAAGCTGGATTTGAAACGGGCTCAAAGAATCCTTGACCGGGACCATTACGGCCTGGAGAAGGTGAAAGAGCGCTTTATTGAGATCCTGGCGGTAAAGAGCCTTACCACGGAGCAGACCGGGCAGATCATCTGCCTGGTAGGTCCTCCCGGCGTTGGTAAAACCTCCATTGCCCGGTCCATTGCCGAGGCTACTGGTCGGAAGTATGTCCGGGTGTCTCTGGGCGGCGTCAGCGACGAGGCGGAGATCATGGGGCATCGACGCACTTATGTGGGCTCCATGCCCGGACGGATCATCAACGCGGTGAAGCAGGCAGGAGTCAACAATCCCCTGATCCTGCTGGACGAGATTGACAAACTGGGACAGAATTTCAAGGGGGATCCCTCTTCGGCATTGCTGGAAGTTCTTGACCCTGAGCAAAATACCGAATTTACCGACCATTACGTGGACATGCCCTTTGACTTGAGCAAGGTGCTGTTCATCACCACTGCCAACGATGCGGGGCGTATCCCCGGGCCGCTGTACGACCGAATGGATATCATCGAGCTGGGCAGCTATACCTTGGAAGAAAAGATCAATATCGCCACACGGCACCTGATCAAGAAGCAGCTGAAAAAACACGGTATTCAGCCTTCCCAGCTGAAGTTCACCAAGCCCGCCGTGAAAGAGCTGATCGAAAGCTACACCCGGGAGGCCGGCGTTCGTACTCTGGAACGGTCAATTGCCTCCATCTGCCGGAAAGTGGCAAAACAGATCGTTTCTGATCCGGAATTTACTGTCTATACGGTGAAACCGGAAAACTTGGAAAGCTTTCTTGGTCCCAGAAAGTATTCCAAGGACCAGCTATCTAGGGAAGATACCATTGGGCTGGTCAACGGTCTGGCCTGGACCAGCGTGGGCGGCGAACTTCTTCCCATTGAAGTCGCTGTGATGGAAGGCACTGGGAAGATCCAGCTCACCGGTTCTTTAGGCGACGTGATGAAGGAATCCGCCAACGCGGCTATCACCTGCATCCGCACACGAGCTGGCGCACTGGGGATCTCTCCCAAGTTCTACGAAAAGTGCGACATCCACATTCATGCCCCCGAGGGCGCGGTACCCAAGGACGGTCCTTCCGCTGGTATCGCTATGGCTACGGCTATCACTTCAGCTCTGTGTGGCATTCCAGTACGCCACGACGTGGCAATGACAGGGGAAATCACTTTACAGGGCCGGGTATTGCCCATCGGCGGCCTAAAGGAAAAATCCATGGCTGCCTATAAAAACGGCATGACCACTGTACTGATCCCCGCGGAAAATGTTCCGGATCTGGCAGAAGTAGATGAAGTGGTTAAAGCAAATGTGAAGTTCATCCCGGTAAAAAGAGTAGACACGGTTCTGGAAACAGCCCTGGTGCATATGCCCCGGCCTGTGACCCAGGAGACCGGAACCATTCCCGGAGACTTGACCGCAAAACATCAAAAAACGTCGGAACTCTATCAGTAAAAAGGAGTTTGCAGTGAATTTTCAGAACGTGGAATTTGAACTGGCCGCCGGCCGAAAGGAACAGCTCCCCAAAGGAACGCTGCCGGAGATCGTTTTCTCTGGAAAATCCAATGTGGGAAAATCCTCGCTCATCAACCGGCTGGTCAATCGGAAAGCCTTGGCCAGAGTCAGCGCCACCCCTGGTAAGACCGCTACCATCAATTTTTACCGTCTGCCGGACTGCCGCCTGGTGGATCTGCCCGGTTATGGCTACGCCAAAGTGGCAAAGGGGGAGCGCGATCGCTGGGCGTCTTTGGTGGAAGGATACTTTGCCCAAGACAGAAATGTGGCTCTTGTGATCCAGTTGGTGGACATGCGCCACAAGCCCACTGCTGACGACCTACAAATGGTGGATTTTCTTCAGCAGACCGGTCGGCCCTTTGTAGTGGTGTGCACCAAAAGCGACAAGTTGAACCGCTCAGAGACAGAACGCCAAACTGCTTTGTTTGACGAGCTGTTTCGCAGTCAGGGGATCCCTTGGTACCCGTTCTCCTCTGTGAAGGGAGCGGGACTGGATGAAATCAAACAAGTGATGGAAGCGGCGGTAAGCCGTGGGAATGAATGAGAAATGGGGGACTTGAAATGATCTCAAATTGTCTGAAGGTGAACAGCCAGGGACATTTGGAAATCAGCGGCTGTGATACCGTGCGTCTGGCGGAGCAATACGGGACGCCGCTGTATGTGATGAGTGAAGATGAGATCCGCCAGACCTGCCGCCGGTATGTGGCATCCTTTGAGAAGAATTACAACGGCAACGGCAAACCCATCTATGCCAGCAAGGCGTTTAGCTGCAAAGAGATCTATCGCATCGTGCTCAGTGAGGGACTGGATGTAGAAGTGGTGTCTGGGGGAGAGCTTTACACTGCTCTTCAGGCCGGTGTGCCTAGCAGCCAGATCCATTTCCAGGGAAATAATAAGTCCACTGGGGAATTGATCATGGCCTTGGAAAGCGGCGTGGGCGATATCGTTGTGGATAATCTGTATGAGTTGGAGCGGCTGGAAACTATTGCGGCAGAGCATAACGCGATTGCATCTATTTCCTTCCGCATCAAGCCTGGCATCGACGCTCACACCCATGATTTCATCCGTACCGGCCAAGTGGATTCCAAATTTGGTCTGGACCTGGAAAACGGCGAAGCCATGGAAGCGCTGCGCCGCGCCAAGGAAATGGAGCATATCTCTGTAAAGGGTTTGCACTGTCATATTGGTTCCCAGATCCTGGAAAAGACTCCTTTTGTCCATGCTGCGGAAGTGATGCTTCAGTTCTACGGGAAGATCCGGGACGAGCTGGGTATGACCTTTGAGCACTTGAATCTGGGCGGTGGCTTCGGCATCCACTACACGGAAAAAGACGACGCGGTACCCTATGAGGAGTACATGGAGGCTGTTTCCACTGCAATCCATGCCAAGTGCCGCGAACTAGGCCTGGATCTGCCCCGCATCTATATTGAGCCCGGCCGTTCCATTGTGGGCGAAGCCGGTATCACACTGTACACTGTGGGAGCTATCAAGGAGATCCCCGGAGTGCGGAACTACGTGGCCATTGACGGCGGCATGTTTGACAATCCCCGGTACGCTCTGTACCAGTCCGCCTATACCTGTCTGCTGGCCAACAAAGCCGATCAGCCCGCGGATTACATTGCGACTATTGCGGGAAAATGCTGTGAGAGCGGCGATTTGATTCAGGAGCACACTCCCATTCAGCGTCCTCAGTCTGGCGACCTGCTGGCGGTGCTTTCCACGGGTGCTTACAACTATTCCATGGCTTCCAACTATAACCGCAACTTGAAGCCTGCCTGTGTTATGGTGTCCCAGGGTGAATCCAGAATCATCATCAAAGGGGAGACCTACGAGGACCTGGTGCGTAACGACGTTTGATTTTCCTGTTTACTTTTCCGCTTTTCTATGCTAAAATTTTAAAGTATGGAGTTCTTTATGGAGAGGATGTGCGGAAACTTATGACCGAAAAGATCCATGACAAAAACACTGATTTCCTATTTCAGGCGATCCTTGCCTTGGAGACGCCGGAAGAATGCTATAAGTTTTTCGATGATTTGTGTACTGTACCGGAGCTGAAAGCCATGTCTCAGCGTCTGGCGGTGGCACATATGCTCAGCCACAAACGGGTTTACAGTGATATCGTGTCGGAAACAGGCGCTTCTACCGCCACGATCAGCCGGGTCAACCGTTCTCTCAATTACGGTAGCGACGGCTATGAACTGGTATTCGGGCGTCTGGACAAAAAGGAGTCTCAGGAGTGAGAAGCTATTCTGTTTTCGCCCAATACTACGACGAACTGACTGCCAACGTGGAATACGCCAAACGGGCGGATTATCTGTTGGAACTGATGAAACGCCTTGGCCACACGCCCGGTCTCTGCTTGGATCTGGCGTGCGGCACGGGCTCTTTGACCTTGGAGCTTTACCGCCGAGGCTTAGATATCTATGGTATCGACGGCTCGGTGGAAATGCTCTCTGAGGCCAGAATGAAATGCGCGGAAGCTGGAACAGATATTCTGTTTCTGTGCCAGAAGATGCAGTCCATCGACCTGTATGGGACGGTGGACACAGTCTTTTGTACCCTGGACAGCCTGAACCATTTAAAGAATGGGGAAGAGCTGGAGAAAGTTTTCTCGAAGGTATCCTTTTTTATGGATCCCGGGGGATATTTTCTCTTTGACATGAATACTCTTTACAAGCACCAGGAAATTTTGGGAAATGAAACCTTCGTGTATGAAACGGAGGATGTCTATTGCGTGTGGCAGAACCGATGCCACAAAGATGGGAAAGTGGATATCCAGCTGGACTTTTTCCAGCCGGAGGGGGACCTGTATGCTCGCAGCACAGAACGCTTTTCTGAGCAGGCATATCCTGTGGAGGAAATTCAAGAGCGGCTGCGCAGAGCGGGTTTTGGAGAGATCCAAGTCTTTGACGAGATGACCTTTGATCCCCCCAGAAAAGACAGCCAGCGATTGGTTTTTGCGGCAAAAAAGCAAGGAAGGAACTAACAGCTTTATGGATAAGATCATTCGGACGATCACCTCTGACGGCAGTCTGATGGCTGCGGCCATCGATTCCAGCAAAATTGTTTACACTGCTCAGAAGGTCCACGGGCTTTCCAAAACGGCCTGCGCTGCCCTGGGAAGGCTCTTGACCGGCGCGTCCCTTATGGGCGACATGCTGAAGTCGGAGGATGCTTCCCTCACTTTAAAAATCAACGGAGGCGGCCCTCTGGGGAATCTGGTGGCCATTTCCGACAGCAACGGTAACGTGCGGGGTTATGTGGATCATCCTGATGTAGAACTGCCCCTGAAGCCCAACGGCAAGATCGACGTGGGCGGCGGTGTAGGCTGTGATGGCCGGCTTGCAGTGATCCGTGACACAGGGGAGGGCGATCCCTATGTGGGCCAGGTGGAGCTCGTCAGCGGAGAGATCGCGGAAGATCTGACCAGTTACTATGCCAGCAGTGAACAGATCCCCACAGTGTGCGCTCTGGGTGTATTGGTGGATAAGGAAAGCGGGGAAGCTATGCTTTCCGGCGGCTTGCTCCTGCAAGCGCTGCCTGGCGCTGACGACGCTGCCTTAGATCGTCTGGAACAGAATATCGCCAAGCTGGACTCTGTCACCACGATGCTGGCAAAAGGGATGACCCCTGAAGAAATGTGCCGCACTGCTCTGGAAGGATTTGAAGTTGAGATCCTGGACCAGGCTCCGGTGCATTATGTCTGCACCTGCAATAAGGAACGGTTTGCCAAAGCGCTGCTCACCCTGGGAAGCAAAGAGCTGAAAAGCCTCCATGGGGATGATCAGGGCGACGTGGAGACCGTGTGTCAGTACTGCAACAAGAAGTATGTCTTCTCCAAAGAAGAGATCGCTCAGCTGGCTTTACAGGCCGAAAAAACTGAGCAAAAAATAAATTAAAAAAATTCGAAAAAAGTGGTTGACAAATTAAGGGTTATAGTGTAAGATATTAAACGTCGCTGATGCGGCGAAACAAAAATGTGTGAAGGGCTTATGGGGGCATAGCTCAGCTGGTTAGAGCACCTGCCTTACAAGCAGGGGGTCATAGGTTCGAGTCCTATTGTCCCCACCATACACATTTTGAATATGGCCCGGTAGTTCAGCTGGTTA
>HF972668.1:0-796 GCA_000432995.1 Clostridium sp. CAG:1013
CGTTGCTGCCCGGATTTTACAGGTACACGGTCAAATGGAGTAACCGGAAGGTGAAAGACGACCGATGTAAAAGGAGAGATACTTCCCAGGGGGAAGCCCCTGAAACTGCCCTCTGATGCCCTTGCACGGACGCTGCTTGCATGGCGGGGCGATATGCCTATCCCCGTTTCATGTGCCGGGGCAAAGCAGATTAGACGGCATCCTACACCACATCTGTACGGAGGTGCGAATACTTTTTATGACAAGCGAGGAGCGCCGGGAGGCGCGATACCAGCGCCGCCGAGCGAGGCGGCAGGAAAAACGGGAGGCCCGCTGTGCTGCCCTGGGAAGCATTGACCAGGTGTTCAGCTACCGGAAGATGTTCTTCCACGGCAAGAAATGCTGCAACGGCGTCCGCTGGAAGCAAAGTGTCCAGAACTTTGAAAGCCACCTGTTCTCCGGGACGGCCCGCCGCAGGCGGGAGATCCTGTCCGGCACCTGGAAGCCGGGAAAATGTGTTCACTTTACGCTGTGTGAGCGCGGCAAGGTGAGGCCCATCGACGCGCCCCACATCACAGACCGGCAGATCCACAAGACCCTGTGCAATGAGGTGCTGAGCCCGCTGTACAACCCCAGCATGATTTACGACAACGGAGCCAGCCAGCGAGACAAAGGGCTTCACTGGCACTTCCGGCGTCTGAAGGAGCATCTTCACTGGCATTTTCGCCGGTATGGTCGCTCAGGGGCGATGGGGCTTGTAGATCTCAAATCCTTTTTCCCTGGAGCGCCCCGTCAGGCCCTTTATCTGCGGCACCAG
>HF972668.1:821-3500 GCA_000432995.1 Clostridium sp. CAG:1013
TCCCCAACCCGGCCCTCCGCCGAGTGGCGGACACCGTGGGGGATCATGCGCCCAGCTCCGCGCCGGGCCGGGGGATGCCGCTGGGTGTGGAGCCGTCCCAACAGGAGATGGTGGCCCTGCCCAGCGCCGTGGACAACTGGCTGAAGTGTCAAATGGGCATTCACTGCGCCGGACATTACATGGATGACTACTACATCATTATGCCCGATATAGAGCAGCTGAAGGCTGTGATCCGGGAGATGGTGCGGCGGTTTGAGGCCATGGGGATCCGGGTGAATAAGCGCAAATGCAAGATTATTCCCCTGACAAAGCCCTTCCGCTGGTGCAAGGCCCGGTTTACTCTGACGGAAACCGGCAAGGTTAAGGTCAACGGCAGCAGGGACGGGATCAAGCGCGCCAGACGAAAGCTGAAGCTGTTCCACCGCGAGTTTGTCGCCGGGAAGCGGCCCCTTTCGGAGGTGGAGCAGTATATGGAGTGCCAAAGCGCATATTACCGCAACTTCAATGACCATGGGCGGCTGCTTCGTTTGCGGCGGCTCTATTACGCGATCTTTTTTGGAGGTGCAATGTGTACAAAATCATCAGAGACGGGGCAACCATCGGGATGACCGAGGCCCCCACTTATATCAAGCGGCACGAGAATGGCTGCTTCGTTCTTTGCCCGGAGCCGGAGGCTTCGGGCATTACCTTTGAAGGGACAGCCTATCACCTGCTGGGCCGCGAGGAGCTGGAGGGCGTCGCTTCCGTCATGCTGGAGGAAACAGATGCCGGACGGGAGATTTCCGAAGCAAAGGACTTCACAACCCGCTCCGCTAAAATGGCTGGACAGCTGCAGACCGCGACCAAGCTATATGTGCAGGCATCCACTGACATCAAGGATGAGGACGCGCTGAAGATGCCGGATCTGTTCCGTACATGGAGCGAGGTGCTGAGTGCGGGAGCCGAGCTGCAGAAGAATACTGTCCTCAACCTGAACGGGCAGCTTTATCGGGTGGTACAGCCGGTGACTCCGCAGGAACACCAGCGGCCCGATGGGGAGGGTATGACGGCTATCTACCGCCCAATCGACCAGACACACGCAGGCACTGTGGAGGATCCCATCCCCTGGGTTTACGGCATGGATAGTGAGCAGGGCAAGTATTACAGCTTCGACGGCAAGGTTTATCTATGCAACCTCACCATGCCCGGCTGCGTCTACCAGCCGGGCACTCCGGGCTTGTGGCAGTGGTCGGAGGTAGAAGCATAATGGGCAGTTATATCGCACGGAAACGCGCCCGATTCAGCGCCTTCGGCGTCCCGGTAAATATCCCCTGGGGCACTCACCTGGAGGAACTGGAGGGCTTTATTTACCTGGGAGAGCAACCGCTCTGCACCATCACCAGCCAGATTGCATTTGACTATTTCACCCAAGATGATGATGGCCGGGGCCGGGAGCGAGGGGCCTTGCTGGAGGCTATTCTTGCCCGTCTGAAGGGAAATGACTGCCAGCCCCGCTGGGAATGCGTGTGGAACGATCCGCTGTGCCAAAAGTACAGAAGGCCGGAACACCAGGACTTCTGGCTGTGGAATTACGACTTCTTCAATGCGCCGGTTGAGGATTTGGAGCATATTGCCAAGCTGGTCGGCGCGAAGTGATAAAAAGGGCTGCTCATGGAGCGGCCTTTTTCTATTGCCTTTTGAGAGGAGGTGGGGCCTATGCTCTGGTAAACATCCTCCCAAGGGGGCTTTTACAGCTCCCTTGGGAGGGCTTTTTTATCCCTTCAAACCCCATTTAAGAAGCAATTTTAAGTAAGGAGGATGTACTATGTTTGACATCACCGCGATCATCGAAGCTGTTTTCATGCTCCTGGCGGCTATCATCACCGCCATTGTCATCCCCTATATCAAGAGCAAGACCACGGCTTCCCAGCAGGCTGAGATCAATGCCTGGGTGAAGATTGCCGTCACTGCTGCTGAGCAGATCTACACCGGCTCCGGCAGGGGCGAGGAAAAGAAAGCCTATGTGCTGAACTGGCTCCGGGAGCATGGCATTACCGTTGACACCGACAAGCTGGATGCGCTCATCGAGGCGGCTGTATATGAACTGACGAACAACGGCCTGCTTGCCATTGAGCAAGGTGTTATTGTCGGAGAGGATGATGGCCATGAAGCCGGTTGATAGACTGCTGGCCACGGCCAGGGCCGAGATCGGCTACATTGAGAAGGAGACCAACGCCCATCTCGATGATAAGACAGCCAACGCCGGGGACGGGAACTGGAACAAGTATGCACGCGACCTGGATGCCCTGGGCGTGGTCTACAACGGCAAGAAGAACGGCTATGCCTGGTGCGACATCTTCACGGACTGGTGCTTCATCCAGACCTTCGGCCTGGAGCTGGGCCTACAGCTGCTCTGCCAAGCCAAGAAGGGAGTGGGGGCTGGCTGCTCCGGCTCCGCCAACTACTACAAGCAGAAGGGCCAGTTCCACACCAGCGGCCCGCAGCCCGGCGACCAGATCTTCTTTACGAAGGACGGCGGCAAGTCGTTCTACCACACCGGCATCGTGGAGAAGGTGGCCGGAGGCCGGGTGTACACCATTGAGGGCAACACCAGTTCCGCAGCAGGTGTCGTGGAGAACGGCGGCTGCGTCCGGGACAAGAGCTATCCCCTGACCTACAGCAAGATCGGCGGCTATGGCC
>HF972668.1:3519-43622 GCA_000432995.1 Clostridium sp. CAG:1013
CGCCCCGATTTTTCCATTGTACCGGAGGAGGACGACGATATGGATCAGGTGAAATTCAATGAGATGTTCTCCGCTGCGATGGCGGAGTACCGAAAGCAGCTCCGTGACAACGACAGCGGCGACTGGAGCCAGAAGGCCAGAGCGTGGGCCGTGTCCGTGGGCCTATTCGCGGGCAACGGCACCCTGGACAACGGGGAGCCGAACATGATGTGGGAGGACTTCCTCACCCGCGAACAGGCCGCCCAGCTCTTCTATCGTTTCGCCCTGGAGCATGGGCTGGCGTGATGGGTCGCGGGAAGCGCCTGGCCCAAGCAAGGGCACATAGGCGGCTGGAGTTCTCAAAGCGCCTGGTCGCTGATATTCGCGCTCTCCTTTGGGTCGTAACAATAGGTGGCCTTGCCCTGGCCGCCTATTGCATCCGAGTCGGCTACACTGGCTCCCTACCGTGGATCTCTGCCATGGTGGGGCTTCCCTGGACGGCCCATGGGGTGGTGTGCAGCTTCTACCTGTCCCTCTGCAAGAGTGACCACAGGGAGGGCGGGATCACCTTTGAAAGCGCCAAGGCCAAGGGCTTCCAAGAAGCCGAGGGAAGTGAGAACAGCCCTGCAATCTAAAGCCCTGCAGCTCCCGTAGCTGCAGGGCGCTTCCATAGCTCATCCGAGGATAATGCCCCTTCATTATTTGAAAGGATGAAGTGCTATGGAAAGTTTCATCGGATGGATCGGCGGCAAGCGCGCCCTGCGTAGAGCCATTTTAGAGAGGTTTCCCGATGATGAGGTGGGGCGCTATATTGAGGTGTTCGGCGGTGCGGCCTGGGTGCTTTTCGCCAAGGAAAAGAAGGCAAACCAGCTGGAGGTGTACAACGACATCAACGGCAACCTGGTCAACCTTTTTCGCTGTGTGAAGTACCACTGCGGGGAGCTGCAGCGTGAGCTGGAATGGATGCTGACCTCGCGGGAACAGTTCTTTGACTGCCTGACGCAGTACCAGGCGCGCGGCCTGACGGACATCCAGCGCGCCGCCCGCTTCTTCTATGCAGTCAAGATCAGCTTCGGGTGTGATAACCGCACCTATGCCACAAGCTCCAAGCAGATCGACAACGCTGTGGAGTATATGACCAAGGTACAGGAACGGCTCCGGGGCGTGAACATTGAAAACAAGGACTTTGCAGACCTTATCAAGGTCTACGACAGGCCCACGGCTCTCTTTTATCTCGACCCGCCCTATGTGAACACCGAGAAGTATTATGACAGCCCCTTCTGTGCCCAGGATCACCAACGCTTAAGAGAGGCTTTAGGCCATATAAAAGGCCGTTTCATCCTCTCCTATAACGACCACCCGCTGGTGCGTGAACTGTATGCGGACTACCGCATCGAGGAGATCACGCGCACCTCTACGCTGGCCGGGAACGGAAACAATCAGACGCAGTATGCGGAGCTGATTATCCGCAATTTCTAACGAAGTTCGTTAGTCCGTCACGCTCCGAGTTATTCGCTCACAAATCGACCCAATATGCCCCCTGTTTTTGGTAGTATATCCCTAAAGGGGCATTGAGATGATAAAGAATCACCTATCTCGAATCCTCGGAGAGCGCAGATGGACACGCGCAAAACTTGCCCGGCTGACCGGAATCCGTCCGTCCACCATCGGAGACCTTTACAATGAGATGGCAGAGCGGGTGTCTTTCGATCAGCTGGACAGGATTTGCGAGGTCTTGGACTGCAGTATTTCTGACCTGCTGGAATACATACCGAACCAGCAGCGCAGGACTGGTAAAGACCTGATCCTGGAGGAACACGGAAACCGCAGGAAAAACCGACCCCAAATCTGAGCAAAAGAAATGGCGCTTAAGAGGTTTCTTAAAACCCTTTTAAGCGCCGTTTCTTTTTTGCAGATTGTTTGAAAAATTTTCGCAGCTTGTTTGCAAAGCAACACACGGACTGGAAAACGCCCAGGAGATTGTGGGCCGGTACAGCGGAAAACTTTCTGTCTCCGGCGCCCCGGGAGAAGTCATTCTTCACATGTCCCTGAAATTCTAAATGAATTCCATGCAACCATTCTGACGGCCTCCCCTAAGGCTGGGGAGTGCCGTCCTTTTATGGGCCGTCCCGGCTCGATACCTTACGGAAAGGAACGAAACGATCCCATGGAACACTCTCACCCTGTCACCCCGGAGATTCTCTCCGCTTTTGGACTTGCTCCCACCTGCCCCGTCACCCCTTTGAAAGGCGGCCATATCAACGACACGTTCCTGGTGGAAGACCAGGGGAAATTTACCCTTCAGCGGATCAACCGATATGTATTCCCCTCCCCGGAGAACATTATGGAAAACATCACTGGCGTCACGGAATTCCTGCGTGAGAAGATCCAGGACCGAGGCGGTGATCCCGACCGGGAAACCCTGAACATCCGCCGCACCGTAAACGGCGACCTCCTGTACAAAGACAAAGACGAGGAACCCTGGCGCTGCATGACCTACGTAGACGGCGCTTCCTCCCGGGAAACCGTGGAAAACGCCGCTATGCTTCGAGAAGCCGGACGGGCCTTCGGGGAATTCCAGAAGCTGCTCAGCAGCTATCCTGCTCACACCCTGCACGAGACCATCGTGAATTTTCACAACACTCCGGAGCGGTACCGCCAACTGATGGAAGCTGCTGAGAAGGACCAAGCCGGGCGTCTGGCCCAGGTGGGACCGGAAATGGCCTTTGCCGCCCAGCGGGAAAAGGCCTGCGCACTTCTGATGGACTTGCTTCGCCAGGGGAAGCTGCCCTTGCGGGTGACCCACAACGACACTAAAATGAGCAACGTGCTCATAGACGACGCCACAGGGAAGGCTCTGTGCGTCATCGACCTGGACACGGTGATGCCTGGTCTGACCGCCTTTGACTTTGGGGATTCCATCCGGGCAGGGGCCACCACTGCCGCTGAGGATGAAGCGGATCTTTCCAAGGTGCACTTCGACCTGGGGCTGTTTGAGGCCTATGCAGAGGGATTTCTTTCCGCCGCGGGAGACGCTCTCACTCCCCTGGAACTGGAGACCCTGCCTGACGGCGCCATCCTGATGACCTTCGAAGTGGGCATCCGTTTCTTGGCAGACTACCTGAACGGGGATGTGTATTTCCGCACCGCTTACCCGGAACATAATCTGGTCCGAGCCAGGAATCAGTTCCGTCTCGTGGAGGAGATGGAACAACAGCGCGCCGGCATGGATGAGATCATCCGGAAATATCTGTAACCTATAAATCTTTAGGCCTTTCCTTTCGGATGGGCCTTTTTTATTTAGGTGAAATTTTGCCTCTTGTATTTTTAGCTGTCCGGTGGTATGGTTTAGGGGAACCAGCCCCTTGAGGCTTTATTACTGAAAATCAGGAGGAGTTTTTCCATGAAGATCGCAGTTGTAGGCGCGTGGCATGTGCATACCCACGAATATGCCACCTCCATCCAGCAGAATCCCAAATCCGAGCTTTGCTGCCTGTGGGATGACAATGAACAGCGGGGCAGAGCTATGGCCGAGACCCTGGGCGTTCCCTTCCAGCCGGACCTGAACGCCATTTGGGCTGACAGCTCCATCGACGGCGTGCAGATCACCACCGCCACCAACCAGCACAAAGAAGTGCTTCTGGCTGCCGCTAAGGCAGGCAAGCATATCTTCACCGAGAAGGTACTTGCCCTGACCAACGAGGACGCTCAGGAAATCGCTGAGGCTGTAAAGGCCAGCGGCGTCAAGTTCACCATTTCCTACCCCCACAAGACCCAGTCTCCCATCAAGGCTGCCAAGGCTTTGGTGGACAGCGGCAGGCTGGGACAGATCACCTACGCCCGGGTACACAACTACCACAACGGCAGCGTGGCCCCCCAGGCCAATGGTTCTTTGGGTTGGCTGCCTCCCCACTTCTACGACGCTGAGCAGACCGGCGGCGGCGCTATGATGGATCTGGGCGCTCATCCCATGTACACTCTGCACTGGTTCCTGGGCGAACCCAAGTCCATCGTCTCCCAGTTCACGGAAGTGACTCACCGGGGCGTGGAGGACAACGCCGTGTCCGTTATCGAGTTTGAAGGCGGCGCTATCGGCGTGTCCGAGACCGGATTCGTCACCGACGGCAATGGCTACCTGTTGGAAATGAGCGGCACTAAGGGCGCTTTGCTGGTCCATAACGGCAAGCTGGAGTACAGCTGCCCCGAGACCGAGGGCAAAGTGGTAGAGATGACTGATCTTCCCGCTCCCTCTCCCCTGCCCATTCACGCCTGGATTGACGCTTGCTGCGGCGAAGGCGAAGCCCCCAACGGCATCGACGACGCAGTGGCCCTGACCAAGTTCATGGTAGGAGCTTATGAGTCCTACACCACGGGCAAAAAGTATCTGTTCTAATTGAAAATTGACACGCAAAAAGGACCTCCCACAAGGGAGGTCCTTTTCTTATACTCTCTGAAACTTACTGAACTTTTTTCACGCCAAAGCTGGTCTGCTGGCCGTTCACGTCCCACTGAGCGGTGTAGCCGTCCAGGGAGTCGTAGTGGCAGGCCTCACCCAGCACGTCGTGGAGGATGGACGCCTCGTTGTCACGGAGCACCTGGGCGATCTTCTCGCTGCCCTGGTGATAGACCTCGATGTGGTCGGTGACGTTGAAGCCTGCGTCCTTCCGCATAGACTGGAGCTTGCTAACGATCTCGCGGACGAAGCCTTCCTCTACCAGCTGGTCATTGAGGGTGGTATCCAGCACCACAGTGAGGCCCCGGTCAGAGATGGAGGTGAAGCCCTCCTTCTGGGCGGTCTCGATGAGCAGTTCCTCGGCAGTGAGGGTGATCTCTCCATCGGAGAGGGTCACCTTCAGTTCGCCGGTAGCATCCAGCTCTTTCTTAGCAGCGGAACCGTCCAGCTCCTGGAGCACATTCCGCAGTTCGCCCAGGCGCTTGCCCAGCTTCTTGCCCAGCAGCTTCAGCTGGGGCTTAAAGGTGTAGGCAGTGAACTGGGACATATCCTGGAGGAAGGAAAGCTCCTTCACGTTCAGCTCCTGCTTGATGATATCCTGATACAGCTCGCCCAGGCCCTGATCCGCGTCGGTGTACAGGTTCTGGAGGGGCTGGCGGTTCTTGATGTTGGCCAGATTCCGAGCGGCACGGCCCAGAGTGACTACCCGCAGCACTTCGTCCATATCGGCTTCCAGCTGCTTGTCCACACGGGAGGCGTCATACTCCGGATACAGGCACAGGTGGACGCTCTCGGGAGCGGTCTCGTCCACGGAGCACACCAGGTTGCGGTAGATCTCCTCGCTCATGAAGGGGACCATGGGAGCTGCCACCTTGGCGGTGGTCACCAGAGCAGTGTACAGAGTCATGAAGGCAGCGGTCTTGTCGTCGCTTTCCTCCTGGGCCCAGAAGCGCTCACGGCTGCGGCGCACATACCAGTTGCTCAGCTCGTCCACGAAATCCTGGAGGATGCGGGCGGCTTCCGGTACCTTGTAGGCGGACAGGTTCTCGTCCACGCCCTTGACTGCCGTGTTCAGACGGGACAGCAGCCACTTGTCCATGACCGTCAGTTTGCAATCCTCCAGCTTATGCTGGGCGGCATTGAAGTTGTCAATGTTGGCGTAGAGCACGAAGAAAGCGTAGGTGTTCCACAGAGTGGAGAAAAACTTCTTCTGGCCCTCGATGACGGCCTTTTCATGGAACCGGCTGGGCAGCCAGGGGGCGGAATTGGTGTAGAAGTACCAGCGCAGGGGATCGGCGCCGAACTTCTTCAAAGCCTCCATGGGGTCCACAGCGTTGCCCTTGGACTTGGACATCTTCTGGCCGTTCTCGTCCTGGACCAAGCCCTGGACCAGCACGTTCTTAAAGGGAGACTTGTGGAACAGCAGGGTGGAAATGGCCAGCAGAGAGTAGAACCATCCACGGGTCTGGTCCACGGCCTCGGAGATGAAGCTGGCGGGGAACTGCTCCTCGAACAGATCTTTATTCTCAAAGGGATAGTGATGCTGGGCGAAAGGCATGGAGCCGGAGTCGAACCAGCAGTCGATCACCTCAGGCACACGGTGCATCTGCTTGCCGCAGTGGGGGCAGGTGATGGTCACCTGATCCACATAGGGACGGTGAAGCTCGATGTCATCGGGGCAGTTGGGGGACATCTCTTTCAGCTCGGCGATGCTGCCGATGGCGTGGCGGTGTCCGCACTCGCACTCCCAGATGTTCAAGGGGGTGCCCCAATAACGGTTACGGCTGACGGCCCAATCCTGGACATTCTCCAGCCAATCCCCGAACCGGCCCTTGCCGATGCTTTCCGGCAGCCAGTTGACGGTGTTGTTGTTGGCGATCAGCTCGTCCTTTACGTCGGTCATCTTGATGTACCAGGACTCCCGAGCGTAGTAGATCAGGGGGGTGTCGCAGCGCCAGCAGAAGGGATAACTATGCTCAAACTTGGGAGCGGAGAACAGCAGGCCCCGCTCATCCAGGTCTTTCAGGATCTCCTTGTCAGCGTCCTTACAGAACACGCCGGCCCATTTGGTCTCAGCGGTCATCTGGCCTTTGCCGTCCACAAGCTGCACCAGGGGCAGGCCGTACTTCCGGCCCACCTTGGCGTCGTCCTCACCGAAGGCGGGAGCGATATGCACCACGCCGGTACCGTCGGTCAGGGTGACATAGTCGTCACAGACCACATACCAGCACTTCTCCTTGGGGCTGACGAAATCAAACAGAGGCTCATACTCTTTGCCTTCCAGGTCGGCGCCCTTGTACTGTTCCAAAACAGTGTACTCGCCCTCTCCCAGTACGGTATCGCACAGGGCGGCGGCCAGGTAATAGGTCTCCCCTTTGCTCTCCACCTTCACGTAGTCCTCGCCTGCGTTGACGCACAGGGCCACGTTGGAGGGCAGGGTCCAGGGGGTGGTGGTCCAGGCCAGGATGAAGGCGTCCTCGTCCTTGCACTTAAACTTGGCAACGGCGGAACGCTCCTTCACGTCCTTATAGCCCTGAGCCACTTCGTGAGAGGACAGAGGAGTCCCGCAGCGGGGGCAGTAAGGAACGATCTTGAAGCCCTTGTACAAAAGGTTCCGGTCCCAGATCTGCTTCAAGGCCCACCATTCGGACTCGATAAAGTTGTTGTCGTAGGTCACGTAGGGGTGATCCATGTCGGCCCAGAAGCCCACGTCCTTGGAGAAATCTTCCCACATGCCCTTGTATTTCCACACGCTCTCCTTGCACTTATCGATAAAGGGAGCGATGCCGTATTCCTCGATCTGCTCTTTGCCGTTGATGTGAAGCAGTTTTTCCACTTCCAGTTCCACCGGCAGACCATGGGTATCCCAACCGGCTTTCCGAGGGACCATCTCTCCCTTCATGGTGTGGAACCGGGGGAACAAGTCCTTAAAGGACCGGGTCTGCAAATGACCGATATGGGGCTTACCGTTAGCGGTAGGAGGACCATCGTAGAAGGTGTAAGAGGGCTGGCCTTCCCGCTCCTTCACACTCTTCTCGAAGATGTGGTTCTCTTCCCAGAACTTTACCGTTTCCTGCTCCCGCTCCACAAAATTCAAATTCGTGGAGACTTCTTTGTACATGCTCATTCCTGCCATCCTTTCTCTGCGTTGCGGAATCGGCACTAAAAAAAGCCCACGTCCCGGGTAAACGGGACGAAGGCTTGCTTCGCTATACCACCCATTCCGACATATCCAACAATACGCGCCCCGATAACGGCGGGGTACCGGCTCTGCTTACTAGACGTTTCCCATCAGGAAACGAGGTTGGGCTGGCGGCTCGGGAGGGATACAGGTCTCGTTTTCCGCGCCGGCTCACACCTGCCGCCGGCTCTCTGAAGCGTGGAACGTCCCGTTTGTCTCCTTCATTGCCTTTTCAGTGATTTATCGAAAAACATTCTAGCACAGCCACCCGGCAAAGTCAAGGGAATCGGGGAGAAGAAACGCCATTCCCACCGCGAATCTTCTCCCCGCGCCCTACTGGAAACGCTTCCCTTGGGGACTGAGTTACAGCGTTTCCAGCTTCACACGGAACGAAATGCTTCTAGGGGTTTTCATCCCGTCGAACTGGATGACATGGGCTCCCTTCTCCATGTCCGCTCCCAGCACGGTGCCTTCTCCAAAGAGGAAATGCCGCACCCGCTGCCCCTGAGCCATCGGGGCCACGTCCTTCGACGGCATAGAAAGCTGACTGTGGCGAATGTACTCCTGGGCTTCCCGGATCAACCCCTCCTGGGGCGGCTGGACATAAGACAGCAGGCTTTGGTCCATGTCCAGAATAAACCGGGACGGGTACCGAGGAGAACCGTCAAAGTTTCGGCCGTCCGCCTCGGAAAGATACAGGCCCCGCTCTGCTCGGGTCACCGCCACAAAAGCCAGACGGCGCTCCTCCTCCATAGCAGGTAGGGTACGCACTTTCCGGGAAGGAAAGATTCCCTCGTTCATGGCGCAGAGGAACACGTAAGGAAATTCCAAACCCTTGGCAGCGTGGACGGTCATCAGCTTCACCCGGTCGCCGGGCTCCCCTGTATCGGCATTGGTGAACAGAGCCACATGGTTGAGATAATGAGGCAAGGTAACCTCCTCCCCACAGGTGGTCTCATACTCGTACACTGACTGCTTCAGCTCCGCCAGATTATCCAGCCGCTCCTGACTGCCCTCAGTGCGAAGCATGGTCTCGTAGCCGCTCTCGTTGAGCAGGGCGGAAAGCACCTCGGAAACGGGGCGGCCCTCATAGCTTTGCGAAAAGTCACGGATCAGGTTGAGAAACTGCCGAGCCTTAGTGCCCTGGAACAGGGGGCCGTCCACATTCTCCTCCAACGCCTGGAACAGGGAGCATCCGGCGGCTTCCGCTGCCTCCTGCAAAAAAGCCATACGCCGCTTTCCCAGGTTCCGCTTGGGGACGTTGGCGATCCGCCGGAAGGAAAGGTCGTCCTTGAAGGCGATCATCCGAAGATAGCTTAGGGCGTCTTTGATCTCCATCCTGTCAAAGAACTGAACTCCACTGTAAATAGTATAAGGGATCTGTTTTTGCAGGAACACCTCCTCCACCGCCCGCGTCACGTAGTGGGCCCGGTAGAGCACCGCTATATCTCGGTAGGGCACCCCCTGGCTGTGGAGTTCCTCTATTTGGGAGACCATCCACAGAGCTTCCGCTTCCTGGTTCTCCGAAAAGCAGCATACCACCGGCCCGCCGGAGGGCAGCTTGGGGATCAGGTCCTTTTTCATCCGGTGTTGGTTTTTATCAATTAGGGAATTGGCCGCCCCCAAGATCTCCGGGGTAGAGCGGTAATTCTCCATCATCATGATGGTCCTCACATTGGGAAAAGCCTTATCAAAGTCCAGCAGGAACTTCACGTCGGCGCCTCGCCAGGTGTAGATGGTCTGGTCCGGATCCCCCACGATGAACAGGTTCTTGTGGTAGCCGCAGAGCACCTCCATCAAGTTGTATTGCAGCTGGTCGATATCCTGAAACTCGTCAATCATGATATATTCCAGCCGCTGCTGCCATTTCAGGCGGATGTCCGGATGCTCCTGGAATATGTACAGGGAGAATTTGATCAAGTCGTTGTAGTCCAGGCCGAAACACTTCTTCTCCTGGTACAGGTAGCCGTAAAAGATAATATCATCCGCGGCTGTGGCCTGGTCATACTTTTCTTTCAGGGTCTCCAGGGACATGGTGAGCATGTCCTTGTAATACTCCGGCTCTTTGTTCAGCTTGCGGATCTCGATCATATCACGGGCATCGGAGAAAGTCCTGTCCCGGAGAGTGAGCCCCCGTTCCTCATATATGATCTGAAGCATGGCGTCGATATCCCCGTTATCCAACACCAGAAAACTCTTGGGATACTGGACCGCATGGCTGTCCTCCTGGAGGATGGACACGCAGAATCCGTGAAAGGTGTTGATATAGCCGGTGTCGTTGTCCCCGGTGAGCTGGTGGATACGCTGGCGCATCTCATTTGCGGACTTATTGGTGAAGGTGACGCACAGGATGTTCCCAGGCAGGATGCCCAGTTCGTTTACAAGAAACGCAAACCTATGGGACAGAGCCCTGGTCTTTCCCGATCCAGCCCCGGCAATCACCCGCACGAACCCCTCTGTGGTGGTCACCGCTTCCCGTTGAGCGCTGTTCAATCCTTCCAGAATCTCCATGGCTGCCCCTCCAAAACAGAACGTTTGTTTTATTATACCAGCATACGGCGAGGGTTACAAGAGAAAGTTCCCTCTTACCACTTAAAAAAGAGAGCTTCCGCGCTGCCCCACTTCCCCGTTTCCCGCAAAAAAAGAGAACCCCACTTTCGTGAGGTTCTCCAAAAACATATTCAGGTTTTAATGTAACTTACTCCTCGACTTCCGCGACCACATTCTCGCAGAACTTCATGAGGATGCTTGCAGCGTGAGAACGCTGTGCACCAGCATCGGGAGTGATGGTGCCGTCGCCGTTGCCGTTGATCAGGCCGTTAGCGTTGGCCCAAGTGAGAGCCTCCTCAGCCCAATCGCTGACCTTGTCGGCATCGGTGAACTCGCTCAGATCGCCCTCGTTCTCCACATCGTACTTCTTGTACAGTGCGTAGTTGTACAGCATCTGGGCAAAGCCCTCGCGGCTGATGGCAGTCTCGGGGCCAAAGGTTCCATCCCCGTTACCAGCAACCACACCGTTTTCCACAGCCCAAGTAATGGCTGTAGCATACCACTGGCTGCCCACGTCAGAGAACTCGTCAGTGAGCTCTTTCACTTCGGGCTGGCCCTCCAGATTGTAGAGGATCTGCACCACAGTAGCACGGTTCAGCACGGTGGTGGGCTCAAACAGGTTGTCGCCGGTGCCAGCCATCAGATCGTTGAAATAGGCATAGCGCACAGCGTCATAATACCACTGATCCTTGGCCACATCGGTAAAGGGCAGGGGGTTGATGGTCTCATCCAGCACCTTGGCGATCAGGCTGTGGCCATAGGCATTGGGATGGTAATCCAGGGTATAAGACTCCAGAGACACAAAGGTAGCATTGCAGGGATTCTTTTCCGCCTCAGCGAACACGGAATAGAGATCCACCACAGTGCAGGCCTTGGTGAGAGTAGGCATGCTGTTGATAACAGCGTTCAGAGCGGTGACGCCTGCGTCAAAGCCAGAGGCAAGAATGGTGGCGTAATCAGCATAGTCGGTGCCAGCCAGAGCTTTCGCCAGGAAAGTATAAGGATTGTACTGAGTGGTCAGAATAATGGAAGCAGTGGAGTTCACAGACTTGATGCTGACGATGGTCTCGATCATGGTGTTGGAGAAGGCCTCCAGAGCTGCTTTAGCCTCATCAGACTTGCCAAACTCCGTGAGATATGACAGAACAGTCACCAACAGAGTGGTATCACCCTCGGCCAGCTTCTGCTGGATCTGCTCAGCGGTCAGCTGGGCATCGGGCTCCTTACCCTCGTTGTATTTCTTAGCGGCAAAGCTGTACAGGGCATTCATCAGATCGTTGCCGCCCACGGTGATGGTAATAATATCCGCGGAGGCAATGTCAGTGAGATTGTCCTTCACAGTTTCTCCCAGATCGGCAGCGGTAACACCGTCCCGGGACAGATCCACCAAGGTATAGCCACAAGTGTCAGCCAGCACCTCGGGGAACGCTTCGCCCTCTTCAACGCCGTATCCGGACGCGATGCTGTCACCCAGAGCCACATAGGTCTTGGGAGTTTCCACCTCTTCCGCGCTTGCGGTCAGAGGGATCATGCAAAATACCATGCACAGGCACAGCAGCATTGCCAGGATTCTCTTTCTCATTTTGATTTCTGTCCTCCTTCTAAATATAAGGTAGCGACAATGCCGTTGAGGGATTCTGAGAAAGGGACTCTTTCAAATAACCCCCGGCACGTCTTGATCTGGGCCAGGTAATTTATACCTGACCTATTTACTTTTTTTATTATACCATATAAAAATAGATTTGCCATCCCCTCTTTTTGGAATAAAATGGAAATAATTTCTTAATTAATTTCAACCAAGATACGGACTTTTTTTTCTCAAAAAGGCTTGCGCTATTCTCACCCACAGGGTATAATGAATTTCACGGGAATGAAGTGCTCCCTTGGGAAACCTAAACCGCTTTTTAAGCTGATGACTTCTGCGAGACATTCTATTTTTTCGCAGAAAGGCATCAGCTTTTTTGCGTCCTAAGGAGGAAAAATCATGTTGACATCTCTGGCGTTTATCTTTCTGGTAGGGCTGGCCATGGCCGCCATCTGCCAGCGTCTAAAACTGCCCCGGATCATCGGAATGCTGGTGACCGGCATCGTTCTGGGGCCCTACGTGCTGGATCTGCTGGATCCCTCCATTCTGGCGATCTCTTCGGAACTGCGGCAGATGGCTCTGATCATCATCCTGCTGAAAGCGGGACTGTCCCTGAATCTGGCCGACCTGAAAAAAGTGGGCCGCCCAGCCATTCTCATGTCCTGCGTGCCTGCCAGCTGTGAGATCCTTGGATTTATACTGTTCGCCCCCCTGGTGCTGGGGATCACCCGCACGGAAGCCGCTGTCATGGGCTCGGTGCTGGCGGCTGTATCACCGGCAGTGGTGGTACCTCGAATGGTTCAGCTGATGGAGAGCAAGTACGGCACCGGTAAAAGCATTCCCCAGCTCATTATGGCAGGGGCATCCTGCGATGACATTTTCGTCATCGTACTGTTTTCCACTTTTGTAGGAATGGCCCAAGGTGGCAGTGCCAATCTGATGGATCTGGCTTCTATCCCGATCTCCATTGTTCTGGGAATTCTTCTGGGTGCTATCGCTGGGTTTATCCTGAGCCTGTTTTTCGAGACTGCCTACGCCCACAAGCACTACGTGCGCAACAGCATGAAGGTGATCGTAGTGCTTGGGACTGCCTTCCTGCTGATGGCCATAGAGACCTGGCTGGAGGGGATCGTCTCCCTGTCTGGTCTGCTGGCAGTGATGAGCATGGCCTGTGTTATCAAACTGAAAAGTACGCCTTCTGTGTCCTTACGGCTTTCGGAGAAGTTCGGTAAGTTATGGCTTGCCGCGGAAGTGATCCTGTTTGTGCTGGTGGGCGCTGCGGTGGACATCCGCTATACTCTGGACGCAGGTATCGCTGCCGTTGGGATGATCTTGATCGCTTTGGCATTCCGTTGTGTGGGTGTGAGCCTTTGCATGCTGAAAACTCCCTTGAATAAGAAAGAGCGGCTGTTCTGTGTGATCGCCTACTTGCCCAAAGCCACTGTGCAGGCGGCTATCGGCTCTGTTCCCCTGGCTATGGGCCTGCCCTGCGGTCAGATCGTGCTCTCCGTGGCGGTGCTGGCTATTCTCATCACAGCACCTTTGGGGGCCATTGGAATGGACGCCACATATAAACGGCTTCTCACTCGGGAAGAAACCACCTAAACGCTCTCCCCCCAAACATAAAAAACCGCCGGTTACTCTGTTCTCAGAGCCCGGCGGTTTTCTTTTTGCTAGCATAAGGCGGGAGATTTGCACGAAGCAACGTGAAAGGCTTAAACCTTTACACACTCTTTAAAAAAACGCAAAAAGTCCTGTATTGCCTATGCTTTACTTCTTTGAGTTTGTCGCTTATCATGTAAAGCAATACAGATTTACTCCCATAATCCGGAATTGAGATTCCTCAGCACCGCTTCAACGGGAAATACACGGAATAAGCCTCGTAGCCCACCTGGTAGAGAGGGATAAATCGGATGCCCCGCTCCTGGCCTACGGTCTTGAAAGTGTCACGCCAGGCGCCCCATTCCCGTTCTCCGTCGTGAACGAGAACGCTGGCGGCATCGCCTTTCACCGTAAGCTGGCGCTCTTCCCCGCACAGACCCGCCAAGGTCACAGGTCCGTACAGGAACGCCACGGTGTCAGGGTCTTCCGGAAGGCTCCAAGTGGTGATGCCCATGGGCATTTCCATGCGAACCACATCCCCACTCTGCCACACACGGCGCAGGGAAACGAACCCGCTGGGCTTGACCCGCATTTCTTCCCCACCGTTAATAGTGACCACAGCCTCGCCCTGGATCCACCAAGGTGCCCGTAGATTCAGGGCAAACTCCACCGGGGTCTCCGTCTCAACGGTGATGACCTCCGCCCGGCAGTCGGGGTGGTGGGGATACTTGGCCGTGTTCTCGTGGATATTCTGACGGGCGCTGGAAGTGCTGGAAAGATGGAAACTCCCTGTCAGGGTGTCCCGAGTCATGGAGAGGTGCACCGGCTGACCCTTCACCTCTACCTTTGCGGCAAAATTGAAATACTGGGCCAGGTACAGTTCCTCACCGTCCTGGTAGAGAATCCCCCGTTCCCAAGAGGAATTGCCCTGGACCAGAGTGCCGTGGCAGCAGAAAAAGTCATTGGTCTCGCTGGCCCATCCTTTTTTGGAGCCGGGAGCCAGGGGCAGGAAGTAAGTGAGCAGCCCCTCATCGGGAGTGTCGTAATGCTGGCCGTTGGTCTTGAACCGCTGCCAGTAAGCCTGGGCCATCAAACCGTTGTAGATACCCATTTCAATGTAATCGGCATAGCGAGAGTCTTTCGTCCACCGGAACAGGTAGTCCGCAAGGCGGAGCATATTGTACACGGTGCAGTACTCTTGGTTCTTGTCCCCCAGCCGGGCTCCCAGGAACCCTTTGGCGGACCAGATCTCTCCGCTGGTTTGGCCGCCGGTGGCATACTGGCCCCGCTGATCCACTGCCAGCTTCCAATAGGCTTCCACGATGTCACGCCAACGCTGCTCCCCGGTGACTTCGTAAGCTCTGGCACAGCCCAGCACCTCCGGAATGGTGGTATTAGCGTGCATGTTGGTGAGCACGTCTTTGCCCTCCAGTAGGGGATTAAACAGCCGGCGGCGATAGTAGCGGTCCATCAACTCCCGATACTTGTCCTTGCCCGTATGGTTCAGCAGCTGGACCCAGATCTCCAACATACCTCCCGTCTCAAAGTCCAGGATGTCGTCGAACTGTTCCTGGGTAAACGTTCCAGACCACTGATAGAACCAGTCGGCGAAACGGTCGGCCACTTCCAGAGCTTCCTGATTCCCCGCCAGCTCGTACATGTCCACCAGACCCATAAAGGTCTTGTGGAGGTTGTACTGAGGCGCCCAGACCTGCTTGCCCCGGGCGATCCAATGGAGGTATTTCTCCGGGATGGAACCTGCCCACTGGCCGCCGTTCTCCTCCTGGCACAGGGCAAGCTCATGGACAATGGCGTCTGCCTTGGCTTTGATTTCCGCGTCTCCTGTGGCGTGATACCGTATGGCCGCCGCGGAGAGCCAATGACCCAGGAAATGCCCTCGAAGCTGGCAAGCCTGAGCCTCCCAACCCCCGTGGATGCCCTCCGGCAGATAGGGTGTGGTAAACCGGCCCGCTTCCAGTTCAAAATTCAGCAGCAGGTTTTCCGATTTCAAATCCATCATATACTTGCGGTTCCGGCGCTCCCGGCGAAGAAGTTCTTCTTCTTTCAGAGTCATATCCGGCCCCCAAATGTTTTTCAACATCTTGCAACTCCACCTTTCCAAAAACTCTTTGCTCCCATTTTACATGAAATTACCGGAAAGGCAACCGCTTTTTCTCTCTCATGACCCCCTGAGAGAAAAAAGCGCAAAAATCGTGCAAACAATCTAAATTATAACGTTTGTATCCTTGGCATCTTAGCGGTTTTGTGATATGATTAAGAAGTTAACTCTTAAATGTATCCTATGTTTTTCCACATCATTGCCTAAGGAGGAACACTATGTCGGAGACCAATTTCAAATTGTATCAAAATCCTAACGGTCCCCAGATCGGCACGGCTTCGGCGCCGGTCATAGAACAGGACGGACTGTACTTCAAAGACTTGGCCCGAACCGGAAAACTACTCCCCTACGAGGACTGGCGTTTGGACACCGAGACCCGGGCCAAAGACCTGGCTTCCCGGCTCAGCGTGGAAGAGATCGCCGGTCTTATGATGTATTCCCCCCACCAGATGGTACCCGCTCTGCCGGGCGGCCCCTTTTCCGCTACCTA
Source organism: Clostridium sp. CAG:1013 (assembly GCA_000432995.1). Lineage (GTDB taxonomy): Bacteria > Bacillota > Clostridia > Oscillospirales > Acutalibacteraceae > Acutalibacter. The sequence continues at coordinate 19,479 of HF972668.1, forward strand.
CGGCGGGAAGCCCTTCCCCGAAAGTGGAAAAGACCTCTGGGACCTGTCAGACCAGCAGGTCCTGCTTTTGGAACGGGATCACATCCGCCATGTACTGGCTTTAAAACTGCAAAGTGCAGAGGTAGCCGCCAAGTGGAGTAACAACATGCAGCACGCCGCCGAGGAGCTGCCTTGGGGCATCCCTGTAAACGTGTCCAGCGATCCCCGCCATGGCGCCTCCCAAGCAGGAGCAGAATTCAAAAGCGACGGCAGCGATGTTTCCAAATGGCCCGAGGGCCTGGGTATTGCCGCTACTTTCTCTCCCCAGGTATGCCGGGAGTTGGGCGAAGCCATCTCCAAAGAATACCGGGCTTTGGGCATCACTACGGCACTTTCCCCTCAGGTGGACTTGGCCACCGAACCCCGATGGATGCGCTTTGAAGACACCTTCGGCACCAACCCGGACCAGGTAACTGAGCTGGGAAAAATCTACTGCGACAGCTTGCAGACCACCCAAGGCAGTCCTGACGGCTGGGGCAAGGACAGCGTATGCGCCATGGCGAAGCACTGGCCCGGCGGCGGCCCCTGTGAAGGAGGCCGTGACGCCCACTACGCTTTCGGCAAGTACGCTGTGTATCCGGGGGACAACTTCCAGGACCACCTGCGTCCCTTCCTGGAAGGCGCGTTCCGATTGGACGGTCCCACCAAGTCTGTTTCCGCCGTCATGCCCTACTACACCGTCTCCTGGAACCGGGACGTGAAAAACGGCAAAAACGTGGGCAACTCTTACAGTGAATACCTTATCAAGGACTTACTCCGCCGCACCTACCATTATGAGGGGATCGTCTGTACCGACTGGGGTATCACCGGGGATCCCGCTCCTGTGATCGACTCCTTCGGCAGCCGGTGCTTCGGGGTAGAAGATCTCACTGAAGCCCAGCGCCATCTGCTGGCCATTGAAAACGGTGTGGATCAGTTCGGCGGCAACAGTAACATTGTGCCCATTCTGGAAGCCTACCAGCTGGGCTGCGAAAAGTACGGTGAGGAAGCCATGCGGGCCAGGATGGAGGAATCCGCCGTGCGGCTGCTGAAGAACATCTTCCGGTGCGGTCTCTTCGAGAACCCCTATCTGGACCCGGAGGAGAGCAAGTCTATTGTGGGCTGCCAAAAGCTGGCCCAGGCAGGCTACCAGGCCCAGCTTCAGTCTGTGGTCATGGTGAAAAACCAGCAGGTCCTGCCCATTCAGGAAAAGAAAAAAGTGTACATTCCCACCCGAAAGATCAAGGCCAGGAAAAACTTCTTCCGGGGCATGGACCCGGAGCGAGAGGTGGTCCCGGCGGAAAAGAGCCTGGTGGAAAAATACTATCAGTGGGCGGACACCCCGGAGGAGGCGGACTTTGCCCTGGTATTCATCGAGAGCCCTCTGTCCGACGGCTACTCCCAGGAGGACGCGGACCAAGGCGGCAACGGCTACGTACCCGTTTCCCTCCAGTACCGTCCTTACGTGGCGGAACACGCCCGAGAGGTGAGCGTAGCCGGAGGGGATTTCCGGGAGAGCTTCACCAACCGGAGCTACCGGGGCAAGACCGGCACCGCCGCCAACGAGTCTGACCTGGACCTAGTGCTGGACACCAAAGCCGCAATGGGAGACAAGCCCGTGATCGTCTGTCTGCGGATGCACAATCCCACGGTGCTCTCTGAGCTGGAGCCTTCGGTCGACGGTATCCTCATCGACTTCGGCGTGCAGACCCAAGCGATTTTCGATCTGGTATCCGGCAAAGCGGAGCCTTCCGGCCTGCTGCCGGTGGAACTTCCCGCCAACATGGAGACTGTAGAGCGCCACTGCGAGGACCGTCCCTTTGATATGGAGGTGTACGTGGATCAGGCGGGGAACGCCTACGGCTATGCCTTCGGTCTGAACTGGAACGGCGTCATTCAGGATGAGCGAGTCAATCGCTATCCCAAGAGGAAGTAACCGACTCAACTGTTCTTATATTCCGCCCTCTCTATTCACACAGTGGCAGTAGCATCAACGCCGTGCACGCGGCAGGACAACGGAGGGAACTTTATGATTTTCCAACCCCATTCCCACGATTTGACCCTTTCCCCTTGGGGTCCATATTCCCAGAAGTACGCCGGTATTTCCCATGTGGCGGACCCGGAACAGGGCGTCCGCTTTGACCTGAGTGTGTTCCCTGGGCTGTACCGCCGCAAGGTGGAAGTGCCTAACGTGATGATGGAGGGTAATTACCACATCTGGGAGGCAAGCCCGGACTTGACCTATTTTTCCACCCGCCACGAGATCGAGGAGAAAGACCGGGTCTACTGCGACATTTCCTACGGAAAGCTGGACGAGGACGCATATCTCATCCGGGCGGAGTGTGTCAACCACAGCGATGATATCCAAAACATGGTGCTCCACTACATGGCATCTATCCAGTTTCCCACCGTGAAAAACGGCTGGGATTCTCAGGAAGCACCCCCAGCACAGTGGGCCCTACCAAAAAACTGTCTGTACTGCCGGGCGGTGGATTATCTGCGCTTCACTCGGGAGACCGCCCTGCCCACCGATTCTTTGGTCACCGACGGCAAGCGTCCCAATGAAGTACGGGGCGCTGGCTTTTCCGGTGGTTCTGCAGTGAAGCTCCAAGGGACCGGGGAACGGATTGACTTCATTTTGGAGGGTCCCCACAGCTTTTCCCATCCCGTCCTGGCAGTGCGGTATCAAAGCTCTGAGTCTTGCGTTTTGAAAGCAGAGGGAGACGACTTCCTGGCAGAGGGGAAGCTTCCCCCAAAAGAGCATCCGGCCATCGCATTTCTGCCAGTGTCCCGGTACCAAAGTGGGGAAAAGCTATCTTTTTCCCTGCGGGTGAAGGAAGGATCTCTGGTGGTGGACAGCCTTGCCCTCTGCGAGAAAGAAGACGCCCTCATTCTGGACTGCCACCCGACCCTCAACCCCCACGTTCCTCTAGTGTGGGAACTTGGCTCGGACACACCTTTGGATCAAGACTCCTCCACTATGCTGCCCCTGTTTAAGGACGCAGCAAAGGACCCAAACACCAGCCGCAATACTCTCATTTTGAAATACCCGAACGCTCCCGGGTACTACGGGCTGTACTGGGATTTTCCCGACTACTGCCTGCGGTACTGGCTCACCAACGAGCTAGACTACTCCTTGCGCTATCTGGCCCACGACCACGTCCGGAAAGTGTTGGCAGGCAACGGCTTGGGGCATTTCTCCAATGTGTTCCTTCGCCCCATTCCTGTAAAACCACAAGAGAGCCTTTCCGTGTACGGCGTGGTGTGCCAGGGCAGCACCCGGGAAGAGGTGGAGCAAAAACTGAAAGAGCTCATTGCCGGGCGGGAGAACTTCCCTCAGGCATGGGAACAGCGGCGGGAATCCGCCCTGAAAGCCGGGGGTAATCCCCAGGGAGAGCCTTACCGGTTCTCCCAAGACAGAATGATCGCCACCACCCTCACCAACGTGGTGTACCCCATTTACGTGAAGCGAAGCTACATCCGCCACAACACTCCCGGCCGGTGGTGGGACAGTCTGTACACCTGGGACTCCGGCTTTGTGGGGCTGGGATTGGCCTCCTGTGATATCCAACGGGCGGTGGACTGCCTCAATGCTTACGTGACGGAACCCGGTGACCAAGAGACTGCCTTTATCCACCACGGCTCCCCGGTGCCGGTGCAGTTCTATCTGTTCCAGGAGCTGTACGGCCGCACCCAATCCCGGGAGCTGCTGGCCTACTTTTATCCTCGGCTGCTGCAATACTACCGGTTCATGGTGGGCAAGCTTGGCAGCTCCACCACAGATGTCTGGGATTCTGGTCTGCTGCGGACCTGGGATTATTTCTATAACTCTGGCGGCTGGGACGATTATCCTCCCCAGGTGGCGGTCCACGCTCAGAAGCTGGAGAGCTCCACCGCCGGCACGGTGACCACCTCCCACATGATCCGCTGCGCTAAGATTCTCCGCTTTGCCGCTCAAACTCTGGGCGATTTGGAAGAGGATGCCCAAGAACTGGAACAAGACATTCATCGGCTGACTGCAGCTATTCAGGACCACTGCTGGGATGAGGACTCCGGTTACTTTGGGTATCTCACCCACGACGCGGAGGGCAGACCTGAGAAAATCTTCCGCCACAAGAGCGGGCAGAACTTCAACATGGGCTTAGACGGTGCTTCCCCTCTGCTGGCGGGGATCGTGACCCCGAAACAGCTGGAACGCCTGACAGGCCATCTGTCCTCAGAAAAGGAGTTGTGGACTCCCATCGGCCTGTCCACTGTGGATCAGTCCGCCAACTACTACAAAAAGGATGGCTACTGGAACGGCGCCGTGTGGATGCCTCATCAATGGTTCTTCTATAAGGCTTTGCTGGACTACGGCAACGGAGAGCTGGCTTACCGCATTGCCAAAACCGCCCTGGACGTGTGGAAAAACGAGACCGACCAATCCTACAACTGCTTCGAGCATTTTATCATCGTGTCGGGGCGGGGCGCGGGATGGCACCATTTCTCCGGGCTTTCCACCCCGGTGCTGCTGTGGTATCAATCCTATTTCCTGCCGGGGACCATCACCACGGGATTCTCCGGTTGGGTGACATCCCAGGTCTGGGCGAAAGGCCATCGGGGAGTGGAGTGCGACCTGACCTTCACCGACGGGGACGGCCCCAAGACCGTGGTCCTGGTCATGGCGGAGGGCGGCTCCTACCAGGTGACCGTCAACGGCGCGCCTGTGCCATTCCTCACACGGGAAGGCGGCGCTCTGGAAGTAACTTTGGAGGGACCTCCCGTCTCGGGAACCGTCCATCTATCCGTCACCCAGCAAAACTAAGATAAGCCGCAAGCAAAAACAGCTTCCCAGGAAGGGAAGCTGTTTTGTGTTTCCAGCGGTTACTTCTCTTTTTTGTAGTCGAAGTCGGGGATCTTATGCCAACGGTCCCGGAAGTAGTGGGCCGCCAGCTTGGGCTTCCGGTCCCGGGTGAACAGACCCTTCTTGTTGCCCTGGACCCGGAGCATACTCTGGCTGGTGGCGAAATCTGCGAAGTTCCACACCTGTTCGCCAATGACAAAATCGTACTCGTCAAACACGGAGTTGTTCATCTTATAGTAGTCCAGCTGGTACTCCTCGGTATACATCACCGGGGTGGTGTCATGGAATCCCATCACCGTGTCAGCGCCGTACTCGGTGAAGATCACCGGTTTGCCAATGGCTCTCCACTGGTCCAGCTCCTTGCGCAAAGCCTCCTCGGCCCCCTCCAGGTCAGGCCCGCCGAAATACCACCCGTAATACCGGTTCAAGCAGATCACGTCGCTGAGCTTGGAAGAGCAATCCGTATCAGGCGTAGTGGCGATCTGGACACTCACCAGGGTACAGGGACGCTTCTGGGGGTCCAGCTCTCGGGCCAGTTCATACAGGGGTGCGAAATACTCGTAGGCCCCAGGTGCGGCGGAGTCCGGCTCATTGGCGATGCTCCACATCACCACACAGGCATGGTTCTTGTCCCGGGCGATCAGGTCCCGGATCACTTCCTTATGATGCTCCTGGGTCTGGACGCCGTGCTCCTTGTCAAAGGTCTCCACCTTCTGGCCATTGAAATTGGCCCCGCCGCCAAACTGGAAATTGAGCCCCACGGCAGTGGTCTCGTCGATGACCACGAACCCTTCCTGGTCGCACAGGCGCATCATTTCCTCACTGTAGGGATAGTGACTGGTACGGAAACTATTGGCCCCCTGCCATTTCATCAGGGACATATCCTTGGTGTTCATGGGCAGATTCATACCCCGGCCGTTGGGGAATGTGTCCTCGTGGCGGCCATAACCCTTGAAGTAGAAGGGCCTGCCGTTGATGAGAAATTTGTTCCCCTCCACCTTCACAGTCCGCACGCCGTAGGGCAGGGTGTACACGTCCTGGCCAAAGGTGACCCGAATATCATACAGATACGCATTCAAGGGCTGCCACAGGTGGACGTTCTCGATCTCCAAGACTCCCTGGGTTCCCTGGGACTGGGCCACCTTATTGCCCTCCCGGTCGAATACTTCCACTAGGCACTCCCCCTCTCCCACCGTTTCCACGGTATAGGTGAGCTTGGCGTTTTGACCGCAGACCTCCGGTGTCACCCAGATGTCGGCAATATAGTCCTTGGGAGTGGTGTACAGCTTCACCGGACGAGTGATGCCACAGTAGTTGAAGAAATCGAAGTTGGGACGGTTTTGGGGCTTTTTCGAGACAGGGCCTCTCCCGTCTCCCAGCATATCCGACTGTCCGCCCACCGGAAGCGTGGTGTAGTCGATCACGTTGTCCACAGCGATGGTGAGCAGGTTGTCCTCCCCGTCCCACAGCAGATCTGTGACCTCCACCTCAAAGGGCAGAAAACCGCCCCGATGCTCCCGGATCATCTCGCCGTTCAGGTAGATTTTTGCATGGTGGGTCACCGCGGCGCAACGCAGCACCACCCGCTGTCCTTTTACGAACGCCGGCACAGCGATTTTCCTCTGGTAAAATACCCAGCCGTAATGATCCCGAAAATCTACGCCTTCCTTTAAATCATTGTAGGAGGCGGGCACCGGCATGGTCATGGGGTCCTCCAAGGGAGAAGCGTACCACTGATCCTCAAAGCCGTGTCCGTCATCCAGCTTAAAGTCCCACACGCCTCCCAGATCGCTCAACAGACGAGAGGGAGTTAAAATCGGATATAACATTAGGATACCTTCCTTTCCCATAGCGATTCCGCCAGTAGTATTTTGAGAGGAGGGAAACCTGACGGCTCCCTCCTCTTCCATTACTTATATTTTACATCATTTCATGGGAAAGACAACCGTTTTTTGTCCGGAGTTTTCTGCTCTATCACTCCACGTCCAGATTTCTCACTACCCGTTCCAGCAGGGAGATCAACTGATCTTTTTCTTCCTGGGTGAATCCCCGGTAGCTTTTCTCTTCCATCCGCCATATGACGTCCATGGCGTTCCGGCCCGCTTCCCGACCTTGGGGCGTCAGGTAGATCTTATAGGAACGCTTGCCCCCGGACACCCGCACCTCTTCTTTGCGGATAAGCCCCCTCTCCCCCATACGCCGCAAAAGAACGGTCATAGTGGCGGGTTCCACTCCGCAACGTTTGGCCAGCTCCTTTTGGGAAAGTCCTTCCTCCCCCAACAGATGGGCCAACACCTTGGGCTGCCCCTTGGTCAGTCCCAGACTGGCAAACTCCCCAAAGCTCCGTTTCCGGTGGGCATCGGAAGCTGCGATCAGGGCCATATGCAACGGTGTTCTCACTTGATCTCCCTCCTTTTTCATAGGCTGGGTACAGGTTTTTACTCTTTAACGAACCGGAACACGTTCCAGGACAGCCGCTTCATGGTGGCAGTGACCACTCCGTTCTCCTCCTTGGCAGTATCGCTCACAGTGGGAAGAATGGTATCCGGCGCCTCATAGGTGTTCTTTGCTTCCATATCGTCGCTGTAAAGCTGGATCTGCTCCACGAACCGGTAGCCCTCAAAGGCGGAAACATCCAGTTCCACGTCCGTATCCCCTTCCCAGTCACGGTTGATGGCGAACAGGTTCAGGGTACCGTTCTCCTCGTCATAAGCCGCGGCGGTATCCACGAAGGGCAGGCCTTCCTTGGAGGGATACTGGGACGTATCGTTTACGGCGTAGGCGGGCAGGTCAAAGGTCTCGCAGTCCACGGCCACCCGGAGAGAGACGCCCCTGCCGTATTCCATCAGCTGGTGGAAGGGATAGTAGGCAGCGGTCTTCCAGACATGGTCTCGATCCGTAGCGCAAAGCGTGGCCAGACCGCCGGTCATGCAGCCGATCTTCACCCGGTCCGCATGGCGCAGGAATGCCAGCAGCGTACTGGTGTTGCCCAGAGCTCCCACCATGTCCCCACCAGGGAAGCGACGCTGTTCCATATTGTTGGGATCATGGCGGACATAGGTATCCTCCGGACTGAACTTGTAGTGGGACGCGTACAGGTTGTAAGGACCCCAGCCCGGATGACGGATCCCCTCCAAAGGCCGGGACATAGCGCCGTACTCGTCAAAGGAAAGCATCAGCTTCCGAGGAGAACGCATTTTCGCCTGAACGAAATCGCACAAAGCTGCCTCCGTCTCAATGTAGTCCTCGATGTAAGCCGAGCCACCCAACAACTGGGCATAGTTGCCGGGCGCGGCCGTATGGTAGTGGTGCATGGACACATAGTCCACCGCGTTGTAGCACTCCTGGAGCACTTCCAGATCCCACTGAGGATAGTGGGCCAGGAAGGGCGAAGAAGAAGCACACACCGCCGTCTCGATGGAGCCGTCCACCCACTTCATGGCTTTGGAAACCTCGTTGGCAAGCACGCCGTAGCCCTTGGGATCCTTTTCCCAGGAGCCGATCTGCCAGGGACCGTCCATCTCATTGCCCAGATACCAGGTCTTGACCCCATAAGGCTTCTCACGGCCGTACTTCTTCCGAAGGTCGGACCAATAGGTGCCTCCCTCATGATTGGTGTACTCTGCGATGTGGATAGCGTCCAAGATGGTGCCGGTACCCAGGTTGATGGTATACATGGGCTCTGTTCCAGCCAGCTCCGCCCACTGGAGATACTCGTCGTGTCCCACGTCGTTGGGGATATACTGGTGCCAAGCCAAGTCCAGGTGGGCCTTCCGCTGGTCCTTAGGGCCGATGGAGTCCTTCCACTCCCAGCCGGAAACGAAATTACCTCCCGGCAGCCGCAGTGCGGGCAGGCCGGTCTCTTTCAGGGCCTGGAGGAAGTCCCGGCGGAAACCGTTCTCGTCCGCGGTCGGGTGCTTGGGATTGTACATACTGCCGTTGACAATGGTGCCAATGGGCTCCATAAAGGCACCGTACAGCCGGGGAGAGATCTCCCCGATGGTAAACTTGGGGTGAAGGGTCACTTTCGCTTTCTTTGCCATAAAATCATGCCTCCCAAAAAGAATCCTGCTTTGCCGCGAGCTTTTCCCGCAGCGTGAATTAGATATCTAATTCACAACTTTAACTTGATTATAGCCAAAAACATTTCCTTGTCAAGCGGTTTTCCGTGGAAAGAGCCATCCCTCCCTTCATCAAGCCCGGGAACAGGCCGATTCCCTTGAGATAGAGAAAAAAATCTGCTATAATCGTCAGGTAAAAAACGCTTTCGCAGGGAGATGGAATTTCAATGAATATCACGCTGGAAAATCTCACCAAGCGGTTCCCCGCCAGGGGCAGAAAAGCCCAGGGTGAGACCACCGCAGTGCGGGATCTGTCCTTCCAGGTTCCGGACGGAATGCTGGTGGGTCTGCTGGGGCCTTCCGGTTGCGGGAAGTCCACCACGCTGAACATGATCTGCGGGCTGGAAAGGCCCACCTCCGGCAAGATCTTTTTCGGGGAGGAGGACGTGACCAACCTGGCCCCCGAGCTGCGGGGAGTGGGCATGGTGTTCCAGAACTACGCCCTATACCCCCATTTGACCGTAATGCAGAACATCCTGTTCCCGCTGGAAAACTTGAAGGGCAAGGACCGGCCCTCCCGTCAGGAGATGCGCCGCCGGGCCCTGGAGACCGCCCAGCTGGTGCAGATTGAGGAGCTTCTGGAACGCAGGCCCAAAGAGCTTTCCGGCGGTCAGCAGCAGCGAGTTGCCATCGCACGGGCCCTGGTGAAGATGCCTCGGGTCCTGCTGCTTGACGAGCCTCTCTCCAACCTGGACGCTCGACTGCGTCTCCAAACAAGAGAGGAGATCTGCAAGATCCAGAAAAAAACCGGCATCACCACTCTGTTTGTCACCCATGACCAGGAGGAGGCCATGAGCATTTCCGACTGGATCGTAGTGATGAAAGAAGGGGTCCTAATGCAGCAGGGAGCTCCCCAGCAGGTTTACGACGATCCTCAGAACCTGTTTGTTGCCAAATTCCTGGGCACTCCGCCCATCAACGTGTTTGAGGGACTTGTGAAAAACGGCTCCTTGGTACTGGACGGCCAGAAGGTGCTTTCCGTTCCCGGCGCTCCCGATGGAGAGGTTTGGGTAGGCATCCGACCGGAGGGCTTCCTCCCCGCGCCTCAAGGCCCGGTGTCTTGTCAGCTGGACCGGGTGGAAGTGCTAGGCCGGGACACCAGCATCGTCTGTGCCCATCCCGCCTGCCGGTCCGGGGCCATCCGAGCTATCATCCAGTCGGAAAAGCAGGTGGACCCCTCCGGGAAAACAGTGCGGTTTGCCCTGCGCCCGGAAAAAGTGTTCCTGTTCCACCGGGAGACAGAGGAACGCATCCCGTTTGACACCACCTCCGAGGACCGCTCTTAACGAACCCGGGTTTTATTGAAAAGAGGGAATATCCATGGACCGCAATTCCAAAAAAGCCTGGCTTTACCTGCTGCCGTCTCTGGTACTGCTGGGCGCGTTCTTGATCTATCCGCTCATCGACGTACTGATCTACTCCGTGGAGGAATGTTACAACTTCGCCTCCCAAACCTACCAAGGGGTGGGACTGTACAATTACTCCTATGTGCTCCACGACCCCTACTTCCTGCAAGCGGTGGAGAACACCTTCGTGCTGGTGATTATCACCGTGCCCTGTTCCACCGTACTGGCGCTGCTGATTTCCACGGCCCTCAGCTCCATCCGGCCCCTGCGGCAGTTGTTCCAGACCATCTACTTCCTGCCCTACGTCACCAACACCCTGGCGGTGGGCCTGGTGTTCATGGTGCTGTTCCAGCGCACTGAGTACACCGACGGCTTGGTGAACCTGACGCTCAGCTGGTTCGGAGCTGGCCCCATTGACTTCATCAACGGCCCCCACTGGGCCAAGATGTTTGTGCTGTGCTTCTACACCATCTGGGTGGTACTGCCCTTTAAGATCTTGGTGCTCACCAGCGCTCTGGCTTCCGTCAACGAGGAGTATTATAAGGCTGCCCGGGTGGACGGCACCTCCCGGACCCGCATCTTTTTCCGCATCACCCTGCCCATGATCTCCCCCATGATCGTTTACCTGGTGATTACCGGCTTTATCGGGGCCTTCAAGGCATACAGCGACGCGGTGGCTCTCTTCGGCACCGATCTGAACGCCGCGGGAATGAACACCATCGTGGGGTATGTGTACGACATGCTCTACGGAGACAGTGGCGGCTACCCCTCCTACGCTTCAGCGGCAGCCATTATCCTGTTCGTCATCGTGCTGACCATCACCTGCGTCAACCTGCTTGTCACCCGCAAGCGGGTCCAGGACTAAGGAGGGCTTGCCATGAATCATACTGACACACAAAAAAGCCAGGGGGCTTTTCGCCGGAAGAACGGCCTCCGCTCTGCTCTCACTTACCTGTTTCTCAGCGTGTGGGCTGTAGTGGTGCTGTTCCCCTTCTACTGGATGGTGCTCACCTCCTTCAAGAGCTACGGCGCCTACAACAGCGAACACACTCCCGTATTCTTTACCCTGTCCCCCACCCTGGAAAACTATCAGAACGCCTTTACCGCGGTGCCTCTGGGGGGCTACCTGCTGAACACCTTGATCTTCTCTGTGGCCACTACTGCCGCCATGGTGGTGGTGAGCACTTTGGCAGCTTACGCCTTTGCCCGGCTGCGGTTCCGGGGCAAAAACCTGGTGTTCGGTTTGTTTCTGTCTATGATGATGATCCCCACGGAGCTGGTGGTCATCACAAACTTTGTCACCATCACAAACCTAGACCTGCGCAACAGCTTTTTGGGTCTGATCCTCCCCTCCATCACCTCGGTGTTCTACATCTACCTGCTGAAGGAGAACTTCGAGCAGGTACCGGTGGAGCTTTACAAAGCCGCCAAGGTGGACGGTACCTCGGACCTGAAATACCTGTGGAAGGTAATGATCCCCATCTGCCGACCAACCCTGGTGACCATCACCATTTTAAAACTTATCGAGTGCTGGAACTCCTACGTGTGGCCCCGGCTCATCACTGACGATCCCGCCTATTTTCTGGTATCCAACGGCATCCAGGAGATCCGGGAAAACGGCTTCGGCCGGGAGAATATCCCCGCCATGATGGCCACGGTGGTAGTCATTTCCGTGCCCTTGATCCTGCTGTTTTTAGGCTTCCGGAAAAAGATCATGGAAGGCGTTTCCAGAGGAGGGACCAAAGGATGAAAAAATCACGCTTATGCCTGGTCCTGCTGCTCTCCCTCTGTCTGGTGTTCCTCTCCGGATGTCACGGCAGTCAGGAACAGACCGCGTTCTCAGTGCCGGAACAGCTGGAGGAATCCCAGGAGTACGAGATCACCTTCTGGGCGAAAAACGACACCAACATGCGCCAGACGGAGATCTACAAGCAGGCCATTGAGGAATTTCAGGATCTGTATCCCAACATCACCGTAACTTTGCGGCTGTACACCGACTACGGCGACATTTACAACGATGTGATCACCAACATTGCCACCCAGACCACTCCCAACGTGTGCATCACCTACCCGGACCACATCGCTACCTACATGACCGGCGACAACGTGGTGGTCCCTCTGGATCAGCTGTTCGACGATCCGGAATACGGACTGGGCGGCAGTCAGGTGAAGTTTGACTCCCCTACCAAGGAGGAAATCGTGCCTCAGTTTTTAGAGGAATGCAAGTTGGGCGGCTCCTATTACGGCGTGCCCTACATGCGGTCCACCGAGGCGTGTTATGTAAACAAAGACTTTGTAGAAGCTCTGGGCTACACACTTCCGGAGACCCTGACCTGGGATTTCATCTGGGAAGTCAGTGAAGCAGCGGCCTCCACACTGGGAGACGATGGGACCTATTCTCTCAACGGTCAGCAGGTGCTGATCCCCTTCATTTACAAATCCACCGACAACATGATGATCCAGATGCTCCGTCAGCTGGATGCAGGGTATTCCACGGAGGCGGGAGATATTCAGCTCTTCAATGACACCACTACCGACCTTTTGCTGGGCATCGCCGACCACACTGCCTCCGGAGCCTTCTCCACCTTCAAGATCTCCGGCTATCCCGCCAACTTCCTGAACGCCGGTCAGTGCGTATTCGCCATCGACTCCACTGCCGGTGCCACCTGGATGGGCAGCGACGCCCCCTTGGTGGACATTGCTGAAGAGGAGATCGTGGACTTTGAGACGGTTGTCATGGAGATCCCTCAGTTTGACCCCGACAACCCCAAGATGATCTCCCAAGGACCCTCCATCTGTATCTTTAACAAGGAGGATTCCCAGGAGGTGCTGGCCTCTTGGCTGTTCACTCAATACCTGCTCACTGACTCGGTACAGATAGCCTACTCCCAGACCGAGGGTTACGTGCCTGTGACCACCAAGGCTCAGCAGAACCCGGAGTATCAAGATTACCTCTCCCGAGCTGGGGAAGATAACGACACGTACTACCAGGTAAAGATCGACGCGGCAAAGCTGCTTCTGAATAACTTGGACAACACCTTCACCACCCCGGTGTTCAACGGATCCACCTCCCTGCGCAACGCTGCGGGACAACTCATTGAAGACGTGACCAAATCCGTGCGGCGGAACCAAACCGTGGACCAGTCCACCATCCAGCAACTTTACACAGATACCCAGGCGCTGTATCATTTGGACGCTTCCTCCCCCACCGGTGGGAAAACGGATCTGGGTCCTCTGCCGGGCACAGCGGTGGCCCTGCTGGCGACGCTGGCTGGTGTGTGGGTGCTGATCCTGGTCTATCTAGCGGTGAAATGGCTCCGTGGGAGACGGCGGGAAAACGCCTCTTCCCCCACCCGCCGCGGTTGACTTTTTGAAAAAATGGCGCTATAATATGGCCGTTTGTTTTGGAACAGGCGTAAGGGGGCTCAAGCCTAGCAGGATCCCATTCCCACAGGTATTGTGAGCCCGGAATACGCCCCTACGTTATTCACAACAAAGGAGAATCACTATGCGTAAGTTCGTTTGCACTCTGCTGGCTCTCTGCCTGGCCGCTTCCATGGCCGCCTGCGCCGGCAGCACCACCACTGAAAGCTCCGCTGCTTCCGATTCCAGCGTGGCTTCCGAAAGCTCCGTTTCCGAGTCTTCCACTGTCTCCGAAACCGCTTCCGAAGAGGACACTGCCTCCGAGGAGAGCGACGAAGCTTCCGGTGAAGTTCTGTCCTACGACGAGTACATGGCCGCTGAGCTGGACAGCGAAGTGACCATCCAGGCTTATGTTCAGGCTAAGCAGTCTTACTACGCCGAGCAGGGTACCGCCACTGTGTATCTGCAGGACAAGGACGGCGGCTATTTCGCCTATGACATGAAGTGCTCCCAGGAAGACTACGACGCCATGACAGAAGGCACCTGCATCCAGGTGACCGGCTTCAAGAGCGAGTGGTCCGGCGAGATCGAGATCATGGACGGCCAGCTTGACAGCATCGTGGAAGGCGACACCTTCGTGGCTGAGCCTCTGGACGTGACCGAGATGCTGGGCACCGATGAGCTGGAGTCTCATCAGAACGAGAAGGTTGCCTTCAAGGGTCTGACTGTGGAAGCCAGCACCGATGCCAACGGCAACGAGGCTGCTTTCCTGTACAACTATGATGGTTCCGGCGCCGACGGCGATGACCTGTACTTCAACGTTTCTTACAACGGCCAGACCTACACCTTCACCGTGGAGTCCTACCTGTGCGACAACACCACCGAGGTGTACAAGGCTGTCACCGCTCTGGAAGTGGGCCAGACCATCGACTGCGAGGGCTTCCTGTACTGGTATGAGGGTGTCAACCCCCACATCACTTCTGTGACTGTGGCGCAGTAAGCTCATAGCTTTTTAAATCATAACATAAAACACCCCCGGTTCGGGAACGTTTCAAACGTTCTGACCGGGGGTGTTTTTACTCTTTTTCAGAGGAAGGGGATCAGCCCTTCACAGCGCGCTCGTAGGAATAGCCCACGTCACCGCAGTGGGTCACAGGGATCAGCTCAAAGTACTGGACGGAGTTCTCAGACAGGTCGAGGGTGAACTTCACCTCTCCGTTTTCCGCCTCCAGCAGCTTGGTCTCCAGGCCGGGAACAGCGCTCTCCTGAAGGAGCTGCTTCTGTGTCTTGGAAAGATGAGCAGGCTCGCCCAGATCGTGCCAGACCTTCAAGGGATTGGCGTGGGTCTCATCCACAGTGCGAGTGAGCAGGCACCACTGACCCTCTCCAGGCAGCGTGAAGGTGAGGCTGGTGTCGCCATGAGTCTCCTGGCCCAAGTTCCAGGCCACACCTGCTACGGTGCCGTCCTCACGGCGCACTGCCACGGACTCCTTATTCCGCAGCAGGCACTTGCCCTGAAGCTGTTTGAAGAAGGCAAAACTCCAGAAGGTGGGCTTGGGAATGCAGCCATTGGCTACCAGGCCGAAACCGCCGTGGAAGGGAGTGAAGGGAATACCCATCTCCTCGAACACGTCGCCGAAGGTCCAGTAGGAGTAGGATTCATTCATCTCGCCCAGGTCGGCCAACAGACGGGCAATGTACGCGGCGTTCCGAGTGGTATCATGAACAGGGCTGTCAGGACGATAGGAGGTGTTGAACTCCGTGATGTGCATGGGCATGCCCTTGTACTCCGGGAAGCTGTCGATGATCTGCCGGGAACGACGCAGCTCCTCAATACCGATCTCAGGATCACGGAGACCAGCGTAGCTGTAATGACCATCCTCAGCAGGAGTCTCAAATGCGTACATATGACGGGTGACAAAATCAAGGGGCAGGGCGTTGTCATGGCAGAAATCCAGGAATTCCTGCATCCACTCCACGTCTCTCACGCCGCAGATGGCGGGACCGCCCACCTGGAACCGGCTGTCCACCTCTTTGATGGCTTCCAGAGTCTTTTGGAACAGACGGAAATACTCCTGCATATCCGCATCTTTCCAGAAACCAGCCAGGTTAGGCTCGTTCCACACCTCGATGGGCCAGGTGAGAACATCTTCACCATAGCGCTCCAACAGGTGGCGCAGCAGGGCCTGGACCATGGCCTGCCAAGCCTCATAGGTCTTGGGAGGAGTCACGTTGCCTTTCCAGTAGAACACGGTCTGGTCGCCAGAAGCCATTTTCTTGGGCATGAAACCCAGCTCCAGGAAAGGACGGATGCCTACTTCCAGGTAACTGTCCATGACGCGGTCCAGATAAGTGAAGTTATACTCGGGCACGATATTCCCGTTTTCGTCCTTGCGCTCCTGATAGATAGCCATATCATCGCAGAACAGGCCATGGCCTCGGATGTAGGAGAAGCCGATCTGCTCCTGCACCAGCTTCAGCTGCTCAAAGTATTCCCGATGAAGGGCCAGACCCATACGGCCCGTGCCCACGCAGTAATCAGAGTGATTGTAAAAGGTCTCCCCACAGGCGGGGTCCAGTTTGTACTGTCTTTCGATCATGTCTAAATCCTCCTAAATCAATTTACCAGATGCGGTAGTTCCCGCTGAGAGCCAGCAGGGCAAAAAAGTACAGGCAGTTGTCATAGTAGCGGCGATCTCCCTGGCGGAGAGGAGTCTCCCAGAACCGGCAGACCCACTCCTTCACGTAAGCACCGTCACTGGCTAGAGAAGTCTCCGCCAAGGTGGCAAGCAATCCCACGGGGTGGAGCGCTTTCATGTCCGGCACCGGCGTACCATCGATCAGGAACACACCTTCGGTGGAGCCGTTCTGCTTCTCGGTGAAAAACTTCTGGATATTGGCCGCGATGGTCCGCTGCTGGGGATCGGCGGCAAACCAGGAATAGTCCAGGCCGATATTGGCGGCGGTGCGGTAGGCGTCGCTGTAAAACCAGTCGTGGCGTCCGCCGAACTCGCCCGGCTTGGTCACCTGGGGCGTGCCATCATAAGCGGCGTACTCAGCGCTCATGCCAGTCTCGGGATGGCATGCCTTATGGAGATACTCCCGGCTGGCTCTGGCTGCCTTTTTCCAGAAGGGACGATCCTCCTCATTGGCCCACAGAGAAAACAGATCGTAGAAGTGAGGCAGATGGTAGGAGGGATCGGAGAAATCCCGCTCGGCGATAAACCGGATCAGCTTGTTGTCCGGGTCCCACATGGCACGTCCCGTACCAGGTTCCTCCCCTTTGTGGACACAGTCATGGAGCAGGTTCCGGGCCTCCTGGGAATAATTGAAGATCCCCTCCCCGTCGCCCCACCGATGAGAAGCGAAAAACAAAGCCATGGCGAAATACTCTTCCCCATCGGGTGCGGCGCCAAAAGCGTTCTTGGAACCGTCCACCCCGCAGGACCATGCAAAGTACCCGGCGTTTTCTCCCTCAGTCAGGTACATGTTGGTCTTGGCCCACTTCCAAATACGGTCGAACTCCTCTTTTTTGTCCATCTGCACGCACATCATCATGCCGTAGGACATGCCTTCCGTGCGGGCGTCATGGTTGCCCGTGTCCTCCAGATAACCCATGTCTTCCCCGGCAGTGTGGTAGAACCTCTGGTCCTCCGGGCCGTAGAAAATGGTCTGGAAAGCGTCTTCCACCTTCCGCTGGATCTCTTCCTTGGAATAACCACACTCCTCAAAAAGACTGCGGTATTTCCCTGTGTAAAAGGCTCCTTCCATTTTTTGAAAAAGCTCCTTTCCCCAAAGTTGTAAGGACAACCCGTCCTTTCCGCGAAATTATAGCACCACCCTTTCAAAACTGCAAGACCAAGAAAGGCTAAAATAAAAAAGAGCGGGGGAATTATCTCGGTTTCCCCCGCCCTTCCGGCATTTTTCTCTGGATATTTCACATTCCCGGCATCGCGGTATCAGCTTTGGCCTCTCGGCTTCTCCGTCACTTTCCCTGTTCCAGGGCCTGAACAAAGGTGCTTGTGATCCACTGGGGCCGAGTGATGGCGGATCCCACCACCACGCTGTACACCCCTAGTTCCATGGCCCGGCGGGCTTTTTCCGGGGTATTCAGATTCCCTTCGCCGATCACCGGATGGCGAGCCATTTTGACGATCTGGCGGATCAACTCAAAGTCGTCCGCTTCGATCTTATGCCCTTGGCTCTCCTGAGTATAGCCCACCAGAGTGGTTCCAATAAAGTCAAACCCTAAAGCGTCCGCCCGGAGCATCTCTTCTAAGGTGGAACAATCCGCCATCAGCTTCTGCCGTGGATACTTCTCCCGCACTTTGGTATAGAACTCCTCCAAAGTGCTGCCGTCGGGACGAAGACGACAAGTGGCGTCCACGGCGATCACCGCGGGCTCCGCTTCCATCAATTCGTCCATTTCCCGCAGGGTCGGTGTAATCCGCACCGGGCTGCCGGGATAATCTCTCTTGATGATGCCAATGATGGGCAAATCCACCACTCGCTGGATCTCTCGGATATCCTCCAGGGAATTGGCCCGGACGCCGCCGGCCCCTCCCTCTTTTGCTGCCAGAGCCATCCGCCCCATGATAAAGGAGGAATGCAGCGGCTCCTCAGGAAGTGCCTGGCAGGATACGATCAACTTGTGAAAGGCCGTTTCTATGGGTAAACTCATTGGTTCTCCTTTCCGGTCAGTGGGGCGATCATCCCCGCTTCTTCCAGCCAGCTCACAGTATCCTCCACCGTCTCCGACAGCTCCCTAGGCTGATACCCCAGTTCCAACGTAGCCTTATGATGAGAGAACTGGGAATTGGCCCGCAGAGTGTACAGAGAGTAGGAGGTATACAGTGGAGGCTGGTGCAGCGCCGCATAGTAGAGTTCTGACAGGGGCGCCGTAGCTCTTGCCAACCACATGGGCAATACCACTTTGATTTTTTTCCGCCGTGCAGCCTGGCTGATCAGATCCAGCAGCTCTCGAATCTCCACACGTCGGTTGGACAGGATATAGGATTCTCCCGGTCTTCCCCGGCTGCATGCCTCCAGAATGCCCTGAGCTACATCCCGCACGTCCACGAAATCATAGCCGCCCTTGACGCTTGCCCTCAGCTGACCACTGCACAGGTCCAGAAACAACTGGGTCAAATGGCTGCCGCTGTAATCGTAGGGACCGATCATCCCCGATGGCTGGACGATACAGGCGTTCAATTTTTGGTGCCACACAGCCTCCAGAACAAGCTGGGCCGCCTGAGCTTTTGTTTTGGCGTACTGACCCTCTACTTGGTCAGGATCGAACCAACGCACCTCCCGAATGGTCTGGCCTTTGGGCTTTTCCGGAATGGCGTGGACGCTGTTTACATAAATCAGTTTTCCGCCCACAGCCAGCGTCTTTTCCACCACGTGTTTGGTGCCTTCCACGTTGACCTGATACAGTTTTGGGTCTTTCTTAGATTTGATAGAAACCACCGCCGCGCAGTGGATCACAAACACTTGGACGTCCTCCGGGACCTGGAACAGTTCTTCCAGAGTCTCCTCCTGAGTCACGTCCCCATAATAGATCTGGCAGGAAAGCCCTTCCAGTCCGGGGCTCGGATCCCCCGGCAAAAC
Organism: Clostridium sp. CAG:1013; assembly: GCA_000432995.1. Taxonomy (GTDB): domain Bacteria; phylum Bacillota; class Clostridia; order Oscillospirales; family Acutalibacteraceae; genus Acutalibacter. The sequence continues at coordinate 38,780 of HF972668.1, forward strand.
AAGGGCCCGCACTTGGTTTTCCGGGTCCTGGGTCAGCAGGCGCACCAGGTTGCTGCCTAAAAACCCGCTGGCTCCCGTTACGATATAGACGTTCTTCACACCCGCCGCCTCCTTTTCACAGGGTATTGTTCCGCGTCTCACAGACGTTGATCTCTCTTTCAGTTTTATGGTAACACTTTTTCCCCCAATGAACAACCCCGCCCCCAAAAGGTTTCCACACAAAAAAAGAACTGCCGTGGAAAAACGGCAGTCCTCTATGTTGCTGCAAATTTGGAAAGTAGTAAAACCGTCAGGGTAAACTGGAACACTTACTGTTCCAGCAGACCTTCCTTGGAGAGAATAGCCTGGATCTTCTCCGTCTCCTCCTGGGTGGCGGGAAGCATGGGAGCGGCACAGCTGGGACCGATGGCCACGCCCCGAAGAGCCATGGCCTTCTTGATCACCGGCACGAACTGAGGCGCCACATCGTAAATAGCCATCAGACTGTCAATCTTCTGCTGGTATTCCGCCATGCCGGCAAGGTCGTCCTCCCGGGCCCGCTGAGCGTAACCGGAAGCCACTTCCGGGGCGAAGTTGGACAAGCCCGCGATGCAACCGTCACCACCGCAGAGAATGTTGTGGCCAAAGAATTCGTCAAACCCGGAGTACACCAGGAAGTTGGGGAATTCCTTCTTCACCTTCTGGATCAGGCCACGGGTATGACCCATAGTGCCCACCGTATCCTTGATGCCCACGATGTTCTTGTTCTGAGACACCAGCTGATACACCAGGTCAGGCCGCAGGTCATAGCCGGTGCGGTCCGGGAAATTGTACAGCAGCAGGGGTCCATGAACCCGCTGAGCCAGGGTATTGTAGAAGTTGAGAATAGCGCTGTCGGGCAGGTTGAAATAGAAGGGAGAGATAACCATGGCACCGTCCGCGCCCTGGTCCAGAGCATAGTTGGACAGCTCCACGCAGACATCCAAGTTCATGTCCGCGGTGCCCACGTACACGGTGACTCGGCCATTGATATGTGCCAGAGCCTCCCGAATCAGCTGCTTCTTCTCCTCCACGGGAATGGCGAAGAACTCGCCGATACTTCCCAGAAGCAGAAGGCCGTCCATGCCCTTTTCAATGAGGAAATCATAGATCTTCTTGTTGGCCTCTATATCGATGTGGCCCAGTTCGTCCATCGCCGTCACTGCCGGCGTGATCCATTTCGCGTTCATATTGCGCTTCCTTTCCTGTGATGTGTGTCAATCGTCATAACCCGCGCCCTGCATGGCGGAAAGAGCATGGCTGGTATACCGTTTGTAAAGTCCCTTCCGGGCGGGGCGGGGGATCACACCCTGCTTAGCCCGTTCCTCCAGAACCTTGGCGATCTCCTCCGGGGGCAGCTTTTTCCCCTGGATGCCCACCACGTCCAGGGTGCGGCGTTCCACACTGTAAGCAATGATATCCCCGGTCTCGATGAAAGCCAAAGGTCCGCCACTGGCGGCTTCCGGGGACACGTGGCCAATGGCGGCCCCTCGGGTAGCGCCGGAGAACCGGCCGTCCGTCACCAAGGACACAGTGCCATTGAGCTTCTCATCACAGACGATGGCCTCAGTGGTCATAAGCATTTCCGGCATACCGGAACCTCTGGGTCCCTCGTAGCGGATCACCAGGATGTCTCCCGGCTCAACCTTGCCGTCCACCACCGCCTGGTAGGCGTCCTCCTCGCAGTTGTACACGCGGGCGGGGCCTTCCCGTTCCCGCATCTCCTGGCTGCACGCGGAATACTTGATGACGGACCCTTCCGGCGCCAGGTTGCCCCGGAGAATAGCCACAGAGCCCTTTTCCTCCGCCTTGTCCACGGGGAAGATCACCTGATCCCGCTCCAGGCCGTAATTGTGCAGGTAGCCCAGGTTCCGCTCGAAGAAATTGTCCCGCTGGAGGTCCTCCAGGTTTTCGCCCAGGGTCTTGCCGGTGACGGTCATCACGTCCAGATGGAGCATGTCCTTCAAGTACAGTTCCACCATGGGGATGCCTCCCGCGAACCAGAAGGACTCGGTCAGATGCTGGCCGCTGGGATTGATGTTTCCCAGGTGGGGCACCTTGTGGTTGATCTCGTCGAACAGCTCCGGCTCCAAAGTGATTCCCAGCTCCCGAGCGATGGAGGGCAGGTGGATGGTAGCATTGGTAGAGCCGCCAATGGCGCTGTGAACGATGATGGCGTTCTCAAAAGCCTCACGAGTCATAATGTCGCTGACCCGGATGTTCTTCTCCACCAGGGGCAGGATCATCCGGCCGGCTCTCCGGGCTGCGGCGAAAATGTCCCGCATGGTGGCGGGCATCAGGGCGGCGCCGGGCAGGGTCATGCCCAGGGCCTCCGCCATGCACTGCATGGTGCTGGCCGTGCCCAGAAAAGTGCAGGCGCCCACAGAGGGGCAGCCGGTACGCTTGTAGTCCCAGATCTCCTGATCGGTGATGGCGTCTTTCCGCTTCTGACGCAGGGAGATGTCACCTGCCACCAGGGAAGTGGTCATGTTGGGACCGGGACGCATGCTGCCGCCGGGGATAAAGATGGTGGGCAGGTTCAGCCTTGCCGCCGCTTTCAGCTGGGCGGGGATGGACTTGTCGCAGGACGCGGACAGGATCATGCCGTCCCAGGGGTACACGGAGCCGTGAACCTCGATCATGTCGCAAATGGCTTCCCGAGAGGCCAGAATGTAGTTCATGCCGTCGTGGCCCTGGGCGCAGCCGTCACAGATATCCGTGGTGTGGTACTGGGCGGGGTAGCCGCCCTTCTCGAACACGCCATACTTGGCCTGTTCCATGATTCCTCCCAAATGGGTGCTGCCAGGATGGCTGTCGCCAAACACGTCCTCCAGCAGGATCTGAGGCTTTTGCACGTCCTCCATATCCCAGCCGGAACCCATTTGCAGAGCGTCAAACTGTGCCCACAACAGCCGCTGTGGGGCGCTTCTCTGCTTCATAACGATCGCTCCTCCTCTATTTCCGACGGCCCAAAACCGCCGGGATGATTTCTCAAAACCCATTCTATCACAGAAACTTCCTCCTGTTAAGGGATCCTCGAGAATCAAAGAACTTTTTTACACAGGGTTGAGGTCAGGTTTTTGCCCGCTGGTATTTTCGGTAGTTGCCCGGGGACAACTGCTCCTTCCGCTTGAAGATCAGACTGAAATAGTTGGCAGAACCAAACCCGCACTCCTCCGCAATTTGGCAGATGCTTTTGTCCGTACGCAGAAGCTCCTCCTTGGCCTTTGTCAGCCGCAGGTTCAGCAGAAAGTCCATGGGAGAGCAGTGGAGATAGCGGTTAAAATTGTAGATGATGGTGGCCTTGGATACGAAAAAATGCTCCGCCAGGCCATCCAGGGTAAGGCGCTCCTGATAGTGACTGTACAGGTAATCGATGACCTTCAACACCAGGGGCGGCGCTTTGTGTTCCACAGCCAGGCCCGGCTGAGAGGCCAGGTCCACCCTGCCCAGGCTCACCAGAAAATACCCAAAAAGCCCTTCCAAGATGTATCGGCTGTATTTTGCGTTCTTTTGGACCTCCGCCATCTCCCGAAGCAGCTCCAGAAAAACCTGGTTCTGCTCCGGGGTGAATTTCAGCACCCGCAGGGCTCGTTCCGTAAGGACATGGGCTTGGAAAGGGTTCAGGTACTCTGGGCTCACATCGATGTTGTACCGCTCAAAGGGTCCCCCCTCTGTTTTGTGCATCACGTTAGGAGGGATGACGATCATGCTGGGGGCCTGGATATGGTGGAGGGCATTGGCCAGCAGCAGCTGACGGCTTCCTTTATAGATGTAATAGATCTCATAATGAGGATGAGAGTGAAGATCCTGCATAGTCCAGCTGTCGCTGCGCACGGAACGCTCCACTTCGATAAACCGCATCTTTCCTCACCGCTTTCAAATATATATGTAATTTAGGGGGATTTTAACATATATCGCATTGAAAATCAACAATCCCTGCCGCTATAATGAAGGAGAAATCACAAGGCAGGCGCCGGGCGCCGTTCCCAGATTCAGGAGGTTCCCTCATGGTAAAAGTATTGCAGTACGGACAAGGCAATTTTCTCCGCACCTTTGTGGACGCTTATTTTCACACCCTGAAATCCGAAGGCATGGAGGTGGACGTCACCGCCGTCACCGCCATCCCCGGCGAAAACCTGGAGGCCTTCCGCCGCCAGCACAACCGTTACCACATTGTGCTCCGGGGCGCCCAGAACGGTCAGCCTGTGGAGGACGTGTATGAGATCACCTCCCTCAGCCAGGTGATCGATCCCTTCCTGGACCCGGAGAGCTATTACGCTCTGGCAACCGACCCCGACCTGAAACTGATCGTCTCCAACACCACCGAGGCGGGCATCTGCTTCCATGATACCGATGCCCCGGAGGGCTTTGAGACCATCACCTTCCCCGCCAAGGTCACCCAGTTCCTCTATCGCCGGTTCCAGGCGGGACTTCCGGGGGTGTACTTCCTGCCGGTGGAACTGATCGACAACAACGCCGACGAACTGAAGCGCTGCGTGGACCAGTACATTTCCCTGTGGGGACTGCCGGAGGAATTCCGAGCTTGGAACGACAGCCAGAACTTCTACTGCAATACCCTGGTGGACCGGATCGTGTCCGGGTATCCCCGGGACCAGGAGACAAAAGCCCACCTCACCCAGCTCATTGGGGAGGAGGATGCCCTCATGGCCGTGGGCGAGCCCTTCGGCCTGTGGGTGGTCCAGCAGAAGGGGGATATCGCCCAGTACATCCCTCAGGGTCATCACAACATCGACGTGATCCTTTCAGAGGACATCGGCTACTACAAGAAGCGGAAGGTGCGGGTGCTCAATGGCAGCCACAC
>HF972668.1:43657-47002 GCA_000432995.1 Clostridium sp. CAG:1013
CGGCCTGTGGGAAGGCCAGACTACGGTGTACGACTGCATGAAAAACCAGAAGCTTCGAACTTTCCTGCTGGAAACCCTGGACCAGGAGATCGTGCCCTTCGTGTCCGACGACATCGCCGCCACCAAGGAATTTTCCGACAGCGTGCTGGACCGGTTCGAGAACCCCTATCTAAACCACCAGCTCACCTCCATTCTGCTCAACAGCGTGTCCAAGTGGCGGGCAAGAGACCTGCCTTCCTTCCGGGAATACTACGAGAAAAACGGATGCATCCCTCCTCACATGACCAAGGGCTTCGCCTATCTGGTGGAGCTGTACAAGCAGGCCCGCAAAGGGGAAACAGGGTACGTCTCCGTCCTGCCTGGCAGAGAGATCCCCCTGGTGGACGATCTGTGCTACCTGACCTATTTTGCCAACGGCGGCACTGTAGCCTCTTTCATGGCGGATGAAACCGCCTGGGGCGAGGACTTGACCCGCTATGAAGGGTTCCTCCATCAAGTAGAAGCTTATCTGGAGGTTCTGGAAGGAGGCGGCAGCCTGCTATGAACCCTTTGAAAATCAATGAAAAAGATAATGTGGCTGTCCAGCTGGAAAAGACCGAGACTATCCCCGCGGGACATAAAGTGGCCCTGGAGACTATCAAACAGGGGGAATTCGTGATAAAATATGGGGAGGTCATTGGCCGGGCCACTCAGGACATCCAGCCTGGGGACTGGGTCCACTCCCACAACCTGCGGTCCCACCTGGACGAAAACGCCGAATACCATTACCACTATCAGGACTGCTCCCTTCCTCCGGAAGAGGGCTGGTTCTTGGGCTATCCCCGATCCTGGGGCCGGGCGGGTATCCGCAACGAGATCTACATTCTTCCCACAGTGGGGTGTGTAAATTCCGTTTGCAAGGAGCTGGAACGCCAAGCACAAGAGTTGGTCACCGGCTCCATCGACGGGATCTTCACCCTGCCCCACCAGTTCGGCTGCTCCCAGCTTGGTGCCGACGGGGAGAACATTAAAAAGCTGCTGTGCGGCGCCGCCTGCAACCCCAACGCCACTTTCGTGCTGTTCGTGGGGCTGGGCTGCGAGAACAACTCCCTGGGAGGTGTCAAGGCAGCCATGGAGTCTCTCCGTCAGGAAGGTGTGGCCTACTTCAACTGTCAGGACGTGGAGGACGAGCTGGCCTACGGCATGGAGATCCTTCGAGACTTCGCCCGGCAGGCCAAGGATCTGCAGCGGGAACGAGTGCCTCTTTCCCAGCTGTGCATCGGCTTGAAGTGCGGCGGCTCCGACGGCTATTCCGGACTGACCGCCAACCCTCTGGTTGGAAAGATCACCGACCGGGTAGTGGCAGCAGGAGGCAGCGCGGTGCTCACCGAGGTGCCGGAGATGTTCGGCGCGGAGCAGCTGCTCATGGATCGGTGCGTCAACCAGGAAGTCTTTGAAGCTTACCGGGACATGATTCTTCGGTTCAAGCGCTACTACACCGACAACGGTTTTCCTGTATACGAAAACCCCAGCCCCGGCAACAAGGCGGGAGGCATCACCACCTTGGAGGAAAAATCTCTGGGCTGCGTAAAAAAAGGCGGCAGTTCCCCCATCGTGGATGTGATCCGCTACGGAGAGCAGGTAAAACGCCAGGGGCTCACCGCTTTAGAGGGACCGGGCAACGACTTGATCTCTGCTTCCGCTCTGGCTGCTGCTGGGTGTCAGATGGTACTGTTCACCACCGGCCGGGGCACGCCATTTTCCACCTTTGTGCCCACCATGAAGATCGCCACCAATACGCCTCTTTCCCAGCGGAAGGAGCGGTGGATCGATTTCAACGCCTACACTGCCGACGCCGACGGCCTGTACCAGCTGGTGCTGAAAACTGCCAGCGGGGAATACCACTGCAAGAGCGAAGGCGTGCGGGAGATCGCTTTTCACAAAACAGGGGTCACCCTGTAATAGTGACATAGATTCATAACGGAGGAGTTAACAATGAGCTACATTCGAGACAATTTTCTGCTGAGCACCAAGACCGCGGAACGGTTGTACAACAACTACGCCAAGGACATGCCCATTTTCGACTATCATTGCCACCTGCCTGAGGGCATGATCTTGGAGAACAAGCCCTTTGAGGACATGTGGGAGCTTTGGCTCTCCGGCGACCATTACAAGTGGCGGCTGCTACGCAATTACGGCGTGAAAGAGGAACTGATCACCGGCAACGCTTCCCACAAGGAAAAGTTCCTTGCCTACTGCAAGGTGCTGGGCACCGCTTTCGGCAACCCCCTGTATCACTGGTCCCAGCTGGAGCTGAAAGCCTTCTTCGACTGCGACCTGGAGATCAACGAAGCTAACGCTGAGGAGATCTGGGAGAGCTGCAACCGCTACATTAAGGAGCATGAGCTCACCCCCCAGAAGGTGATCGAGGGCTCCAACGTGGCCCATGTATTCACCACCAACGAGGCCTTCGATGATCTGGAGGTCTTTGAGAAAATCGCTCAGAAGGGGTATAAGTTCCAGGTGTCCCCCGCTTTCCGCGCGGACAAGATCATGAACATCGAGGACGAAAACTACCTGACCTTCGTAGGCAAGCTGGGAGACGTTCCCACCCTGGACGTGCTGGAGGAGAAGATCCGGGAGCGTCTGGCTGCTTTCATCGCTCATGGGACCAAGGCCTGCGATATCGCTGTGCAGCGGGTGTGCCCCGTGGCCAGCCGTGAAGAGGCTCAGGCCGTTTACGCCAAGCGTCTGAATGGGGAGACCCTCACCCAGGAGGAGCAGGATGCGTTCAAGGGTTACCTCACCTATTTCCTGTTCAAGCTCTATGCCCAGAACTCTCTGGTGACGGAGCTGCACATTGGTGCCATGCGCAACAACAACACCGTCATGCGTCAGGCCATCGGCCTGGATACCGGCTATGACAGCATCGGCCAGGACGACAGCATCCAGAACCTGTCCCGGCTGTTTGACCGGCTCAACACCGAAGGCACCCTGCCCAAGACCATCGTGTTCAACCTCCATCCCAAGATGAACATGGAACTGATGACCCTCATTGGCTGCTTCCAGAGCGAAGAGGCCCGGGGCAAGATGCAGTGGGGTGCCGCCTGGTGGTTCCTGGACAATCAGGAGGGCATGGAGCAGCACCTGAAGGACCTGACAGCTACCGGTCACCTGGGTGCTTTCCTGGGCATGCTTACCGACAGCCGTTCCTTCATCTCCTATCCCCGTCACCACTATTTCCGCCGCATCCTCTGCTCCTTCCTGGGAGCCAAAATGGAGCGGGGTGAGATGACCGCCGACGAAGCCTTCGTGGGCAAGGTGGTCCAGGACGTGTGCTACAACAACGCCGCCGCTTATTTCGGC
>HF972668.1:47033-64630 GCA_000432995.1 Clostridium sp. CAG:1013
ATTCCCCTTACAAACAAAGAGAGAGCCGGGTGAAAGCCCAGCTCTCTTTTTTTGCACTGTAAATGGTTTTAGAAGGTGACCTGCAACATGTCCTCCCCTTCCACAATGACGGTCTGCTCCTTGTCGCCCAACACCACATGGTACGTTTGTGTTTGGGGCATGCCCTCGTAAGAGCCCTTCCGGGGACCAATGGTCAAGGTGCGGGAAGCGTCGTCCCAGCGGAGGGGCGTCTCCGTGAAGGCGCCCTGCTCATAGCGGTAGGAGTCTCCCTCGTCGTCGTAGAGGACAAAACTGCCGTCCGCTCCCGGATAGACCCGCAAGGTCAGCTCCGGATGGGGGTCCTGAACGGGGTATTCCACCGCCGGGCCCATGGGTAGGATGGATCCCGCCTTCACATACAGGGGGATCTTGTCCAGAGGCGCGTCCGCTTTCAGGGTACGTCCGCCCTGGTAATAGGCGCCCGTCCAGAAATCGTACCAGCCGCAGCCGGCGGGCAGGTAGACAGTTCTGGTCTTTTCCACCCCTTCCAAAGGCTTGGAATCCCATTCATAATACATGGGCTCCGTCACCGGGCACACCAGCAGAGCAGGCCCAAACAGGAACTGATCCCCCGCGTCCAGACAGGCGGGATCGTTGGGGAAAGCCAAACCAAGAGGCTTTAAGAAAGTGTCATTTCTCCGGGTAACCGCGGCGGCCTGGGAATAGATGTAAGGCAGCAGCTCCATGCGCAGCCGGATAAACTTGGCGATCACATCATAGAAGGGAGTGCCCTCTTCCCCAAAATTCCAGATCTCCCGGTTGGTGTCCGCCCCGTGGGAACGCATCATGGGCAGGAAGGTGCCCAGCTGGAGCCAACGGGTATAAAGTTCCCGATAGCCCAGGTCCTCACAACCTTGAGGGTATTCCCCGGTGCGGAACCAATCCTCTCCGGGAGAAGCGAAGAAGCCTCCGATATCCAAGCTCCAGTAGGGTTCGCCCGCAGCAGAGAAATTCTGCCCCTCGGGGACCTGACGCTTTAAAGTCTCCCAGTTGGAGCCGATGTCACCGGACCAGGTGATGGTGGCATACCGATGCTGCCCCGCGAAGGAGGAACGGGTCAGATTCACCACTCGCTTTTCCTCCGTCTCATTCCGCTGGCCCTCATAGATGCCCCGGGAATGACAGAGGGAGTAGGTCATCCACTCGCCGCCGTCCAGGTAAGTTTTGGCGGCATTTGTGGCAATTTCCGCCCGTCGGTGAGGCACCGGGCGCTGAGTAAAGCCGATCCAATCAGCCTCAAAAGGCTCGGTGCAATCGCACCACCAGGCGTCCACCCCGTGCTGGAAGATCCCCTCATTGGCCTGCTTCCAGTACATGTCCCGAGCCGCCTTACTGAGGGCGTTGTAGGTGGAACGGTTGCCCAGCATATGGCCGTGTTCCAGCAGTTTCTTCTGGTTCTCCCCCATGCCGTTCAGGTTGGGCCAAATGGACACCATCAAGGCGGCATGGAGCTGGTGGAGTTGGTCCATCATACCGGTAGGATCGGGGTAACGGTCAGGGTCAAAGGATTTCTGGCCCCATTTTCCAGGCTCCCAGGACTGCCAGTCCTGAATGATAAAGCTGAGGGGCACTTTCCGCCGGCGGTATTCCTCCACAGTGGAGATCAGCTCTTGGGCAGACTTGTAATGCTCCCGGGACTGACCATAACCATAGGCCCACTTGGGCAGCATGGGCGTGCCGCCGGTGAGCTTTCGATAGGCTGCCAGCGCGGCTTCGTAGTTAGGGCCCGCCAGAAAATAGTAATCCAGCTCGTCCACAATGTCCATCCATACGTAGGAGCCGAAACCGGTATCCTCGAAGGTCATCAGGGATCGGCAGTCGAACAGGAAACCGTACCCCTTACTGGAAAAGAAGGCGGGCACACAGGCTTTCATGTTCTGCTGGAACAAGATCCGTGACTTCCCCCGCAGATTGCCATATCCCTCCTCGTGGGACCCCAAGCCGTACAGGCCCTCGTCCCCGAAAATAAATTCCACTTTGGCTTCATAAGCTGTCCGATCCGGCACCGTCTCATAGGAGCCGCCCACCACCTTCACACCGTCGGCGGAGTGGCGTTCTTCCAACTCTCCGTCCCCAGAGAACACATTGCGGGTCACCTGAGTTTCCACCAGGTGCTTGCCTCCCTTTTTCGGCTCCCGCACTAGCACAGCCCCCGTGGGATCCAGATAGGTGAGAGCGCCGGTCTCCAGGTCCACTTTCACGGAGAAGGCAGCCATTTTCAGAGTGACGGTTCCTTCTCCGTCCACCACCTGATACTGAGAGATGGGGGATTTATCCAGCACTACCGGGGTCAGGTTCTCTGTCTCCGGCTCCTTCAAAAAATGATCCCGCCCCGTCATGGTGATTCGGATCCCGTTTTCATTGACCGGGTATAATCTGAGCAGCCCCTTGGGCCCTTTCAGGATCAGCTCCGGTTTGGTTTGCATCAGTTGATACAAGGCAATACACTTCCTCTCTGTTGACAGGCCCTTCCCTGCCCCTTTATAATAGCTACTATAACGCTTTTTTCGCGAAAAATCTTCCAGTTTATGCGCTGTTTTTAACACTATATGCGCAAAAGGAGTTTTCCATGGCACTGCGCGAGCAATACGAGGAACATTCTGAACGGGATTTTCTTCCCACCCCTCTGGCCACCTACCATTTTGAGACCGTGGTGGTCCCCCTTCACTGGCATCGGGAGGTGGAATGGATGTACACCCAGAAGGCAGGACTCATCGAGATCGAGGGACAGAACTATCAGTATGAGCCTGGAGATGTGGTGTGCGTCAATCGGGAACTACTCCACCGCACCACTCAAGAAAATCCAGTACTTCTAGCAGACCTGCTGGTACTTGACTTGAACATTTTGGTCTCCCCTCTGCTCGGGCAGGAGAGGGGGCTGTTCCTCAACCGGTTGAACGAGGGAAGTCTTCTGTTTCCTCTGCGACTGGGAAAGGAAGCCTCTGGTCACAGTGAAACCGTTCGGGCTTTTGAAAAATGTGTTGCCCTCATCCGGGCAAAGGAACCGGGCTGGGAATTTTCCCTGGAACGAGAGTTGCTGACGATGCTGGAAGCCTACTGGCAAAACGGTCATCTACTGGAGACCAAGACCTTTCCCAGCAATGCTCAGACTCAGGCGGTAAAGGAAAGCATCGCCTTTATGAGACGCTCTCTGGGGCAGGATCTGACCCTTCGCCAACTGGCAGACCAAGCAGCGCTCTCCCCTTCCCACTATATTCGAGTATTCCGCCGCTACACCGGGCAAACGCCTTTTGCCTTTCTAAATGACCTGCGCATAGAAGAAGCCGCCCGCTGTCTGCGGCAAGCCATGACGGTGAGCGAGACCGCCCAGCGAGTGGGAGTGCCCAACTTGAGTTACTTCATTCGGCTGTTTCGGGAGAAATATGGAAAGACCCCCAAGCAGTACCAGCTGGAACAAACCGGAGAAAGAGATAGAGACATATAAAAGGGATGCCATGCTTTCATGGCATCCCTTTTTGAATCTCAATTTTGTATTCTGTTCAGACCCTTGCCACCAGGAACTCCACCACGGCGTTTTTCACCTCCGGGTCCTCTCCAAACAGGCCGTTATTGTTGCACAACAGCAGAGATTTCACCCCTTTTTGGCTGTATGCCTGGAACATACGAACGCTCTGTCCCATGGGCACCTGGATGCCGCAGTCATATATGCCGTGGACCAGGCACAGAGGCGCGCTGTTCTCCGTCACGTGGGAAATGGGGCTAGCCTCCCAGGCAGCACGGATTAGCTCTTGGTATTTCGGGTCCTTGTCCCACAGATGGGCCTTGATATCCGCCATGCCTTTCCCCTCTCCCAAGTGGCCCAGTAAGCTGGCCAAAGGCGCAAAAGGCCCGTCGGATTGGTTCACCTTGTTGGGCTGGGCAGGCCACACCTGAGCGGAGTCCTCTCCAAAGTGGAAGAAATCGGTGAAGGCGTAATAGGCTGCCGCCGCTTTCACGGAACAGTTCTGGTCTAAGCAGCCGCCGATTTTCCCCTCTTGGGTGGGATCACCGTTACACGCCGCCAGCATGGCAGTGAGATGTCCTCCCATGGAACCGCCGATCACCCCAAACCGTTCAGGGTCCAATCCAAGCTCCCGGCTGTGTGCCTTTAAGTACCGGATTCAGGCTCGGACGTCCTCGCCGGAGGTGGGCCAGCGATTGGGCGGGCACAAGCGGTAGTCCACCGAGGCCACTGCGTATCCCCGCTTTAAAAGCAGTTCCGTGTTGGTCTCAAATTGATGATGGGTCCCCCCAAACCCGTGGATGTTTACGATGCAGGGAAGATCTTTCCGCTCCCCCTGAGGATAGATTAGGTCCACAAACAGGTCAAAGGTATTTCTCATTTGCAGGTTGGGCTCCCCTCGGACACCCTTTCCTACAGGCACCGTAGCCACGTACAGGTTTCTCGCGTCCGCCTTGGGACAGTGAGCCCAGGGCATTCCCGGCAGGGGGATCTCCCCGCTCTGGTCTCCGAACGTATAGCGGTCCGGCAAGGCAGCTGTCCCCTCAAAGGTGAAGTTCTTTCCATGAGCAACGGCTTTGGCCTCCAGGCCCTTGGTCTCCACCCGCAGAGTAAACGCCTCCGTCTCGTAGACCATCACGCCTTTTTCCAGTGGATAGGCCTGGAGACAGGGATATTCGTTAAATCGACCATCTTGCTCTAAGTACACCGCTCGACGGAACACATGGAGCTTGGATCCATCCCCCTGGAACACTGTGGCGGTGGGCTTGACCACAGGAAGGGTCAGTGCGGAGGGGCAGTCTCCCCCAGTGTACACGTGGATAGTGGGCATTTCCTTTGGGAAGTTCTCCGGCTGCTGGAATCCGGAACCGCCGCAGGAAATACTCAGCCGCAGCCGGCACCCAGCGGGAATCACCCAGGAGGTGGCTTCCAGATGGAAGGACAGTTTCATGGGAATTTCCGAGGACAACTCCACTTTATCCTCCCGATAGCCACGGTGATAGGGCAAACCCAGGGAGGCGTAGATAGCGTTGGGATGAACCTTGGCATGGGAACCTCGGATCATGCCTTCAGTGAGGAATCTGCTGGTGCCGTCAGGACGGACCATCTCCAGGCAGGCGATGAAGTTGCCGTCGGTGTGAGTAGAGGTCACCCACAGGTCCAGCACGGGTACACCAGTGATCTCCAGATCCTTTGGCAGGACCTGGGAGGTAAATGTGAGGGATTTTTCATCCTCGGCGGTCATGTCTCGAGTGATGTTCCGGTTCATACGGCCCATTTTCTCATAGATGGCCACGTCCTCGCGAACAGTGTAGGCCAAATTTCCGGTCGGCGCGGACGTTTCTTCCAGAGTGTTTTCCGGGCTCAGGTACAGCTTTGGAAAGGTGGTCCCCTCTACAGGAAAATCCGCGGCGTAATGCCATTCCCTACCAGGAGCGTCCCCCATGGTGTAATAGTACACCGGAGGCTCGGACAGGCTGCCAGAATCCTTCCCTTTTAGGAGGGCGTCAAAATAGCGAAGATGCTCCCCCGCCCAGTCGTAGGCAGCGTTGGGGAAATCGGATTTTCCGGAATAGATGCCGCAGTGGGGCCAGGGACCCAAAAGCAGCTTGCCTCCCCAATGCTTCCATGTGAGAATCTTGTTGGTACAACCTGGATCAAACCAAGCGCCCACACTCCACACAGGAATACGCCCAAATCGCACGTCATCCATCCGCTCCCAAGCGGGAATATCTATATTGGGCCGGTAGCCCAGATAGGGGTGAACGTCGTCCCGGTACATGTTGGGAATGTGCTGCCCCAAGAAGGGAAGATTTCTCTGATGGCATTTTCTGGCTTCCTGAGCCATGGGATAATGGGGCGCTGGGTCCTCGTCTACCGGATCCCCCAAAGGGAATTCCGGACAATCAGATGCTTCCGCCATGGGGTTATTGCTATCCTGGGGAGGAGCTTGGCGCTCTCCAGGAAGAAAAGGCAGGGCACTGACGCCATTGGGGAAATCCTGATCGTAGAAATCCATGCTGCAATCACAGGGAACGGAAGCGAACAGGTGCTCTGGCTGCTCCAGAAGGGTGATCTCCTGGATCATACCGTGGTTGGATCCGCCGTAGGTACCCACCTTGCCGGTGCACCATGGCTCCTGCGCCAACGTGTTGATAATTTTCTCCATATCCCGGCCGTCCCGAGGCCCGAAAAAGCCGTCGTACACTCCGTAGGAAGCTCCGATACCCCGAACCTCTACAAAAGCCACCGCGTAGCCCGCCTCTAAAAACCGGAGGACCGCTTCCTTATCCGATTCAAACATCATGCGCCGGGGAGAATTGCCCGCCTTCACCAGAAGGGGAACTTTCTCCTCCGTTTTGGGCCGGTAAAGATCCACAGCTAGCTTCGTTCCGTCGCACCCCGGCAGATACCGGGACGTCCGTTGATATTCCATGGATGATTGCTCCTTTCAATGTTTTCTAAGATCGTTTATCCCTTCACGCCGCCTACTACAATGCCCTTGACAAAGAACTTCTGGAAGAAGGGATAGATGGCCAGGACTGGCACCACGGCGATCACCGCGATAGCCATTCGGACACCGGAGGTGGGCACACTGAGATTAGCGTTCTGCAAAGATGATACGTTGGAGTTGTTTGCTAAGAACTCCGCGTTGGACATCATGGTGTTCAGCACGTTCTGAATAGTGTAGAGATCCGTGCGGCGCACCAGGTAGTACAAGCCGTTGATCCAGTCGTTCCAATAAGCCAGGCCGGAAAACAGAGCCACTGTGGCCAGCATGGGTTTGGAAAGAGGGATGGCGATGCGGAACAGGATTCCGATCTCGCTGCAGCTGTCGATCTGGGCCGCCTCGATGATCTCCATGGGAACGTTGGTGGTAAAATAGGTTCTCATCAGAATGACGTTGTAAGCGCTCATCATCAGATTGGGAACGATCAACGCCGCCACCGTATCACGAATGGAGAACACCCCTGTCCAAATGATGTAGGACGGGACCATGCCACCGTTGAACAGCATGGTAAAAAACACGAAAAAGGAAAGAAACATACGTCCCGGCAGATCCTTTTTGGAAAGCAGATAGCTCAGGAACATGGTGAGAAACACATTGGCTGTGGTGCCCACGGCGGTAACAAAAATGGTCATACCGTATGCTTTCAGGATCCGCCCGGCTGAGGTGGCTAAATAATCGTATGCCGCCATGCTGAACTTCTCTGGAAAAAACGAATACCCGTTCTGGGTCAACGTGGCCTCGTCGGTGACGGATGCCATCACCAAAAGAATAAAGGGCAGTATACATGCCAGTGATAACAACGTCAGAACAATGTTGATAGTAATCTTGAATGCTTTGCTGCTGCCTACCATATTGTATCACTCCCCCTTCTTAGAACAAAGCGCTTTCCGCTTCTACTTTGCGGACAATACCGTTAGAAATCAGCACCACCACAAATCCCAAAACAGACTGAAGGAATCCAGCGGCCAGGGAACGACCCACGTCATTATCCTGCATAAGCGCCCGGTAGACGAAGGTATCGATGGTGGTAGTGGTCTCGTAAAGCATGCCGCTGTCTTGGGGTACCTGATAGAACAGACCGAAATCAGAAGCGAACATGCGCCCCAGGGACATGATCACCAGAATGATCACGGTGGGCTTCAACAGGGGAAGGGTGATTTTCCGGATCTGCTGCCATGTGTTGGCCCCATCCACTACGGCTGCCTCGTACAGGGAACGATCAAACCCCACCAAAGTGGCAAAATAAACGATGCTCTGGAAGCCAAAACTCTTCCACAGATAAACGATGGTCAGAATCACCGGCCAATAGCCTTTTTCCGTGTACCAGTTTACCCCCTCAAACCCCAAAGGCTCCAAGATACTTTTGTTGATGAAGCCGTTGGTATTGCTAAGGAAGGCAAAAACCAGGTACCCAATAATCACCATAGACATCAGATGAGGGATTAGGATAACGGTCTGGTAAATCTGCTTGGCCTTTTTACTGATCACCTCGTTGAGCAGGATGGCCACCAGGATGGCGAAAATATTTCCCAGCACCAAAAAAGCCACATTGTACAGAATGGTATTGCGGAACATGATGACCGCCCACTTGGACCCGAACAGATAGGAGAAATTTCCCAGCCCGTTCCAGGGGCTCTCCCACATTCCCTTGGCAAAACTGAAATCCTTAAAAGCCAGGATCAAGCCGGACATGGGCATGTAATTGTTGATGATAAGATAAGCAATGCTGGGCAAGGCCAGCAGGTACAAAGGCAGGTATTTCATCAGCCGCTTTTTCAGCGGAGCGCCGGTCTTTGCGTTTTTTTCCATTTTGAATCCCCCCGATAGAAGCAATGCCGCGGGTAACCCTGCGGCATTGCGATCCTTTCAAATTCTATGGTTACTGTGCCAGGAACTCGTCCAGCTGCGCCTGCTTTTCCGCAATGACGGTATCAATTCCAGCAGCGTCCAGTTCCTCAAGGAACTCCGGTAGCATAGCGTCTACATCGACCTGAGCATATGCCAATGCGTTGAGATATTCGTCCACCACATTGGAGACTGCGGTATATTCGTTATAGACCTCAGAATTGTCAAAAGCAAAGCCTATAGCGGTGGACTTCTCGCAAGTCTCATTGCTTTCGATCATTTCCTTGTAATAATCGGGATCATCAGTTTCAAAAGGAATGCAAAGAGTCTGGTTGGGGAAATACCACTGAGCACCCGTGCCCCAGCCCAAAGTCGTTTGGCTCTCCCCCTCCGGGAACCAGGAACAGCCATTTTCGTCTACAACGTAATGGACATCCTCAATACCCTGGGCGAAATAGCGCATGACCTGCTCATCCGTGTACATGAGGTACAGAAGCTTCATAGCTGCGTCTGGATTTTCGCTAACGGTGGAAATGCAATATCCGGCACCGGAAGTGGAGGACACCGAAGCAGCTGGGGTACTCAACGGAAATACTACAGCATCAAAATTATATGTTGTGGTCATATCGAGGGCAATACTGTTGAGACTGAATCCGGTAGTAAATGCTCCTCCGGCTACACCAGTTTTCAAGTAAGACTTATCCAAAGACTGGTTAAGAGGATCATCCAGCAGCAGCCCAGCTTCCTCCCACTTATCACAATACCCCAGGAAGTCCTTAAACTCTTCGGTTTTATAAAAATTGACAACTTCTGAGTTGTCTAAACCACGGTTCATCAGAACCCCTGTCCAAGAATAATCACCTAGGTTGTCAACAATTGCAAAAGCATAGTCAGTAGTAATAGGCATATAGATCAGTTCTGGATAAGCCTCTTTGGCTTTCAACATGATCTCTGTCAACTCAGCAATATCAATCGTTTCCCCGTCTCGGTCGGCCACACCGATAGTCTCGGCAATGTCCGAGCGAAGAACATACGCCAACATACTGCCATAAGCTCCCACGGTAGGCAGTGCGTACTGTGTCCCATTCAAGCTGCCTGCTGCCATGTATTCCTCACCAATCAGGTCCACTAATTCAGGATACTGCTCCAGATAATCATCCAGAGGAATCACTTGTTCATTTGCTACCACATTGGTCAGGTTAGAAAAGAAGTTATAACTGAACAGGTCAATGGGATCATCCCGAGAAGTGAGCATCAGCGTCATAGTGGTGGCCAGGTTGCCAAATTCAATGGGAACGATGTCCACTTGGACCCCCGCGTCAATAGACACTAAATACTCGTTCAGGGCATCCTCAACCATGGCTTCATCAGTGACGGGCTGGGTGGGAACCACAGGTGTGGAAACCACTGGCCAATCTTCCACATTCTCAGAGACCTGGGAGGTCTCCCCGGCACCACTTTCCGCAGTCTCAGAACTTCCCTGAGAAGAACTGCCTCCACCGCTTTGACTTCCGCAGCCCGCTAAAACGGAAAGCATCATCGCCCCAGCAAGTAAATAACATAACCATTTTTTCATCTGTTCGTTCCTCCTTTATATCGGATCTTGACAAAAAGTATACGCTGATCCAACCCGTTCCGATATTCCTTTTCTGACGCCACTCAGGTCATTTTTTGACAGATTTCGAAAAAACGGTTACAGACCTGTTACTCTTTTTTCTCTTGGATCTTTCTGTATTCTACCGGGGAACATCCCACATATTTTTTAAAGATCTTGATAAAATTGCTGTAATTATCATAGCCCACGTGACCGGCGATCTCCGTCACACTGAGGAGCGTAGTCCGCAGAAACATTTTCGACGCTTCCACCTTTTCTCGAATCAGATACTCCTTAATGGAATACCCCGTCCCCTTTCGAAACAGTCGGGTTAAATGTTCTGGGCTCAACCCCACTCTGCCCGCGATTTCCGTCACAGAAATGTTCTCGTCAATGTGCTCCTTGATAAACCGGGAACATTCACCGATCACGTCTTCCGGGACACCTGAAGAGTCCCGCAGCTTTTCCGCCACAAAGGCTACCATGTTTTCAAAATCTTCCAATCGGGTATAAGTATTCATATATCGATCATAAGGCATGTCCCCGGTGAAAACCGTTCCGCTGTCAATGTTCCGCTCAACAAGGTAGGTCAACAAGACTTCCGTAAATGCACGGTGCAGGTCCGCCATAAAGCGAAGACTCAGGTCATCCTTCTCCACTACATTTTCCAGATACTCCAATACACTTTGTTGAAAACTATCGAATTCTCCCTGGGCCAACAGATCACTCCACACCTTTTTCTGTCTATCAAAAGAGACCTCTCCAAGGGCTTTGGGCAAATCTGAACCTGCCAGCACTACAGGTTCCCTTTGAGTCACATTTTCCGTCAAGAATTGCTCGATCCGCCGGCAAGAAGGTCCTATCTGCGACAAATCACCCCATGGGGCATAATACACGGTGAGTTTCACTCCGTATATGTCTTCCAAAAACTTTTGGGATCTTTTCAGCACTGCAAACACACTGCCGTTTCCAGGAATCTCCCCCAGCACGTAGAGAAATCCCACATACCTCTGGGAGTCTTTCTTGGTTAAAAAGCACCGCATGCCCAGAGGCTCCAAAAGTTCCCCAAGGATATTCTCCACGCCATAAAGAAACAGCTTCGGTTCTATGATTTCATAGCCGGAATCCGTTCTCCACAGGTGCAGAAGCACGGGTGCTACCGGGGATAACCTGGTAAACCCCGGGCAGTTCTTTTCCAAGGATTTCCACAGTTTGTCCTCTCCGGTTCCCTCCTCAAGATACTCCAAATAAGCCCCGCGCAGTACCTCCTCTTTTTGCAGCTGGTAAAACTGCCCATCCTCTATTAGCTTCCTGCTCTCCTCCTCCACTTGGAATTGCAGCTCCGCTTTTAGGATCACTTCTTCCAAGTGCTCCTGAGTAGCTGGCTGGAGTAGATAGTCGAAGCTATGTAGTGACACAGCTTCCCGCACATAATCAAAGTCAGCGTGGGAGGTAAGGAAGATCAATTTGGAGGCGGGATGAGTCTCTATCGCCCATTTGGCAAAAGAGATACCGTCTTCCTCCGGCATCTCAATATCACAGAGGATGATCTCGTAAGTCTGACAAGCAAATTTTCTCCTGGCCTCCCCAGCACTTGAGGCAGTATCGATCCGCTCCAGACCCAGTTTTTCCTTGTTGATCTGACGGCAGAGCATTTCCAGCACTGCCGGTTGATCGTCAATGGCAAGCAGATTCATTCCATTCTTCCTCCTTCACCGGCAGGATGATCTCTGTCACCGCGCCTCCCGTCAAACCGTTGTAGAACACTACTTTCCCTTTTCCGTTGTAGAGCAGACGTATGCGATACCGAAGATTATTGATGCCGATATGCTCTGTATCCATTCCAGGATGAGGCATCACATCATTCCACTCCTTCAGCTTTTCCATGGGATATCCGTCCCCGTTATCACTGATCCGCAAAAGCAGAAATTCCTCCCCTTCCTCTTGAAGAAAAGAAGCCTGCATATGGATCGACAGGATCCTGCCCGCTCGTTTGGCGTATTTAAAGGAGTTTTCCAAAAACATCTGTACACAAAAGTGAGGAATACGGCACCGCCTTGCTCGTTCATCCGCATCCATTCGAAATAGAGTAGGTTCATTGTGAAGGAGTGTCATAAGTGAATAATAACTGGTGGCCGTTTTGATTTCCTCTTCTAGCGTGACCATGTCCAAAACTTCTCGAAATCGAGAACGCATATAATGGGACAGGCAGAGAATAAACGGCCGTAACTGAACATATTCCCCATTTTCCAACAGAGCGTCCATGGTTTTCAAACAATTCAAATAGAAATGAGGTTGAATCTGAAGTTTGTATGTCTGTACCTGGGCGTTCTGCTTTTCCATCTGAGCTAAGTAACTTTCCTTTTGCAGGGTGCTGATGCGAGCCACCATCTCATCTACCCGATTCTCTATTTCCCGGAATTCCACGATAGGGCTTTGTTCCAACTGGATCTTTTCACCCTGCTCCTCCATCCATTTCACTCGCTGAACCAAACGGTCGGCAGGACATAACAGAATCTTGTAGAAATACTGGTACACTACGAAAAAGAAACAAACCCCCACCAAGGGAATGGCCACCAAAAACACCCAGAACCTCCAGTCCGTCCAAAAATGCAGGAACTGCCAAAAGGGCCGAACAAGCGCCAATTCTAAACTACCACCGATCACGGAGGACTTGACAAGCGCGTAGTTGTGGCCACTGACCCAAGACGCCCTTTCGGTCACCAGGACCTTATCCTCCGACAGGATTTCCTCCCCCACCCAGGAAAGGACCTTCCCATCTCCATCCAGAAATAGAATCTGCGCTTCCCCCTCTTCCGAAGAAAGAGAATTCAGGAAATACCGATCCAACTCCAGAAAAAATCCCACATATCTCTCAGGTCCACCCACTACAGAAATATAGTAAAGCCGCCCTTCCAATTCTACAAACTGACTGCCCACATTCTCCACATGTTCCTGTAACCAACTTTTTAGAGCCACATTGAGAAAATAGAGCTCATCATCGAGAAATGCATCGCTGAATTGGCTTCGCATGGTGTTTTGAACCTTGTCATAGTAAAACAGGCCCCCATACTGCTGAAGAGAGGTGGCCTTGCTTTCCAGGGCGTTGCTCAAGTAGTACTCCGCCCAAACCTTATTCTTCTCAGAGATCTTTGTATGGGACAACATACCGTAATGAACATTGGTGGTCAAGATGCTGTTGGTGTAGCTTTGTAACGATTCCATGTCACGCTTCAGTTCAGAGGCATAAAAATCCGCCACATACCGGTTGGTGTTGAGAAAATCTT
This sequence comes from Clostridium sp. CAG:1013, assembly GCA_000432995.1. Classification (GTDB taxonomy): domain Bacteria; phylum Bacillota; class Clostridia; order Oscillospirales; family Acutalibacteraceae; genus Acutalibacter. Next base: position 60,272 of record HF972668.1, read on the forward strand.
CCCGGTAGCGGAACACGTTGTAAACACCATAAACCATAAAGATAACCACAGTCACCAGGGTTGTCAGCAAACAGATGACCATCACCCGCACCCGGAGGGAATAACTTTTCTGTTTCATGGGCGCTCCTTTCTCCAGACTCAAAAGACAGGCTTTCCTCCCTGTGCCACGATACGGCGCAGACTTTCCATCCGCTCCTCCGAGGGGGTCTCCCCAATAAAGGGAGCCTGTCCCAGCTGACGACGTTTGCCCTCCCCCAAGTTGTGGTAGGGGAGCAGCTCTACCCGAGTGCAACTAGAAACATGCCGGGCAAGCTCCCCCAGCGCCTGCATATTTTCCCGACTGTCGTTGTACCCGGGGATCACCGGAGTTCGCAGCCAAATCTCTTTTTCGGGAAATTCGGTAGAGAGTCGTGTTAGGTTCTCCAAGATTCCCTCATTGGACTGGCCTGTACACCGCTGATGTTCTTGGGGCAAAACATGCTTACAGTCATACAGGAACAGGTCGCAGTGGTATGCTAAAGTTTTCAGAGATTCCCAAGAACCAAAGCCACTAGTCTCTATCGCTGTGGAAACATTCCGTTCTTTCGCGCCTTCCAAAAGTGCTGCGGCAAACTCCGACTGGGCCAGCACCTCACCTCCGGTAAGAGTCATGCCCCCCTCTTCCCCATAGAAAAGCTGATCTTCTTCCACCTCACGGAGCACTTCCTCCACTGTGACCCATCTACCGGAAAGCTCTCGGGCTTTCTGAGGGCATGCGTCCACACAGACGCCGCAACCGGTGCAGGCGGTTTCGTTTGTGTGGACCACTCCATCTTTCAGGGAAACCGCCCCTTTGGGACAGGCCATTTCACAGGCTCCGCAGCCAACGCACTTTTCCCAGTTCCACAGGATCTGAGGCTGCTTCCTCTGAGATTCCGGATTGGCACACCAAAGGCACCGCAAAGGACACCCCTTTAAAAACACACTGGTCCGGATCCCCGGACCATCGTGAAGACAAAAATGCTGAATATTGAATACCACACCCTGACATTGACCCCTCTGGTCCATCCTATCACTCCCGTTCCTGGTCCACCCGAAGTTTCAGCACCTTTTCCGCGTACTCCAAAACCTGGCAGGAAAGCAACAGCCTTTGGCAGAGCAAACCGTCGGAAAGGTCTAGGGGGACCATTTCAGATATTTTCTTTAGCTTGTTCATTACGGTATTCCGGTGCATATACAGCTCCGCTGCAGTCCTCTGCACATTTCCTCCGAACACCAAATACTGATACAACACTTGCCGCAGATTTGTACCCCGTTGGGCGTCATATCGGGCAATGTGTACCAAAGCAGGATGGGCCAGATAACAGATATCCGTATGACCGTTGCGCTGGACATACTCCTGCACACAATAGTCCAGCACAATCATCATCTGATACTGGTCGATGAAACACAGGGTCTCCTCCCGGTCCAAACGCTGCCGCAAACGAAGCATGTGGCGAATCATCTGACACATGGTGCGGAGCATGCCGCAATCCCGGGTAGCGTTGCCAATTCCAACCACACACCCTAATGTTTCCAGAGATTCTTCCATCCCCTCCGGCAGAGGGAAAGTGAACAGCTGTTCACGATGGCGGCGCAGCACAGCGATCTCCTCCTCGTCAGGGATGACCGTATCTTCTGAAAACCAGAGTTTTACCTGTTCCGCTAACTCCTGAGGCAGCGGACCGTGATCCTTCTTCTGAAACAGCAGAAGCTGCACGTAGGCGGCCTCCTCCGTTCCAAACAGACGTTGGCAGATCTCCCCGGAGGAGACCACCCGGCGGGAAAGCACCAACTTCCAGGCGTGGAGAGGATCTGCCTGAGGGGCTTCCAGCAGCGCGCTGATCCGATTGAACAGAGCCGGGATGGACAGCCGGGAGATCATCGTGACCTCCGGGAGCTTTTCAGGGGGAAGGGCGCTGACCTGTGCTTCTGGCGCTTCCGCAAGCAGCAGAGCACATCCCTTCTCCGTCCGCCATTCCTGAGAAAGAGCTCGGGCCTTAGTCAGGTCTCCCAAATAAAGGACGCCCTGCTCCAACACCCGTTGTCGGTCCAAAAGCCGCACCTTCTGCACTTCTACATGTCCTGAACCGCCCCGATAAAATGCCGCAGCCCCTCCCAGATCCTCTCTGATGAGCTTGATATCCATGTACCGCTCTCCCCCTCTGTCATTGGCTTATTCTACAAAAAATTATTTCACAATTCCAGCGGCTTTGCAAGACTTGGAAGCAATGCCCATTTTCCATGCCCTAAAAAGTGCGTTCCACACAGATCCGCTTTCTTTTCTTGCTATGGGTCACCTCTTTGTGGTTACATGGAAACAGAAAAAGAAATCCCCGGGAAAGAAGGTATCCCCTATGACTGAACGAGTCAAACGCATGAAAGACAGTCTGCGAGTGAACAAATATCCCCTGTGCGTGGAACAATTCCGGCTGGCAGTGGAATCCCTGGAACAGACCGCCGGGGAACCTATGCTCCTGCGACGGTCCAAACTTCATGCCCACGTGCTGGATCATATCCCCATCTTCATTGAGGAGGGTGATATGCTGTGCGGCTCCGGTGCCAGCAAACCCTTCGGTCTGGAAATGCAGTATGAATACGGAGTGTGGACTCCAGACGAGGTGGAGAGCCTGAAGTCTGAGATCTACACCATCTCCCCCGAGGATGAGGCGGAGCTTTACCGCCTGAACCAGCGTTTCGCCGGCAATAGTCTGAACAGCAACCTGATCGGCGCCATGGGGAAGTCCTTGGGCGAAAGCGACAGGCTGTGGCCCTTTATGAAGTCCGGCCTGGTGCTGCCCCCCTGGAAAGACAAGCAGGGAGGCTCCGGCGGCGGCTTCGCCATGAGCGGCTATGGCTTGGGGCCCGGATTCTCCCTGGTGTGCGTGGAGTACGAGCAGATCCTGCAAAAGGGCGCCAAGGGCATCATCCAGGAGGCCAAACGCTGCTTGGAGGACCTGCGGTATTACGAGATTGACAGCATCGAAAAGCGGAACTACTGGGAAGGAGTCATCTTGGTATTTGAGGCCTGGGTGCGGTTCGCGGGCCGCTACGCCGACCTGGCAGAAAAAATGGCCGGGGAAGAGACGGATGCTCAGCGAAAAGAGGAACTTTTGGAGATGGCTCGTATCTGTCGAAAGGTTCCCTACGAGCCTGCCGAAACTTTCCGGGAAGCCATGCAGGCCTTCTGGTTCACCTTCCTGATGGTGTGCCCCTCCCCCACCTCCACCGCCGGACGGTTTGACCAGTACATGTACCCTTACTATAAAAAAGATCTGGACAAGGGACGCATCACCCGAGAGGAAGCTCTGGAACTGCTGGAGATCATGCGGTGCAAAGTGATGAAGATCAACCGAGTGTCGGGCAAGGCCAACCGAGCCAAAAACGCCGGCATGGCCAAGTGGTACAACTGGACCGTCGGCGGTCAGAAGGAGGACGGCTCCGACTCCACCAATGATTTGACCTACCTGCTGCTGGAAGCCGCCAAGGATACCCATCTTCCCCACCATACTCTGACGGTGCGGGTGCACAAGAACACCCCGGATTTACTGTTGGAAAAAGCCCTGGAGGTGGTGCGCACCGGCCTGGGCATGCCCGCCTTCATCGGGGATGACAGCTACATCAAGTTCTTCACCGAGGACAACACCCTCACCGTGGAACAGGCCCGGAACTACTGCGCCACGGGCTGTGTGGACGGAAACATTCCCGGCATCACCCGTACCCAGGTGGCATGCTTCTTCATTATCCCCCACGCCATGGACGTGTGCCTGCACAACGGCTTCTGCCGCTACACCAATGAGATGGTGGGCATCCCCACCGGGGACGTGACCAAGATGGAGACATTTGAGGAGCTGAAGGAGGCGGTGTTCGCCCAGATCAAGTACCTGATGGGCATGGCCGCCGAGCGGGTGAACGTGGAGCTGATCGCGGAGCGGGAACTGTTCCCAGACGTGTTCCGCTCCGCCTTGATGCGCGACGGGGTGGCTTGCGGCAAGGACATGTTCAACCGCCGGTTCGACTTTGAGAACGCTGGGCTCATTGGAGCCGTAGGAGGTGTGAACACCGGCGACTCCCTGATGGCCATTAAAAAGCTGGTATACGATGAGAAAAAGTACACCATGGCTCAACTGCTGGAAGCGCTGGACGCAGACTGGGATGGCTTTGAGGAAATGCGAGCGGATTTCCTGGCGGCGCCAAAATACGGCAACAACATCCCCGAAGTGGACCAGCTGGTCAACGAGGTGTACCAGCTCCACAATGAAGCCTGCCGCAGCTATCCCAGCGCCTACGGAGAAACTATCAAGCCTAACGCTATCTCCATCTCCGCTCACCAGCCCGGCG
>HF972669.1:0-1197 GCA_000432995.1 Clostridium sp. CAG:1013
GTGATGATCCGGGACAGCAGGTTGTCGTGGCGGGCGCAGGCCTTCTGCAGCTCGTAGCCGATGTTCATGATCACCGGGATGCACAAGATCTTGGTAAAGGTGCGCAGGAAGGGGTTGGAGAAGGGGATGAAGAATCCCACGATAATGCCGATGACCAGCATGAGAATCAAAAAGCTGGTGCCGCACCGGGGATGGAACCGGCGCTGTTTCCGCACGTTTTCCACGGTGAGGGGCAGGTCATTCTCATAGCAGAAGATGGTCTTGTGCTCGGCGCCGTGGTACTGGAAAGTGCGCTTGATGTCCGGCACCATGCCGATCACTGCCACATAGCCCACAAACAGTCCCACCCGGAGGATGCCCTCAAAAATGGACCGCCACCCGGCGATGTTCCCGGGCACGGCGGATTCCAGCAGGTTGAAGAGCACGGTGGGCAGGAAGAAGAACAGGGCGATGGCCAAAGCCACGCCCAGCACGGTGGCGATGGTCATGATGACCTCCGTGAGCTTATCCCCCAGGTGATCGGTGAGCCACTTGTCGATGCCGGTGAGTTCCTCCTCCTCGTCTCCCTGAGTGAGCTTGTCGGCGGAGATGGACAGGGCTTTGTAGCCCATGCGGAAGGAATCGATGAGGGCGAAGATGCCCCGGATAAAGGGCTTGCCCAGGATGGGGTATTTCTTAGTGAGCCGCTGGGTGGCGATCTCCTCGGTGGAGATGTTGCCGTCCTCATCGCAGAAGGCGGCCACGGTGCGCTTAGGGCCCACCATCATGATGCCTTCCATCAAAGCCTGGCCGCCGATGGTGGTGATCTTTTTAGTCATGTTCCTTTTGGTTCCTTTCCTGAATGAATTTGGAGATCTCGGGCAAGTCAGAGAGCTGGGGATCATTTTCCAGTCGGGCGCAGGTGGGCAGAGAAATGGTGACACTGGTGCCCACGCCTTCCTGGCTGTCGATTTCCAGAGTGCCGCCGTGGAGGCGGACGATCTCATCGGCCACCGCCAGACCGATGCCCGAGCCTCGGACCAGCTGGTTGGCCTTGTAGAATTTCTTTTTCACGTTGGGCAGATGCTCCGCGGGAATGCCGCAGCCGGTGTCGCTGATGTGGACCCGCACCCACCCGTCGTCCTCCCGGGAGGACACGGTGATGGTCCCGCCGGGGCTGGTGTATTTCAAAGCGTTGTCGATAATATTGATGAACAC
>HF972669.1:1220-6503 GCA_000432995.1 Clostridium sp. CAG:1013
CCTGCCGCAGCCGGTCCACGTCGCCGTAAACAGGGGGAAGCACGGTGGTTTCTTCGTAGTTAAGTTGTTTTTCCTCAGTGCGGGCCCGGTCGGTGAACAAGTATACCGCCTGGTCCAGTTCCGAGAGAATGTCAAGCCGGGAGACCAGCAGACGCATCCGGCCGTTTTGCAGCCGGGAGAAGTCCAAAAGTTCCTCCACCAGTCCGGAAAGCCGTTCCGACTCCCGGATGATGACCCCCATGCCCTTCTCGGCGGTGTCCGGGTCGGCCCCTTCCTGGAGGGTTTCAGCCCAGCCCTTGATGGCGGTCAACGGGGTGCGCAGTTCATGGGAGACGGAGGAGATGAAGTCATTTTTCATCTGTTCCGCGGCGCCCAGTTCCCCGGCCATGTCGTTGATGGCGTCGCACAGGTCGCCGATTTCATCGTCTTTGGCCTTGTCGATCCGCACGGCGAAGTCGCCCTGGGCGATCTGCCGGGCGCTCTGGCTCAGCTGCCGCACCGGTACTAGAATGGACCGGATAAAGTACATGCCCGAGAGGGTGAGCAGCAGCATGATGAAAGCACCTGCCGCCACCAGGGCGAAGATGATAAGGGAGATCTGCCGGTCGGCCATTTCCATGGACACCAGGTACCGCACCGAGCCGATGAGAGCGCCGCTGTCGTCCCGCACCACCCGGGTGATGGCCATGGCCTTTTCTCCAGTGTTCAGGCGGCCCACCCATTTCCCGGCGCCGTCGTCGCTTCGGAGGGCCTCCTCATAGTCGGGCATTTCCTGGTCGTGGTCCGGTTCGAAGCCGGTGCAGGTGATGAACACCTGGCCGTTCTGGTCCAGGGCCATGATCTCCATTTGGTTTTTGTCCCGGAAGTCCTCGATGTAGTCTCGGACGATGCCTGCAAATTCGGAGGAAGTATTGTACTGGACGCTGGTGGACAACCAGTTGAGAAGCTCGTCCGCTCGGCCTGCCAAGGCCAGCTCCATGCCGTTGTAGGTGGAGCTTTGGACCATCAGGGACAGAGTGGTGATGGAGATGACTAAGATCATCAGCACCACGCCGATGGTATTCACCAGCCACCGCCGTGAAACTCCTTTGGCAAACATCTTCCTTCCTCCTTTCCCCGGCTTTCTTGAAAGAAAGCCTGCAAAGAACTTTTAAGTCGCGGGGACGTGCGCTGCGCTTACTCACCCCGGTGGGACCCGATTCTTCAGTGTCCGCGGCGGGGGCTGCGCATAGGGCAGTACACAAACTGCCGGCGCGGACGCGCGCCCACGCATTACGCAGCCTGAGCGTTAGCGAACGGCCCAAGGCGCGACTTGGGTCCAGCGTCACGCTGGAGAAACCTGTATTTTCCCGGAGGGAAAACGGGTCCGTTCCGGACCCGAGGCTAGTGCTTCCTAGAAAAAACTGGACTTTCCCGCCAGGCCCATCCAGAGAGACCTGTATTTTCGCGAAGCGAAAACGAGACCGCTTCGGACCCGAGGTTTCTCTGCTATGACCGTGCCCGCATGCGGGCACGGTCATACGTCCCAGCGATACCCCAATCCCCAGACGGTGACAATATGCTGGGGGTTGGAGGGTTCCTCCTCCACTTTCATGCGCAGGCGGCGGATGTTTACGTCCACGATCTTTTCTTCACCGGTATATCCAGCGCCCCACACATGCTTCAAAATATCTCCTCGTGCCAGGGCTACCCCGGGATGGGAGAAGAAATACTCCATGATCTGGAACTCCACCTGGGTCAGCTCAATGGGCTTGCTGCCCTTGAGGAAAGATCGGTTGCGCAGGTTCAGGCAGAATTCTCCGGAGACCAGCTCGTCCCGGATGGCGCCCTCCTGCTTACCCGCGGCCAGGGCCACCCGGCGGTAGACTGCGTCCACTCGTGCCACCAGTTCGGAGGGGGAGAAAGGCTTGGTCACGTAGTCGTCTGCGCCCATCATCAGGCCGCTGACCTTGTCCATCTCCTGGGTGCGGGCGGAAAGAAGAATAATGCCGATGGAGGGGTTTTTCCGCCGCAGCTCCTTGCATACCGCCAGACCGTCATGCTCCCCGGGCATCATGATGTCCAGCACGGCCACGTCGAAGTTGCCGTTTTCCTGGTCATAAAGTTCCAGGGCCCGGTCGCCGGTCTCGGCTTCGAAGGTCTCATAGCCGGCCCGTTCCAGGTTGATGACCACAAATTCCCGAATGTTCTGTTCGTCCTCCGCGACAAGGATTTTTCGCATACAGAGGATCCCCCTTTCTCACGGCTGATGCCGCGTGCTTGTTGGATGCCTTCTTACCAGTAAAAATGTCCGTCGTCCTTATTCCGTCAGGACCCGGAAACTCCGTTTGATCTGGGCGATGGCCCGCAAATAATTCTCATCCTGGGTGAGGATCTGGATGCCGTACACCTGATCCCCCTGGACAGCCAGCTGTTCATAGCCGCTGGTCTCGCCCCGGCTGTCCCACGCCGACTGGGTAAACACCCGGATGGTGAACAGGGGCGATCCCAGAAGCTGGGATTCGTCCTCCCCGGTGACCACCTCGGTGTAGGTGACCGTGCGGGAGGAAGGGTTGTTGGAGGCGGAGATCTTCCCCGCCAAAGCGTCCGGCAGAGTGAACCAGTAATTTTCCCCCAGATTCATCAGGGTGGAAAGAACGGCGGTGTATTCCCCCGGGGCTTGGAAATGACTCCATTTTACCAGGTAGCTGGTGGAGTCGGGAGAGACGCTTTCCGGCAGACAGGGAAGCCGGCTGGTTACGGGGATTTCCAAGATCCCGTCCCCGTTGATGTCCTGACTCACGAATACCGCGGCGGAGGACCGGGCGAAGGGGTTCTGGTAGGATTCCGTATTCACCCCGGGAGGGCCGTTTTTCAGCAGGCTGTTTTCCAGGTAGAAGATCTGGGTGGTCATGCTGCCGTCGGCCTTGGCGCCGTCCACAGCCACACCGGTGAGACCGTTCCCCAGTTCCCCGAACTGGATGGCCGTGTAGTTGGTGATGGAGTTGTCGGCGCTGGCGGTGAACAGCTCTTTCAGGGTGCCGTCATGCCAGGCGTAGATGTGGGCCTGGGCGGGAAGAGCCTCGGTGCCCTCCTCCTCTGCGGCCAGGTACTTGTCCACGGTGAACACTTCCCAGACACCGTCGTCGTTAAAGTCAGTCAGGGCCACTTCTCCGTAGGTGCCCAAGGTGGATTCGGTCACATTCCCATCCTGGTAGAGGTAGGCCGCCGCGGTAGCGGTGCGNNNCGCCGCGGTAGCGGTGCGGCCGGTGGTGCCGGAGGCGCTGCCCCAGCCGATGAGCACGTCCTCCACGCCGTCATCGTTCAAGTCCCCGAAGCACACCAGGTCCACCTGGGTGGCGGTGTTCACGAAAGAGGCGGCGGTGCGCCAGCCGTCTTCCTGTTTTTCCAGGAAGTAGACCTCCACGCCGTTGTCCAGGGCCACGAAGCCCACCGCGTCGGAGACATCATCCCCGGACCAGTCCCGCATGATAATGGCGGAGCGGTAGTCCCCCCGCTTGGGATAGACGAAGTTCAGCTCCTGGCGGTCCTCCTGGAGCAGTTCGTAAATCCCCTGCTGTTCCAGGTTGGCTCGAGGGGGAGACATAAGGTTTTGAGCGTCCAGGCCGGTAAAGGAACAGCCGGTCTGGGCCAGGCATACCAGAGCCCCCAGAGCGGCAGCGGCTATTTTTTTCACGATGGACCTGCTCATAGGGCGGACGCCTCCCTTCCTGGAACGGTAATCATCTCTTGTAAAAAAACTGGGACACGGCAGGGCGCCTGAGGCGCAAATCCGGCAAACAGCGGGATCATTCCCTTTGCCGCCCCAGTTTTTGTTCCATTATTTTTCTGTCATTATAGCATATCGTAGGGAAAAAATCATCAACAAAGTGTGGCAAAGGCAAGTGCTCGTTGACAAACCCCGGACGGGAGGATAGAATCAGGGGAAGAAAGGGGGAAAACTATGCCCAGATTTTTTGTGGACGAAAAGCCCGAGGGTCAGTATTTTATCGGTGGGGAGGACGGCAGGCACATTGCCCGTTCCCTGCGGATGCGCCCGGGAGAAGCCCTGACTCTCTGTGACGGTCAGGGCACCGACTACGCTTGCCAGGTGATCTCCTGCGACGGAGAGGGGGCCCTGGTCCAGGTGGAGGGGAGCTCCCCCAGCGTCAGCGAGCCGTGGACCAAAGTCACCGTGTGCCAGTGCCTTGCCAAGGGGGACAAGATGGATACCGTCACCCAGAAGGCAGTGGAGCTGGGTGCCTGGGAGATCTGGCCGGTGGAGAGCGCACGGTGCGTGGTGCGGCTGGATGAGAAATCCGCCGGGAAAAAGACCGCCCGGCTGCAAAAGATCGCCCGAGAAGCGGCCATGCAGAGCGGGAGAGGGGTCATTCCTCAGGTGCGTCAGCCCGCCTCCCTGAAAACCGCCTTGGAGACCGCCGCCAAAGAGGGAGAGATCCTCTTTTTCTACGAGCGGGGAGAAGAGAGCTTGAAGGCCGCCCTGGAGACTTCCGGGGAAAGGCTGTTTGTGTTCGTGGGGCCGGAAGGGGGATTCACCCCTGAGGAAGCGGAGCTGGCCCAGTCCCTGGGCGGGAAAGTTCTGACTCTGGGACCCCGGATCCTCCGGACAGAAACCGCCCCCCTGGCGGCTTTGGCCTGTATCTTTTACCAGAAAGGGGACATGGAGCTGAAAGGGGGCGACAAGCAGTGAAAAACGTCCTTGTGACCGGAGCTTCCGGAGGCATCGGCCGAGCCATTGCCCTGGAACTAGCCCGACGGGGCTGGGGGGTGGCCTTGCAGTACCGTTCCCATCCCCAGGCAGCCAAGGAGCTGGAAGAGGAGATTCTCCGGCTGGGAGGGAACGCCAAAGCCTATGGGGCGGACCTGACCGACGAGTCCCAGGTGGACCAGCTGTTTTCTGCCGCGGAGCGGGATTTCGGCTTTTTGGAGGGGCTGGTGAACAACGCGGGAATCGCTTGGAAAGGGCTGTTCACCGATATGAGCCTTTCGGACTGGCGGGCGGTGATGGACGCAGACCTGACCAGCGTGTTCCTCTGCTGCCGCCGGGCCCTGCCCCCCATGATCCGGGAAAAGCGTGGCAGCATTGTGAATGTCAGCTCCATGTGGGGGGAGGTGGGAGCCTCCTGTGAGGCAGCCTATTCGGCCGCCAAGGCGGGGGTCATCGGCCTGACCAAGGCCCTTGCCAAGGAGGAGGGGCCTTCGGGGATCCGGGTCAACTGCCTGACCCCTGGGGTCATCAATACCCCCATGAACGGGGATCTGTCCCCGGAGGATCTGGCGGCG
>HF972669.1:6609-7209 GCA_000432995.1 Clostridium sp. CAG:1013
CGTCACCGGGCAGGTGCTGGGAGTCAACGGCGGCCTGGTGATTTGAGTGTCTTTTAGAAAAAGTTTATGCATGAGTTCCCGGGTTCCGGGGCAGGGGAGGGTTTGACAAATCCTCCCTTTTCTTATAAAATAAAGAGGTTAAGCTCCCCTTGCGAAAAGGCTGGACGAAACAGGGGGAAGAAGGCGGAAAAAACTAGAATTGTAACAGGAGATCGGGATATGAGCTTTCAGATTCTGGGTACAGGCAGCTTCGCACCGGAAAAGATCGTTACCAACGACGACCTTTCCCACATGGTAGAGACTTCGGACGAGTGGATCACAAAGCGGGTGGGCGTGAAAGAGCGTCACGTCTGCACCACCGAGAGCAACACGGAAATGGGCGTGGCGGCGTCTCTGGCTGCCCTGGAAAACGCCGGGGTGCGTCCGGAGGAGCTGGATCTGATCATCGGGGCTACCATCAGCGCGGACACCATTTCCCCCGGTCTGGCGGGCATGGTGCAGAACCGCATCGGGGCCACCTGCCCCTGCTTCGACATGAATGTGGCCTGTCCCGGATTCTTGTTTGCCCTGGATGTGGCCGCCGGCTTCTTCGCCCGTAAG
>HF972669.1:7246-7889 GCA_000432995.1 Clostridium sp. CAG:1013
GTCAGCTCTGAGCGGATGAGCGGTCTGCTGGACTGGAACGACCGTGGCACCTGCGTCATCTTTGGTGACGGCGCGGGAGCCGCCGTGCTGGGAGAAGGGGACAACTATCTGGCCTCCACTCTGAGCACTTTGGGCGGTGACGACGTGATCTCCATTCCCACCAAGTGGGACAACTCCCCCTTCTACGAAAGGGAGCTGGGGAAAAACGTGGTGCACATGCAGGGCCAGGAGACCTACAAGTTCGCCGTTACCTCCATGGTGCGGGATGTGCGGCTGGTGATGGAGCAGGCCGGGATCACCGGGGAACAGGTGAAGGCGGTCATCCCCCATCAGGCCAACTACCGGATCATCAACGAGGCCCGGCGCCGCCTGCCGGAGATCGCCCCGGAGAAATTCCTGATGAACATCGACCGCTTCGGTAATACCTCCTCTGCCAGCGAGCCCATCCTGCTGGACGAGGCCAATCGCCAGGGGCTGCTCCAGCCCGGGGATTACGTGGTGCTCACCGCCTTTGGCGGGGGACTTTCCACCGCAGCCAGCGTGGTTCGTTGGTGAGATCACCAACGAACCGCGAGTTCGACTTACCGGCATGAAATGCCGGTATCCCGCCGGAAGAGCATCGGCGGGACCGCCGAACATCGCC
>HF972669.1:7895-8410 GCA_000432995.1 Clostridium sp. CAG:1013
CGGGACCGCCGAACATCGCCGCACTTCGTCAGCTCTGTGCGGCCAGGCACCCCGCCCTTGCCGGAGGCAAGAAGGCGGCTTGTCCCGTGCGGTCACGCACAACAGGCGGGGGTTTCCCGCTTTGATATAGAAGAACCATTTAGTGAGTAGAAAGGATTGAAGTCCTATGATCAGAACGCCTATCTGTGACCTTTTGGGCATTGAATACCCCATTTTCCAGGGCGGTATGGCCTGGATCTCTGACGGGAAGCTGGCGGCGGCCGTGTCCAACGGCGGTGGCCTGGGCATCATCTCCGCCATGAACGCCAACGCTGAGTATCTGAAAAAGCAGATCGATCTGGCCCGCAGCCTGACCGACAAGCCCTTCGGCGTGAACATCATGCTCATGTCTCCCTTCGCTGACGAGGTTGCCAAGCTGGTGGCCGAGGAGAAGGTAGCCGTGGTCACCACCGGCGCGGGCAACCCCTCCCGGTACATGCCCATGTGGCTGGAAGCCGGCATCAAGGTGATCCCCG
>HF972670.1 GCA_000432995.1 Clostridium sp. CAG:1013
CGCACGCTGCCGAAGGCAGATAGGAGGCATCGCCGGACGGATTTCGTTCAGCTTTCTAAGGCCGGTGTGGTGCTGACCGGCCGCGCTTTCGCCCTATGCGCTTCGCACCGTGCGGGCGAAGGTGCTACTTTTCTTGCTGCAAAGCTGTGCTTTGCTTTCAGGTCAAGGCCGTAAGGCTCCGCCTTACCAACCGCGAACTTTTTGAAAAAAGGTCGCTGCGTCCCGGTGGGACGCGTTTAGCGACTGACCGAAGCGGGAGCTGAGAAGATCAAAAACTTTTACGCTGAGTCCCGGCGAAATTCCCCGTTTTCCTTGCAATCCCTCTTTGCTCATGCTACAATAAACAGAAGTTTGAGAACTCATGAGAAAGGCGGTCCCTTCATTATGAAAGCTACCGATAAAACCATGGAGACTATCGTAAATCTCTGCAAGACCCGGGGCTTTATCTTCCCCGGCAGCGAGATCTACGGCGGCCTCTCCAACTCTTGGGACTACGGCCCCTTGGGCGTGGAATTTAAAAATAACGTGAAAAAAGCCTGGTGGAAAAAGTTTGTCCAGGAATCTCCCTACAATGTGGGCGTGGACGCTGCCATCCTGATGAATCCCCAGGTGTGGGTGGCCACCGGCCATGTGGGCGGCTTCTCCGATCCCCTCATGGACTGCAAGGACTGCAAGACCCGCCACCGGGCCGACAAGCTCATTGAGGACTTCACCGGCGAATCCGCCGACGGCTGGTCCAATGAGAAGATGATGGATTTCATCAAGGAAAATCACATCAAGTGCCCCCAGTGCGGCAGTGAGAACTTCACCGAAATCCGTCAGTTCAACCTGATGTTCAAAACCTTCCAGGGTGTCACCGAGGACGCCAAGAGCGAGATCTATCTGCGGCCCGAGACTGCCCAGGGTATCTTTGTCAACTTCCCCGCTGTTCAGCGTACCACCCGGAAGAAGCTGCCCTTCGGCATCGCTCAGGTGGGTAAGAGCTTCCGGAACGAGATCACTCCCGGCAACTTTACCTTCCGTACTCGGGAATTCGAGCAGATGGAGCTGGAGTTCTTCTGCAAGCCCGACACCGATCTGGAATGGTTCGCTTACTGGAAGGACTTCTGCAAGCAGTGGCTGTTCAGCCTGGGTATGACCGAGGAGAACGTGCGGTTCCGGGATCACCGTCCCGAGGAGCTGTCCTTCTACTCCAAGGCCACTACCGACGTGGAATACCTGTTCCCCTTCGGCTGGGGCGAGCTGTGGGGTATTGCTGACCGTACCGACTACGACCTGAAGCGTCATCAGGATCACTCCGGCAAGGATCTGACCTACTTCGACCAGGAGACGGGCGAGCATTACATCCCCTATGTGGTGGAGCCCTCTCTGGGCGCCGACCGTATGGCTCTGGCCTTCCTGTGCGACGCCTACGACGAGGAAGTGGTGGGCCAGGACAAGAACGGCAAGGACGACATTCGTGTGGTGCTCCATCTCCATCCCGCCCTGGCGCCCTTCAAGGCCGCTGTGCTGCCCCTGTCCAAGAAGCTTGGGCCCAAGGCCCAGGAGATCCACGACATGCTCTCCAAGGAGTTCATGGTGGATTACGACGAGGCCGGTTCCATCGGCAAGCGGTACCGTCGTCAGGACGAGATCGGCACTCCTCTGTGCGTCACCATCGACTTCGACACCGTGGGCGACGGCGAGAAAGAGCCCGATAACTGCGTCACTGTCCGTGATCGCGACACCATGGAGCAGGTTCGTATTCCCATTGCGGAGCTGCGGGACTACATTGCCCAGAAGATCGCGTTCTAAAATCCGTAAAAAACAAATAAAGGGGCGGCCGTGTTTTTGCGGTCCGCCCTTTTCTTTGTTTTGGAAGACGCGCCCCAGCGGAAAACCATTGAATAATCCTTTTGGCTGTGCTACAATAAATTGATATGGAACCGCATCCTTACCCAGCAGGAGGTACTCCTATGAAACACAAACGCCGCTTCGCGGCTTTATTGGCGGCCCTTGGTCTGGCCGTCGGCTTGATGGCTGTGCCTGTTGTGGCCACCGAGTGCCTGTTGTGGCCACCGAAGGGAATACTCCCCCAGTCTATACGGAAAACCCCGGGGAAAACACCGGCGGCGGTGAAACGGTTTCGTCCCAGCCTCCGGTGGTGGAACCCACTCCGGCTCCGGAACCTTCCACGCCGGAACCCCCCGTCTCGTCGGAACCCTCCGACAGCAGTTCGGAAGAACCCAGCACGCCTTCGGAAGATCCCAGCAGCGAATCTTCTCAGGAACCTGGCGAAAGTTCTGAGGATCCCTGGGGCGGCTCCTCTCAGGAACCGGAATCTTCCTATGTGGAGGAACCCAGTGAGGAGCCCACGGAAGAACCCTGGTGGCCGAGCGACACCCAGTCAGAGGATCCCAATGCCGGGGCCGTTGTGGAAGTTACCACGCCCCCGGTGAATGAGCCGGAAACGATTGCTACCCCTCGGCCTTCTTTGGAGCGTCCCCAGGTTTCCCTGAACACAGGGAACAAGGACGACGAAGAGGAGGAAGAAGAGGATTCCGGCCCCAACTACGTCACCTTTGCCCAGCTGAATCTGCGGGGTAATTCCATGGCGGTCACTCTGTTTTACAGCGGTGTGGGCTGTATCGCCTTGGGCGTGATCGGTCTTGTCACCATTCTGGTGTTTTATATTCGGGGCCGCCGGCGTTATTCCGAAGCCGAAGGCATCCTGGAAGAGATCCACGAAGCTGAGGTCCGTCAGCGTCCGGAACAGCAGATGCCTCTTCCTCCCGCTCAGGAGCCCCAGCCGGCACCTCTTCCGGTGCCTCCTCAGCGTCCTGCCCGGCAGGTGCCTCCCGGGGCGATTATGCCCGAGGAGGTCTCCCTGTACACCGAGGAATTCTCCTTGCCCGGCCGAGAGGACGGACAGCCTGTTCAGGACTACGCTCCCGGCTATGACGACGAGTACGAGAGTGAGTACGACCAGCAGGATTACGCTTCCAGCCAGGACGATTATTACGATGACGCCTACTACGGCGACGAGTATTACGACGACGGGGACGAGTACGAGTATGAGGAGACTTCTTACACTCCCACTCAGGAACAGTACCAGCAGCCTGCTCCCCCCAGCGATCAAGAAGCTACCCGCCAGTTCAACACAGAGGAGATCCTTCGGGAGGCATTGCGCTACACCGACGACGATTTCCAGTAATCTCCATACAAAAGCCCCCGAGGGATTTTCCTCGGGGGTCTTTTTTTATTCGTTGAAGATGGTCTCGGCAGCTTCGGTTTCAAACTGCTTGTTGTACAGCTGGGCGTAATAGCCTCCCAGCTCCATCAGCTGTTGGTGAGTGCCTTGCTCAATGATCTTTCCCGCTCGCACCACCAGGATCATGTCCGCCTTGCGGATGGTGGACAGCCGGTGGGCGATGAGGAAGGAGGTGCGTCCGGTAAGCATGGTGGAGATGGCCTCCTGGATCAGGGCCTCGGTCTTGGTGTCGATGGAGGAGGTAGCCTCGTCCAGCACGAAAATCCGGGGGTTGGCCAGCACTGCTCGGGCAAAGGAGATCAGCTGCTTCTCGCCGGTGGAGAGCTGGCCGCCGCCCTCGCCCACGTCGCTGTCGTAACCGTGCTCCATGTGGGTGATGAAGTCGTGAGCGTTGACCAGTTTCGCCGCCTCCACGATTTCCTCATCGGTGGCGTCCAAGCGGCCGTAACGGATGTTTTCCTTTACCGAGCCGGAAAACAGGTGGGGCGTTTGCAACACGTAGCCGATGTTGCTGTGGAGCCACAGCATGCTCCGTTCCCGGTAGTCCTTCCCGTCGATGAGGATCCGCCCCGCGGTGGGCTCAAAGAACCGGCAGGCCAGATTCACCAGGGTGGATTTGCCGGCGCCGGTCTCGCCCACGATGGCCACTGTGGTACCGGCGGGCACGTCCAATGTGAAGTGTTCCAGCACGTTTTCCGTGCCGTCGGGATAGCGGAAGGAGATGTCGTCAAAGGTGATGTGTCCCTGAAGGGGTTCCCAGTTCTCCCGCTTGGGATCAAAGGAGGTGCCGTACTTTTCAATGACCTCCGGCGTGTCGGTGATCTGGGGCTCCAGCTCCATCAGAGCGAATACACGCTCGATATTGGCCTGGGTGGCGATGAAGTTAGAGATGGTCCGGGCAAGGGTCTGGACCGGGTCGGCAATGTTCAGGGCGAAGCTGGCGAACACAGTCAGCTCGCCGATACCGATGGTCCCCCAAAGCACCATGTTGCCGCCCCCGGTGATGACGAAAGCCACAGCCAGAGCGGTCAAAAATCCGATGATGGGCACGTAAATTGCGTTTAAGAGCACTGCCCGGACGGTGGTATCCCGCATGCGGGAGGTGACTTCCTGGAAAGCGGCGGTATTCTTGTCCTCGATCACCATGGTCTTGGAGGTCTTGGCCCCGGAGATACCCTCGTTGTAATGGCGGGTGATCTCCGCGTTGATCTTCCGCACCTGGCGGTTGATCTTTAGGATCCTCTTTTGGAAGTAGAGGGTGAGCAGGGCGATGGCGGGCACCACCACGATGACCAGCAGAGCCAGCTTCCAGTTGATGGCCAGCATTACCACCATGGAGCCGATCACGTAGGCGGCGCTCCAGAAAATATCCACCATGCTCCAGGCGAACACGGTGCCGATCTTGTTGGTGTCACTCATCACCCGAGCCATGGTGGTGCCCACGGGGGTGACGTTGTAGTAGGCAAAGCTCAAGGTCTGCAAATGGACAAACAGCTTCTTTTTCAGGTCACGGCCCAGGTACATTTCCACTTTCAGAGCGGCCCGGGCGAAGATCATGGTGGAGAGCATCTGGGCGAACACCACCCCGAAATACACCAGGGCGAACCCGGTGATCCCCTTGCTGGTGGCGGGGGTGACGAAAGTGTCCACCGCGTAACCGGAGAGCAGGGGATAGGCGATGTCGCAGGCAGCGGCCAGAAGCATCAGCCCCAGGATGACCACCATGCTTTTTGAATAGGGCTTTAAAAAGGGCAGGAGCTTGGCCCAGATCTTCAGGGAGGAGAACCGGCCCTTTTGGTTTTGCAGTTCCATCTGTTCTATGTTCATAGTGCGATTACCTCGTTATGTGGATCACAGGTCCAGGCCGTCCGCGTGCCCGGCGCTCTGCATGTCGTAGATGCGCTTGTAGATGCCGTCCTGCTGGATCAGCTCCTGGTGGGTGCCCAGCTGGGAGACCCTGCCGTGATCCAGTACCAGGATCTGGTCGGCGTTCATCAGGGTGGTGATCCGGTGGGCGATGAGGATGGTGGTGCCGTGGACGTTCTTCCGAATGGACCGGCGGATCTTCTGGTCGGTCTCCATGTCCACCGCGGAAAGGGAGTCGTCGAACACCTTGATGGGGGTGTCCTGCATCAGCATCCGGGCGATGGCCACACGCTGTTTCTGGCCGCCGGAAATGGTGACGCCCCGCTCTCCGATGGGGGTCTCATACCCCTGGGCGAAATTCTCGATGGCGTCGTCGATCACGGCCAGCCGGGCGTAGTGGCGCACGGTCTCCAGGTCGGCCCTGGCGGCGCCGTCGGCAATGCTCTCCCGGAAGCTCTTGGAGAAGAGGAAGGGCTCTTGCAGCACGATGCCGATGTTTTTCCGCAGATAGGAAAGGTCCATGTCCCGGATGTCCACTCCGCCGATAGTGATGGAGCCGTTTTCCCGGGGCAGCTCATAGAGCCGGTCCAGCAGGTACATCAGGGTGGATTTACCGGAGCCGGTGGCTCCCAGCACGCCAAAGGTGCTGCCAGCCTTGATGGTAAAGCTCACGTCGTGGAGCACCCCGCCCTCACTCTGGTTGTAGCCGAAGTTCACGTGGTCGAACACGATGTCCCCTTCCATGGAAGGACGCTGGGGGTCGGGACAATTCTCCTCCTCCTTGGCGTCCAGGATGTCGAACAGCCGGGTGGCGCTGATGGAGGTTTTGCTCAGTTCTGCCAGCAGACGTCCCAGATTTCGGGAGGGCCATACCAGCATGGAGTTGTAGGCAGTGAAGGCCAGGAATTCTCCTTCGGTCAGGTCGCCCCGCTCCACAAAGAAGATTCCCGCCACGATAATGACCAGCACCTGGACCCCGGCGAACAGATCACCCAGGCCCCAGTTGATGCCCATCACCTTGCCCAGTTTCACCCACAGGTTGGTGAATTCCTCGTTTTTCTCGTTGAACCGGTCGATCTCATACCGTTCCCGGCCGAAGGCCCGGACCACCCGCACGCCGGTAAGGTTCTCCTGAACCAAAGAGGTGAGCCGGCCTTCGCTCTCGTCGGCGGCCTGGAACTTCTTTCCCGTGATGACGAAGAAAATGAGGGAGGAGGCGATCATCACCGGCACGAAGCAGGTGACGATCAGGGACAGTTCCACGTTCATGGCGAACATCAGCGCCAAAGACACCACGATCAAAAGCACGGTGCGGACGCATTCCATCATCTGGTCGCTGACGAAGTTGCGGATCAGGTCCACGTCCTGGGTACACCGCTGGATGATGTCGCCGGTCTGGTGGGAATTGTGCCAGGCGTAGGGCAGGTGCTGGATGTGGTCGAACAGGGTGTCCCGCACCCGGGCTACCGTGCCCTCGCAGGCCCGGGCCAGGTTCATGCGGGAGGAATAGTTGGAAAGCCCGGCGATGGCGGCGAACACCAGAGACGCCAAAGCGCACAGCACG
>HF972671.1:0-33590 GCA_000432995.1 Clostridium sp. CAG:1013
GCGCGTCCCTGGCAGGAGCAGTCATTGGCAGGACGCTACTGGGAATGGAGGTATCCCCGGATCTGTGCTACGAGAATGCCAAGATATTGGAGTCCCTTTCCTTGGATCCCCGGATGATCGACCTGGCGATGGAGGATGGAAAGCTGACGATGGCTCCTATTGGGGAAGCGATGGATCAATAAATAGGAGGGACGAGACGGTTTACTATATGGGCTTGGACAGAGGAGGACCATCAGCGGGTGATCCGAGAAGAAGACACCATGCAATTGCCTCCTTTAGAGAAAAAAGCCTACTCTGCTGGGAAAAGTTTTTTATCCTCAGCCACGTAAACTTTTCTTGTTGATGTGGGTTGTAAGCCGCAAAAAAAGAGGTCGGAAATTTCCGGCCTCTTTTTTGTCTGCATGGTTTGCACCGTTGTGCACTTTCAAACACGTTCGCTTTTAACCCTGTAAACCTCTGTGGTATCGGATGTATCATACCAGGTAATTTCGCTGCCCTGGAGATAAGTAGGGAAGGTGCCGTCACCCACCATACCCGACACTCTGTGGATTGATAGAGAATTCCGCCTTCTATGGTCACACGCTGCACATAGCAATCGCCGTGTACGGTGAAAGTGGACAGGCATAGGCCGTTTCCATCTCCAGCATGGTGTTCTCAAGGCTCACAAAGGTATCGAATTCGTTTTCATCTCAATCACTCCTCTGTTATGCCGCCTGTATCAGGGGGGCATTTTTGTTTTTCTCAGATATAGAGCTCCTCCATAGTGTCCAAGCAGAGGAATCCTAGTCGCCCACCAGGGTAGACATAACCACAGTCGATGTGAATCAAGGTGTCTGCTTTTCCTGTAGGGCATCAGTTTCCCCTTTGCTCTCAGCGAAATAGGGCAGTGGAATCCCCTAATCGGGCTTGTTTTTCCGGAATACAAAACAGCCGCCAAACCCTAGAAAACACTGGGTTTGACGGCTGTTGCTTAAATGAATCATTTCGGTGATGCAAAGCATAGCAAGTTAAGTGGCTCTAGACTGTTTTTTGACATGGGTACCATGAAAATAAACCGAAAAAAGAAGAAGGTCGATGGTGAATAGTTTGAAAAAAGTGTTGGGAAGAAAAGAGTGCTTCTTTCTAGCCATTAAAAAATGAAACAATTCAAATTTGGGGATCTCGGGTGGTTCCTCCGTAACGGTAAGTTACGGGAAGAAGCGTCAGACTGGGAACGGCGGAGCGATCCTTTTCAAGAATGCTCTCCACACATTTCTCTGCTAGTTGGCGGATAGGCTGACAGATGGAGGAAATCATGGGATCTTCAGCATGACCAAATTTTCCGATACCATCGAAGCCGATAATCTGCACATCCTCCGGCACACGATACCCTTCCTGCTCTAGGATTCGCATGAAATGGTAACCGTGATAATCTGTGTGTGCGAAAACACCGTCAAAGGAAAGTTCTCCGTTTGGGAGTTTGTGGTCTTCAATAAACTTTTTCAAATAATCGTTGCGATCCTCGCAGTCCACCATGTCCAAGAAATCTGGCTCCAGACCATATTTTTTGCAGGCATAGAGATAACCGTCTCGTCGTTTATCGGATTCCCCAGGGAAAATAGAGTGGAAGCGGATGTATACAGGGTGTTTGCAGCCAAATTCCAAAAGTTTCTCAATAGCGAGACAAGCTCCGGAAAAATTGTCTGAGCCTACCCTGGGGATCTTATGATTTTCAAAAAAACGGTCAAATACCACCATAGGGATACTTTCGGAAATATAGGCACCTATATCCGAATATGTCAGGGCGATTACCCCGTTTACCTTATTTTGATTTGCCAAATTCAAATAGGCTAGTTCGTTGGAGATCTGTTCGTGGGAACAGCAAAGTAACAGTTTTAGACCTCTGGCGTAAACGGCTTCAGCCACGTGATTGGTAAATGCGGCGTAGAAGGGGCTTAGGGTATCGGGGATGATCAGAGCAACCATGTCGCTTTTGGATTTGCGAAATCCTTGAGCGCAAGCGTTCACCTCATAGTGGAGCTGTTGAATCGCTTTTTCCACTTTTTGGCGAGATTCAGGGCGCACAGGTACACCGTTAATCACGTTGGAAACGGTGCCAAGGGATACGCCTGCGGCTTTTGCGACGTCTTTCATAGTGGGGGGCTTTGTGGCGCTCATGGACAAAGAGACTCCTTTTTTTGAATTCAATTTTATTATACATGAAATTTCAAGTATCTGCAACTGGTGGCTAGGGAAAATGACACTTGATAACATGAAACATTTTAAAGACGTTTTTTAGCAAGATACACCTAAATAGTTTAAGTAAATATGCAATAAAACGGGGAAATAAAAAAGTTTTTTCTACTCTATTGACAAATCGAAAAAAGGGAGTATGATATAAAACATGAAATATTTCATGTTTTGCGGATGTTCCATTCAATTATAAGGAGGAAATTAGCGTGAGTAGAGGTAGAGCTGTGACTGCCGCCGTGCCGTCCAATCGAAAACTTTGGAAACGTGTAGCCAGTCACTGGGAATTTTATTTACTGTTGCTTCCTGCGGTAGTTATCACCATCATCTTCAAGTATGTCCCCATCTATGGTGTGCAGATCGCCTTTCGGGATTACAATGCGGTCCAGGGATTCTTCGGAAGCCCATGGGTGGGGTTGGAATGGTTCGACAGGTTCTTCAACAATTACAACAGCTTCCGGATGATCCGTAACACGGTGCTGCTTAGTCTGTACAGCATCTTGTGGACATTTCCCATCCCCATTATTCTTTCCCTGCTGATCAATCAAGTGCGGTCTAAGAAATTTCAGCGGGTAACTCAGACCATCATTTACGCTCCTCACTTTATCTCCGTGATGGTGTTGTGCGGTATGATCCGGATCTTTGTTTCTCCCTACGGAGGCTTGATCAACATCATCGCTCAGGCCTTGGGCGCTCCCCAGGCCATTAATTTCATCGACGAGGCGTCCGCATTCCGAACCATCTACATTTCGTCCAGCATCTGGCAGGATGCGGGCTGGGGGACAATCATCTATCTGGCCACTCTTTCCAGCGTGGATGTGTCCCTGCATGAAGCCGCCAAGGTGGACGGTGCCAATACCTTCCAGCGGATCCTCCATATCGATATCCCCGCCTTGGTACCTATCATTGTGATTCAGCTGATCATGTCTTTCGGCAGCCTGATGAGTGTTGGGTTTGAAAAGGCCCTGTTGCTCCAGACTCCCTTGAACAAGGAGACGTCCGAGATTATCGCTACATACGTATACGAACAGGGTATGCTGAAAGCCATGTATAGTTTCTCCACAGCAGTGGATCTATTCAACAGTGTGGTGAACATTATCCTATTGACCATTGTGAACACAATCTGCAAGAAGCTCTCGAATGTGAGCTTTATCTAAGGGGAGGCGGCCTTATGAGTACAAAGATCGGAGCATATTCCTCTGAAAAGAAACGGCCGAAAAAGATCTCATCCGACCGTGTGTTTGATATTTTTAACTACACCCTGCTGATGATTATCATCCTCCTGGTGGCGTATCCCTTGTACTATGTTTTGGTTGCGTCCATCTCTAATCCTTACGAAGTGTACGCTGGTCACACACTTTTGTTTCCCTCGGAAATTACTTTTGAAGGTTACAAGCGAGTGTTTCGTGAGGCTTCTATTGCCACTGGATATCTCAACAGTGTCTATTACACCCTGCTGGGCACCGTGGTCACAACATCCCTGGTGATCACCACCGGCTATGTGATGAGCAAGAAAACGCTGCCTTTCCGCACAGCCATCATGATGTTTTTCGTGGTGACCATGTATTTCAGCGGCGGCCTGATCCCCACTTACCTGGTGGTTTCTAATTTGGGACTGCTGAACAATGTCTGGGCATTGATCCTGCCTGGCGGAGTCTCTGTATACAACGTCATCGTTACCCGCACTTTCTTTGAAACCAGCATCCCGGGTGAGATCTACGAAGCGGCTTCCATTGACGGGTGCAGTCATCTGGGGACCTATTTCAAGATCGCTCTTCCGTTGGCGAAGCCAATCATTGCTGTAATCGTTATTTTCACCATGGTAGGATATTGGAATGACTGGTTCCAGGCACTGCTCTACATGCAGGAAAAGTCCAAGTATCCTTTGCAGCTTGCTCTGCGGCAAATTTTGATCCAGAGTGAGACAACGGCTTCCATGATGGGCAACATGGACGGTGGATACGCAGAGGCCAATAAGATCACCGAGCTGATTAAGTTTGCGTCCATTGTAGTAGGGTCCGTCCCCATGCTGATCGCGTATCCCTTCGTGCAGAAATACTTTGAAAAAGGCTTTACAGTCGGCGCTGTGAAAGGCTGAGCCGTCTGAAAAATAAACAAAGCGAAGTTTGGAGGTAAAAACATGAAACACTTTGGCAAGAAATTCTTGGCGCTGTGTCTGGCCGCATTGATGGCTGCCAGTCTCACCGCTTGCGGTGGTGGCGACACTGGCAGCGGCACCAGCAGCGGGACTGGATCCGGCTCTGAAACGGAAACGAAACAAACCAATTTTTCCATCTTTGCAGGCGTGAGCGCTCTGTCTCCTGACAACAGTGAAAAGCCTATTGTTCAGCAGATGAACGAGGCAAAGGGCGTCACCATTGATTGGAACTGTGTTTCCGGCGACACCTTGACCGAGCGGAAAAACCTGATCTTGAACGCGGGTACCAAAAACCTGCCTGACGCATTCATGGCAGCTCAGCTCACTGACAATGAGATCCTGACCTGCGGGACCAATGGCATTTTCATCCCGCTGGAGGATTACATTAACGAAGAGACCATGCCCAATCTGTGGGCGGTGCTCCAGGAGCGTCCCGACGCCCTTGCTGCTTGTACCATGCCTGACGGGCACATCTACACACTGCCCAACTTCAGCGAGATGGGCTTCACTTACGACGGAGATGGCGAAGAGTATCAGATCGGTTCTATTCCTCAGTTCTCCGCGATCAACACTGCTTGGCTGGAGGCTGTAGGGATGGAGATGCCCACTACGGTGGATGAGCTCCACGATGTGCTGGTGGCGTTCAAAAATGAGGATCCCAATGGAAACGGCCAGGCGGATGAAATCCCCATGTCCTTTATCTTCCCGGAGAGCAACGGAAGCTGGTGCGCCGGTATGGGTATCTTCATGGCGCCCTTTGGCTGCACTGATTTTAACCTGGACCATCGGGCTGTGGAAGACGGCAAGGTCTATTATCAGGGCGCTTCCGAGGCTTACCGTGACGCGCTGGCCTATTATCACAACTGGTATACTGAGGGCCTCATTGATATTGAAGTGTTTTCTCAGGATTCCAGCCAATACATCGCTAAAGGTTCCGGTGAGGACGCTCGTCTTGGCACCTTCGTCTGGTGGGAGATCCCCGAGGTAGTCGGTGCTGATCGGGCCGCTGATTATGAGTACCTGCCTGTACTGGAAGGCCCTGATGGAACTTACAAAGTGAACCTGCAGGAGACCGCTACTGTTGGTCGTAACACCTTTGCTGTGACCAGCGCATGCGAGAGCCCCGAGGTGCTGCTCAACTGGGTGGACCAGATGTATGATCCCACCATCAGCATGCAGTGCATCTATGGTCCTATCGGCGTGTTCTTCGAGGAAGAGCCCGATGAGAATGGCGTTTATATGAACGCAACACCTCCCGAGGGCATGACCGAAGGCGAGCTGAAATCCACCAATGAGCTGCAAGGTC
Source organism: Clostridium sp. CAG:1013 (assembly GCA_000432995.1). Classification (GTDB taxonomy): domain Bacteria; phylum Bacillota; class Clostridia; order Oscillospirales; family Acutalibacteraceae; genus Acutalibacter. The sequence goes on from HF972671.1 coordinate 5,694, forward strand.
CTACCCGCCAGTTGAATGAGGATTATGGCAAGTATTATTACATGGAAGACCGAGCTCAGGAGCGTTGCCAAGACCTGAACGATTTCTGGTTCCAGTACGTGGATAACACGGAGAGCTTCCCGGCAGTGGTTTACACAGAGGAAGAGATCTCCATCATCAACGATAAGCTCAGCGATATCAAGTCCCTCACCGAAGAGCGTGCTGCTCATTGGCTTCGCGACGGCGGTATTGAAGAAGAATGGGACCAGTACCTCCAGGATCTGGACAACATGGGATTACAGGATGTGATCTCTGCATGGCAGGCGGCCTATGACCGCTATATGGAAGCTCAAGGAGAATAAATCCGCTCCTGAGTGGAACATGGATTTCAAGAAATTATTTGAATAGGATATTCGCAGAAGGGGGCAGGCAGATTTTCTGCCTGTTCCTTTCTTGTAAAAGAATAATTCCAGGTATTTACTGTAATGAACGGCTTATTGGGAAGGAGGGTGTGTTTCTAATGGAAAAAAGACGCTATGCAGACTGCGTAAAACAGTATCAGGAGGATTTTGCCGCTTATCAGATTTATATTCCGGAACATGGGATACTTGCTGGACGGCTGGATCCCGGTTTTTGGAGACCGGCTGGGTCGTTTGAAGTTTATGGAGAGGACAACCGGCATTACCCCATGGGAGACGCTTGCTTGGAGCTGGGGATCACAGGAGTGTTGGATAAAACAAATGTTTCTATCCCACAGGACACAGAGGAGACGGCTGCGTACCGTCAAGCGATCCATGATGTGTATCAGTGTGTCAGAGAATTCATCTCCCGCCATAAGCAGAAGGCTCTGGAATTGATGAAAACAACGGTGAATGAGCAGCGAAAAAAGGATTTGGAGCTTATCGCGGCAAACTGTGGGCAGTTGCTGTTAGGCAGGCCGCAGACATTCCTTCAAGGCCTCCAGCTTTTTTGGTTTTTGTATTTGGTGCGGACCCCCTTCGGTGCCGGCTGTATCGGTCGACTGGACCAGAAACTGCTGCCTTTTTACATGATGGACGTAAACGGGGGAACATGGGACAAAAACCAGGCACTGGAAGCAGTAAAAGAGTTTTATGGGTACCTCAACTACATGAATACAGGAGACACCCTGCGGAACATGATGCTTTCAGGCCAGGACGAGAATGGGAAGGACCAGACCAACGAGCTGACCTATCTTTTCCTGGAGGCGTACCAGCAGACGGGGGATGCGGAGCCTCATTTGAATGTACGACTTCATAGCAGATCTCCCAAGAGGTTAAAGGATCAGTGTGTGAAAATGATCGGTGAGGGAAAAGGGCAGCCTACACTGTACTTTGACCAATGGATTATTCCTGCCATGGAAAAAAGCGGCATATCCCATGAGGATGCCTGTCGTTACGCCAACGACGGATGTACGGAAACGGTGATCGACGGCCGTAGCCATATTGCATTTTGGCAGTTGGAAATGGTAAAGACCGTGGAACTGACCCTGTTCAACGGCCAGGAGAACCCGTATGTCTACCCGGTGGAGATGCGAAAGAACCGGAGGAACAGCAGAACGTTCGTGCCGAAAACAGGGCTGACCCTTGGTTTTCAATCCGGTGAACTAGGGGAGATGAGCAGCTTTGAAGAATTTCTAGGCGCATTCCGACGGCAGCTCCAATTTCAGATCCGGTGTCTGTTGGAAAAGATCGATGAGAAGATCCGCCAGGACGAAACTGTCACTATGACTTCTCCGCTGATTGCAGGTACTTTTCGGGAATGTTTGGAGACGGGAAAAGATCCTCTGCGGGGCGGCGGTTTTTCCGTGAGCAATTATCAGCTTTTATCCGGGACCATTACCACGGCGGCAGACAGTCTGCGGGCCGTAGAGTACTGCGTGTTCGAGAAAGAGTTCTGCACGCTGACAGAACTGCGGGATGTTTTGGCCAAGGATTTTCAGGGACAGGAGCCCCTGAGGCAGAGAATGCTTCATGCACCCAAATATGGCAACGGCGAGGCTCGGGTGGATGAGCTGGCGGCTTGGATTGCACGGCTGTATCTGGATCAGGTGAACGCTTACCGTTCCGAAAGTGGAAAGCGTGTCTGGCCGGGGTTATACAACATTGATTTTAAGATATTCGCCAATATCACTGGTGCCACTCCAGATGGTCGAAAATTCCGAGACGCCATTGGGGAACATTGCAGTCCCACCCCCGGCGCTGCTCAGCAGGGTCCCACTGCTGTGGTGGAGTCCGCGGCAAGACTGCCTATGAGGGAGGGCTACGCGTCCTCGCCGCTTCATCTGACCCTGAATAAAAGTGATTTCGTCATGGGAGCTGAAAAGGATCTGATTGTGGAGAGGCTGATGGACGCCTGCGAAGAAGCGGGCGTCCCGGTATTGAATATTTCTATGTATGACGCGGAAGAGCTGCGGCAGGCCCAAAAGCATCCGGAACAATACCAAGACTTGATCGTGCGGGTGTGGGGGTTCAACGCTAGATTCGTGGAGCTGGACGAGGAACTTCAAAATCACATTATCAATAGGATCACCTGATCTCAGCATAGGGGGATAAAAAAGCTGTATGGAAAAAGCGATTATAATGGACATCCAGCGTTATTCAATCCATGACGGGCCTGGTATCCGTACCACTGTGTTTTTCAAGGGATGCCATATGTCCTGCAAGTGGTGTCATAATCCGGAGTCCCAAAAGATGGGGACCGAAATGATGTTTTACAGCGCACAATGCGTGAACTGTGGTGCGTGTGCCCAGTTCTGCCGAAAGGGTGCCGTTCAATGGGGGAACGGACAAAATCAGGTGGATGTGTCCCTGTGTGCTCAATGTGATGAAATGGTACAGTGCGCGCTCCGGTGCCCGGCGGAAGCTTTGCGGATATGCGGACGGGAGATGACGGTGGACCAAGTGCTGGAACAGGTGCGTAGGGATAAACAGTTCTACGGTAGCCCGGAGGGCCCACTCATGTGTCGGGGAGGTATCACATGTTCCGGTGGGGAGCCTTTGCTCCAGGGAGAATTTGCGGCGAAACTGCTGAAAACCTGCTGTGAAGAGGGAATCGGTACCTGCGTGGACACTACATTGAATGTACCTTGGAAAATGGTGGAACAAGTGCTGCCCTACACGGACCTGTTTCTGGTGGATGTAAAGATCCTGAACCAGGACATGGCTCAAAAGTATACCGGCAAAGATTCCCAGCAGATGCAGGAGAACCTGAAAAGACTGGCCGTGTTGGGAAAACCAGTAATCCTCCGTACGCCGCTGCTGCGGGGCGTGAACGACACCCCGAAAGAGACCGAGGCCCGTGAGAAATTCCTGGCGGGGATGGACAACATTTTGCGTCGCGACCAGTTCTATGTCACGGACCATGGGGCAAAAAAATACGCAGCCTTGGGGCGTGAGGACTGGCTAACGGAGTTTTTGAAACAACATTGAATGGATCTCTAGAAAGGAAGGAGAAAAATGATGGCCCAGATATTTTACCAGCAGCCCAACGCACGGGTGGGGGATGTGATCCCCAAATACATAGACGGGAAATATCAGCTGTTTTATTTGAAAAACTGGCGGGACAGGAATGACCCCCAATTTGTTCCGGGCTGGCACCGGATGGAAACCACGGACCTGGTACATATGAGTGAGGAAATGCCCATTCATGTGGTGGGAGGTACTGGGGATTTGATCTTCAAGGACGGCACGTGGCACCTGTTCGCCTGCATCTTCCCTGACGGGAAACAGTTTGTTACCCACTATATCAGTACGGACGGCACACTGGACCACTGGGAATTTCAAGAGGAAGATACTTTTGGCCCGGACGGAGTCATCTACCACTGTTCGGACTGGCGGGATCCCCGGATCGTTTACCGGGAGAACTTGGACGAGTATTGGATGTTCTTAGCGGCCCGGGCCAACAAGCCCCACAGTCAAACGGGCTGTGTGGGACTGTGTGTCTCCAAGGATCTGAAACACTGGGAGTATCGGGAACCGGTTTACTTTCCCCAGCGTTTCAACGGCGCCTGCGAGTGCCCCGATGTGTTCCGTATGGGAGACTGGTATTATCTGGTGTTTTCCTCCTACACCAACTTGTTTGGCAACTACTATGTGAAATGCCCGGTGGGGGAGACCCAGTGGCAGATCCCTAAGAACCATCGGTTGGACACCCGGGCTTTCTACGCCGCCAAAACTGCCGGCAACGGCATGGAGCGCTACCTATTTGGCTGGAACCCCACGAAGGAAGCGGACGACTATGGATTCTGGCCTCGAAAATTTCACGGCCAGGATTACCAGACGTGGGATTGGGGCGGTTCGATGGTGATCCATCAGCTTATCCAGCTGCCCGATGGAGATCTGGCAGTGGCTATGCCCCAGCAGAGAAAAGCGGCATTTTCACGTCCTCTGGAGTGGTCCTTCGCGCCGGTGACGGACGGCTGGAAATTGGCGGAGGACACAGCCGCCGCTGATACCCAGGCTTCCCAGCAAATGATGCTTTTGGGAGATCAGCCGGAGACTATGTACTTTTCCGTAGATATCCATGTGGACGGGGCGGATCAGGCAGGTGTGATCCTTCATGTGGGAGAAGAGATGAAGGAAGGATACTACCTCTATGTGGAGCCAGATCGGGGTCGGATCGTGTACCGTTCAGGATTACGCATGGGGGAGGAAGGGGGCAAAACGTTCCCTTATGATGTGGAATTGGAAAGTCCTATCCGTGTTCCACAAAATGGAGTTTACCAGTTGGAGATCCTTACAGAAGGTACCGTAGGCGTGGCTTATGTGAACCATCAAGCCGCCCTCAGTTTCAGGATGTATGACCATGACGGCGGGAAGATAGGTTTGTTCTCTCTTGGAAAAGCGGAGTTTTCCCAGATAAATTGGAAAGGAAAAAATGTATGAGTGATAAATTGAAGAAAGCCAGAGCGCACGAAAAGGAAGTGCTCCAACAGATCCCCGGGGACCAGCGTCCCGCGTTTCACATGTCGTCCTTGGTAGGATGGGCCAATGATCCCAACGGTTTTTCCCTGTTCAACGGGGAATACCACTTGTTTTATCAGTATCATCCTTACTCCATCCATTGGGGCCCTATGCATTGGGGTCATTATAAGTCTAAAGACCTGATTCGGTGGGAGGCTGTTCCCTGTGCCATTGCTCCGGACATGGAGTACGATGGGGAAGGTTGTTTTTCCGGAGGCGCATTGGAGCATGAGGGCCAACATTATCTCATGTATACCAGTGTTTCCAAAGATCCCGCTACGGGAAAAGTTCGTCAGACTCAGTCCGTTGCCGTGGGAGACGGTTTGAACTATGAAAAGCTTCCCCAGAATCCGGTAATGACAGGGGAGATGTTGCCTGCAGGGAGTTCTTTGGAAGATTTCCGAGACCCCAAGGTCTGGAAAGATGGCGACATTTTCTATTGTGTTGTGGGCAGCCGAAGCGATGATACCAGTGGGCAGATGGCGCTGTTCAAGTCTCAGGATATGATCCACTGGGAGTTTGCCTCCATTTTGGACAGAAGTCGCAATGAATACGGGAAAATGTGGGAGTGCCCGGATTTCTTTTTCCTGGACGGTGTCTGGGTGGGATTGACTTTCCCTCAGGAAATGCAGGCCCAGGGTCTAGAGTTCCACAACGGCAACGGAAATATCTGCCTGATGGGTTCCTTTAATCCGGAAACATACGATTTTATCCGGGAAAAGATCTGTGCCATCGATTACGGCATGGATTTTTACGCTGGACAGTCCTTGCTTGCGCCAGATGGCAGGCGGATCATGTTGGCATGGATGCAGAATTGGGAGAACTACATGACCCCGGCAGATTATCAATGGTCTGGCATGATGACCATTCCCAGGGTGCTCCGAGTTGAAAATGGCTGTCTGTGCCAGACTCCGGTGGAAGAGATTAAGAACTACTACACCGGCGACATTATCCGAACAGGGAAAACCTCTGAAGAGTTCCAGGAGCTGGAAGGAATTCGCGGTCAAGTGTTTGACATGACCGTTACCCTGGATCCTGAAGTTTGTCGTAATCTGGAGATTCGAGTGGGGGTGGAAGGACGGTTTTACTCCAGTCTTCAGTATAAGGGGAAAGAGGGATTGTTTGTTACGGATCGGACTTACTCGGGCAAGCCGATGGACCTTCTTTCCACCCGTACCATGGAGCTTCCAGAGCCTGGTAAACGCGTGGAGATCCGGGTGCTGAAAGATAAGTACAGCGTAGAAGTGTTTGTGGACGGCGGTCGAAAGGTGATGACCTCTTTGATTTACAGTCCCGCAAACGCTGAGGGCATTCAATTCAAAGGGGACGGTCCGTTCCAAGTGGAATTCCATCCTATCCAGAAGGATATCAATGGGGATCTTTCCCTGTAATAGGGCCTTGGAAACCAAAAGACCCGAAATTCGGTTTCCAGAAAAGGTTCCTTGTCAAACCGAAAATAGGAGGGATAGAAAAATGTACGATGTTACTGCAATTGGCGAACTGCTGATTGATTTTGCCAACAAATCCACAGATGAGAACGGGTACCCCACGCTTGCAGCTAATCCTGGGGGAGCTCCTGGAAATTTTTTGGCGGCTTTGAGCGCGTACGGCTGCTCCACTGCCTTTTTGGGTAAGGTAGGCGAGGATGCCTTTGGAAATCTACTGATAACTACGTTGAAAAAAGCGGGAGTTGAAACAGAGGGGATCGTCAGAGATCCCTCAGTTTTCACCACTCTGGCTTTTGTGACCATCGATTCTACCGGAAATCGCAGTTTTTCTTTTGCTCGTAAACCTGGGGCTGACACCCAACTGACCTTTGAAGAATTGAATATGGCGCTGATCAAGGGGTGCCGAGATTTTCATTTTGGTACTTTGAGTCTCACAGACGATCCAGTGCGTACTGCCACTCGGAAAGCGGTTGCATATGCCAAAAACGAAGGAAAATGGATCAGTTTCGATCCCAACCTACGCAAACCCTTATGGAAGAACCTGGATGAGGCAAGGCGGCAGATGCTGTGGGGATTCCATCAAGCGGATATTGTAAAGGTCAGCGATGAGGAGATCGATTTCTTATGGGGTTGTTCCTGTGAGCAGGCATCTAAGAAATTGCACGAGGAATTCGGGGTGAAAATCGCATTCATTACTTTGGGGCCAAAAGGCTGTTATTATAGTGGGAATGGTTTCCATGGTACTGTGAAGACGCCTTCAGGGATCCATCCCGTGGATACTACCGGGGCGGGAGATATTTTTACTGGTGCAGCCTTAAGTAGACTGTTGGCGCCGGGAAAATCGTTGTCGCACATTGGTGACAACGATCTGTGTCAGGCTGCGAAATTTGCTTGCTGTGCGGCCAGTTTGTCGACTCAATATTATGGTGGTATTCCCAGTGTTCAACCTTTGAAAGAGGTCAACAAGTTGCTGGCAGATGAATTTATTGCTTTAGTCGATTGAGTCATCGAGTAGACTACATGTTAGAACCAAAAATTCAAATTTGCTCTGGAATTCCTATGAGGAACAAACTACAATATAAATAACTTGATGAAGGAGGAATTCCTATGTTTTGGGATGGATGGGCATCGGTACCTTTGGTAACTGGCGGACAAAGCAGGGCAATCAATGGAGAAAATCCTCGGGGTGAAAAGGGAAGAGGAGGTATGGCAGCAAGTGCTTTGGGTCCTTCACGTAAAGGGTCACCTTGTTTAGGGGAGATTTTACCAGGAGAAACGGCAGTGCTGGGAGATATAGAGGGGCCTGGAGTGATTCAACACATTTGGATTACAGTTACGGATAAAACAACGGATGCTGATTGCTTTGTATTGCGAGATCTGGTGTTTCGAATCTATTGGGATGGTGAGGAGCGTCCTTCCGTAGAATCGCCATTGGGGGACTTTTTTTGCTGTGGATTTGGACAAGCGTGTTTGGTCAATTCATTACCCATGGTGGTTAATCCCACTAGGGGATTTAATTGCTATTTCCCTATGCCGTTCAAAAAACGGGCCAAAATTACAGTGGAAAATCAGCACAAAAATCCCGTTCCGGCGTTTTTCTTTCAAATCGATTATTGCTTGCAGTCTATACCAGAAAATGCGGGGTATTTTCATGCTCAGTGGCGCCACCAGCGTCTTACAGAAAAAGGGAAAGACTATGTGGTGTTAGACAATGTCCACGGCAGGGGTCAATACATAGGGACTTACCTGGCGCTGACTACATTGGAACGGTATTGGTGGGGCGAAGGAGAAATGAAATTCTATCTGGATGGTGACAGGGATTACCCTACCATTTGCGGAACAGGTACTGAGGACTATTTTGGAGGGGCATGGAGCTTTGCACGTCAGGAGAATGGAAAAACAGTAGAGCAAACATACTGTACTCCGTTTTTAGGGTATCCATTCTACTCTCGTCACGACGAAAGTGTCCATAATGATTATCATAATGATGATTGTCCGCCTATGCGTGGATTTTATCGATGGCATATTCCAGATCCCATTCATTTTGAAGAAGAGATTCGGGTGACATTACAGCAGATCGGGGTATGTTACCGTGGGCTTTTTGAGCGTCAAGATGATGTTGCGACAGTAGCGTATTGGTATCAAACTCAGCCATGGACAGATTTTCCGTCTTTACCGGAAAAAGAGGAACGATGGCCTCGATAAATGATATGTAATCCAGTTATTTCCTTAGATTTTCGTTAAGTTAAAAATAGACAGAACAACCCTTTTGGAGTGGTTCTGTCTATTTTTGTGTGCACAAATGGGTAACGACTATAAATGGGACTAACCAAAATACAGCAAGTGAGTGCGATTGTTTTTCTCTGCTATTATGTAAGATAGTAAGTATGCCATGTGTAATGACACCACCTGGATATCCCTTGACTTTCTACTATAGCAAAGTTACTCAGGAGAATATTTTGTGTAATAGCAGTTTTGAAATAACAGGACCGTGTTCTAACCCTACAGAGTATGTTTTGCCGGATAGACTTGCGTTTGAGTTTGGGAAAGATTAGAGTGCTGAGGTGTGTGCCAAGCGTTCTATTGATAACGAAACAAGCGCATGTTATGATTAATTAATAGATGAAGAGCGGGAAGGACGCGTTGAGGGTTTCTTTTTGAAGAGAACTTGTGAAGTCTGAAATATGCTTAAAGTGGAGCCAACGGCGGTCACAAGAATTGAAATGTATTTGCGAGGTGCTCATATATGGATTACAGCATTCGGGACGTATCAGAATTTCTGAATCTTTCGAGAGAGATGATACGATATTATGAAAAGTGGGGCGTGTTGACACCTAAGCGAAACGAGCAGAATAATTATCGCAGTTATACGGTTCTGGATGTTTTTATGTTGTTGGACGCCATCCAGTATAAAAGTTGGGGTATTCCTGTAAAAGACATGGGACGGCTTCGAAAAGGTGACTTTTTGGAAAAAGTCCGTGTTCAGCTAACCGAGTATCAGCGGGAGTTGGAAGAGGAAGCAGCCTATAAGGCGCTTTTATCCGATCGGATCAGTTTTGTGGCGGCACGTTCCCAGACTGCCCATTTAAACCTTAAGAACTTTTGGGTGAAAGTGGTGCCAGAGCATTATTTTATTCCTCTAGTCCAGGGGGATGGGGATAGCTATGGAGAGTTGCAGCTTGGGGAACAGGCTGCGGCTATCCTCTTTTCAGATCGAGTAGCTCCCTTTTGGAATCCCTGTTTTGAGGAGGTGGGGAACCACCAGCTTTGGGGGTTTACATTGGAGAAACGCTATTTTGACGCTCTGCAATTACCTTCCTTGGAAGGAATGCGACTTCGTCCAGAACAAATTTGCTTGTGTGCTATTTTTGATCTTGGTTCTGTGGGACATTTCAATGGAGAATATGCTAAACCTGCTTTGGAACATCTGCATCGTTCTGGCTTTGAACAGGCAGGAACCATCGATGCTACACTGTTAGGACGTGGTGTCGAGAAAGACCGGGATATCCGTTTAATGGAACTGCACATCCCTTTACGGGAAAAAACCTTGTAATCGTTGTAACCTATGATGCGTGAATAATCCGGCTGTCTTCCTGTAACGGCTTCATACAGTGCCTTTTATGAAGGAAACGAGCTTGCCATTTTGCTAAAAATGACAGGCTCGTTTTTCTGTTGACCTTGTCATCGTTACAAGCGTTAGAATCATAGTAAAAGAAAAAGGTCCGAATGGGCTGTTTTATGAGAGGATGCTATTTATGCTTGACACGCTATTTTCATCAAAAAAAATTGGTAACTGCCAAATCCCCAATCGGCTGGTGGTACCTGCTATGGTGACCAACTTCTGTACAGAAGATGGTATGGTGACTGACCGGTTCCTCAAATATATTGAGGAAAAGGCTAAAGGTGGTTGGGGCCTGATTATCACAGAGGACTACGCTGTAAACGAGAATGCAAAGGGCTATCGCTTTATTCCCGGCTTGTATAACGACGGTCAAATTGAGGGGAATAAGAAACTGACCCAGGTTGTACACCAGTACGGTTCTAAGATCTTCTGTCAGATATATCATCCCGGTCGGCAGTCTACTCACTTTGTCAACGGTGGCGTACAGCCCATCGCTCCCTCTGCTACTATGGATCCCTTGCTTCAGGAAATGCCCCGGGAGATTACCGTGGAGGAAATTCACCAAATCGTCAAAGATTTCGGAGAGTGTGCCCGCCGTGCTAAGGAGTCTGGATTTGATGGAATCGAGATCCATGCTGCCCACGGCTATCTTATTGCAGAGTTTCTTTCCACCTACACCAATAAGCGGGTGGACGAATATGGCGGCTGTTTTGACAATCGTGTTCGCTTTCTGGATGAAATTTATGCGGTGGTGCGCCAAGCTGTGGGAGCGGATTTCCCGGTAATCGTCCGCATTTCTGTAAACGAGTATCTTTTGGGTGGCCGAACTGAGGCGGAAAGTTTTGTGCTTGCCCGACATTGTGAAGAACTGGGATTTGATGCGGTTCACATCTCCAATGGTATGTATGCAAGCCCTGTCTTGAAGCAGATTATTGCTCCTATGTTTACAGAACATGCATTGAATATGCAGGGAGCTCAGCAGGTAAAAGAGCTGCTCACAGTGCCTGTGATTCTGACAAATCGTATTAACGATCCTCGCATGGCAGATACCCTTCTGAAAATGGGTAAGGCTGACTTTATCGGTATGGGACGTGGTTCTCTAGCAGATCCCTACTTGCCGGTTAAGGCACAAAACGGCCAGTTTGGAGAGATTCGGTATTGCATTGGATGCTTGCAGGGTTGCGAGCAGCGACTCTTTGAGGGTACAAGTGTTAGTTGTTTGGTTAATCCCCGTATTGGTCGAGAATATGAAAGTGACCTGACTTCTACCCAGTCACCCAAAAAAGTGATGGTAATTGGTGGTGGTCCCGGTGGTTTGATGGCAGCGGAAACAGCAGCCAAAGTAGGACATAAGGTTTCCTTGTACGAAAAAAATGGGGATTTAGGCGGTCAGTTTAAGAGCGCAGCCTATCCCATTGGCAAGGGTGAGTTGTCCACTGTGGTTTCTTCCTTGCGCCAAAGTCTGGTTGATCTGCAAGTCTCGATTCATCTGAATACGGAGGTCACCCAAGAGCTCTTGGAGAAAGAAAAGCCTGACGCAGTAATTTTGGCAACAGGTGCCACGCCGGTTACTCCCAAAATTCCTGGAATTGACGGCCAAAACGTTGTGGTTGCAGAGGATGTTCTTTTGGGTAAGTCTACAGTGAAGCCGGGTCCTGTGGTGGTCTGCGGTGGCGGAGAAGTGGGCGGTGAGGTTGCTCAGTTTGTGGCCGAATCTCATCCCGATGTGACTATCCTGGAGATGCAGGACGACATTCTCAACGATATGATGATTTTTACTCGCAAGTGTTTGGTACAGTATCTGAAGGACGCTCATGTGAAAGTGCAGACTCGCGCCAAAGTAGAAACTATCAGCGAAGAAGGTGTGACTTATTCCAATGAGTCCGGGGAAAAGGTGACAGTTCCCGCTACCACGGTGATCTCTGCATTTGGTTATCGGGCATACAATCCTCTGGAAGAAACCGCCAAGGGCCTCTGCAGCAACGTTGTGGTGATTGGAGGCGCTGTAAAGGCGGGTAATGCCTTAACTGCTATGGAAGAGGGGTATAAGGCAGCTTTGAGCTTATAAACGAAACAGAATTGAACGAGGGAAAGCGGAGTGAACAAGTTCGCTAAGTTTTCTCTCACTTTTCTGGGTTGCGTATTTGTTGAGTTTGATCAATGAAAAAGTTTCTATTCTACCATTGGCAGTGTTGCAAAAGTCTTTCTCTAGATGATGAATGAGAATGACGCAACCCTAACGGGCGAGAGATACAGCCTGCCAAAGGTTTTAGAAAAAACCAGCCAGGGCAATTCTGCCTTGGCTGGTTTCTATATGTTCCACACGATTTGCGTACTTCCGTCTTCAAAGATCACAATCTTGTGGATCATGATCATAGCAACTGCCTTTTTCTTGGCGTAATCAGCGTTTTTCCAGAGTTTTACCAGATTTACATTGGACTTCGATTCCTGATCCTGACTTTTTAATGTCTCTATACGCTCTTGTAGGGCTAAACGGTCTTGTTTCAGTTGAGTGGATTTCTGGTTGGCAATGGCCAATAGTGCTTCGTTAAATCCACCTGTTAACATGGTATCCAACAACTGCTTCTCAGACTGTTCGATTGCTTTGATTTTCAAATTCAGATCGTTAATTTCTGCGCAATTTTCTTTGCTAAAGAGTGGGTTTGTGAATTTTAGGTCTGCCAGCTTCATTGCGATGCAGTCGTTGACCATATTTTCCAAATCTTTCGCATAAATGGATACTCTCGGCCCAGTGCAGATCTTCTTGTGAGATTTCCCTGTACAGTTAAAGTAACGGCGTATTTCACCACTATGGTTTGCTTTTCCCTTTATTGTGGTCATGGTGTGTCCGCATTTCTCACACACTACTTTACCAGCCAGCCAGCTGGTTGGGTTATTGTAGCTGTTGGTGATTTTTCGGTTTGTTTCCAGTTTCCGCTGGCATTTAAGCCAGATATGAGAATCTACGATTCCAGGATGAGATAGCACTACTAGCTTCATATCTGACCAGTCGGGATTAGCGATGTTGTGTTTTGTGCGGCCATACAGCTGTGCGCCACATTTTCCCGTGAACAGAGACGGGTCACTGATAATCTGTGTCCCATGAAGGTCAAAATAGTCGTACACAGCGGAATCAGCTTTGACATAAATGGGGTTTTTGAGGAGTGTGGATAGCTTTGATGTTGTCCAATGGCTTCCGTCTAATGGCTGTTTTCCTTCTGTTACCAAACGATCCAACAACTTGCGCAAGGAAATAAATTCTTGTCCATAGACTTCAAAAATGTATTGTACCTGCTGAGCTTGAGAGGGAAGAGGATTCAGCTTTTTTGTTTTGATATTGTGGAGGACAGTAGGAACCAACTCGAATCCATAGGGTTGACGCCCGCCCATGTAAAATCCCATTTCACTGCGGTGGGCGTAGGCTTGAGAGACCCGGTTGATGATGGAAGTCCGCTCAAACTCTGCGAATACCATTAAGATTTTGACGATTAAGTCCCCATAGGGCGAGGAAGTGTCAAAAGACTCTTGGGAGGAAACAAACTCTACTTTATTTTCTTTGAATTCCTGAAGGATGTTCATGAAGTCAGATAGCGAACGGCTGATACGATCCAGCTTGTAAACGATCACCTTGCTGATTTTTCCTTTGCGGATCAACTTCATCATTTTCTGGAATCCGTCTCGGTTGACATTTCCCCCAGAGAATCCGTTATCTATAAAGGTTACCGTCTTTTCACCACGTTCTTCAGGTTTAATCATCATTTTGCAATATTCAATTTGTGTTTCGCAACTGATGCTGTTTTCTCGCTCCACTGATTTGCGGGCATAAAGGGCAAGCAAATTTGATACTCTCCTCCTTCTGTATTTAGAATCATAAGTCAGCCAGAAGTTTTCTTAGGCTTTGTTAATGCAAGTGTCAGCTCTTCCAAGATCCGTTCACGTTGTGGTTGTTCATCCGGCAGGAGTGTCAAATGCTCAACACGATGCCGGACGGATTTGATATCTATATACTCTTCGGGCAGTTTCTCCATCGCATACCTCCTGTGGGGGGAAGGTTGGGTTTAGGCAGCCTTCATTCGATATAAGGATATGCGTGAGATCTCGGCATATTTCAAGAACGATCAGCGCAAGAACGTCTTAGCAGGTATCGAAATGCTACAGCTGTGTAGTGGTTTTATTCCTGTTTGAGTTAGATGCATGGACGTTTGAAAAAGCGCTGCATCCCATGAGTCCCAAGGAGTACAGCGCTTTACTTAAGTTGTTCGTTTCGGCGAAGGGCTTCGCCTGATGACCGACAAACTAGACTCCAAAAACTTCTACGCGTTCAATCCCTCTTTCGACAAGTAAAAAGGGAAGCAACAGAAAAACCGCGCCGGTTTAGTCGACGCGGTTTTCTGCTGTGTTCAGTTACTTAACATAGAATAAGATCTTGGTAAGATATTCGCTCTCGTCGCCGGTGGTGATATAGTCGTTGACGCAGAACTCATAAGAATCTGACAGAATCTCCAGGTTGTTTTCTTTACAAAATTTTAGCAGCTTCTCATACGAACTCCCAATGGAAAGGTAATCCCCTCGATGGTATACCGTGGCGCATTTCCCGGCAGGGAGCCGGTGGATATCCTCTGTGGTGTCGGCAGCCTCAATGGGGAGGAACACGAAGGAAGCAGCGGTGTAATTCTTTGCCAAAATACGCTGGTATGGTACGATTACCCCACTTTGGAAAAAGATGGGAAGGCCCTCTTGGAAGGATTGGGCAAAGCACTGCTTTGTGGCGATGCTGATCTCCCGAAGGGTGTAAGGGGGCTCCACGGGTCTTGTTAGCAGGTACTGCGCCGGGATCTCCTCAACTCGGGGTGTTCCTGCTTCCTCCTTGGAAAGGGAAGCCTTTTCCAGTTGAGCGCAGCGCTGGAACAGTCGGCTACGGATTAGGTGCAGTTCTTCCAGTTCCCAGTCCAGGACTTCCACCTGGCGGCGAAGTACCTTTAAACTGCTGCCGGTGGTGTAGTCCTGTAAAAGTTCCTTGATGCTCTGCAAGGAAAGGCCGCACTTTTTCAAAATAAGGATGGTGTCCAACTGGTCCAACTGACTGGCACTGTAATAGCGGTAACCGTTGTTGGGATCTACATAGGCGGGACGGAACAGTCCGGTCTTATCGTAGAAGATGAGGGTCTGCTTTGAGATGTTCTGATATTTAGAGAGCTCTCCGATCGAAAAATAATTTTCCATGATGCACCTTGACAATATAGTTACTATATCCTTTATTATAGTCATTGAAAGGAAAATTACAAGGAGGCGTTATTTTGCGTACCTTACATCCGGGAAAGCTGCTGGAAGGGCTTTCCTGGCAGAAAATCTGGTGGATCGTCTTAGGAGCGGCTATTTGCTCCTTCGGCATCCACAACATCCATCAGCAGACCGGCATCACCGAGGGAGGTGTGATCGGGGCCATGCTGCTGTTGGAGCACTGGCTTGGGATCTCCCCGGCATACATCACGCCGGTGCTGGATATCCTGTGTTATCTGCTGGCGTTTAAATACTTGGGCGGGATGTTTATTCGCACGTCCATTATCTCCACGCTGAGTGTTTCGCTGTTCTACAAACTGTGGGAGCAGTTTCCTCCCATGCTGCCCGATCTGTCCGCGTATCCTTTGGTTGCCGCCGTTTTAGGAGGTCTGTTTGTGGGCATCGGCGTGGGGCTTATTGTACGCCAGGGTGGATCCAGTGGTGGAGATGACGCTTTGGCACTGGTGATCTCCAAAGTGACTCGTCTGCGCCTTTCCATGGCGTATCTTTTTACAGACTTGACAGTTCTGGCTCTTTCACTGACTTATATTCCCATCAGCCGCATTGCTTTTTCTGTGGTGACCGTAACCCTTTCCTCGTTCCTCATCGATCAGGTGCAGCGTTTTCAGCTGCGCCGACCTCAGAAGGCGTAAAACTGTTTTAGAGAAAGAAATGTTCGCTATTCTCTTGCCAAATGAAAGGATCCATGCTATTATATTTTGGTTAAGGAAAGGGACCATTAGCTCAGTTGGTTAGAGCAGTCGGCTCATAACCGATCGGTCCGGGGTTCGAGTCCCTGATGGTCCACCAGATGGACATTACACGAACACCTACTTTTTCAAAGGCGGCTTTGCCGTAAGGGTGTGGCTGTGATGTCAACAATAGATAAACGGAGCTTGCGGCCATGCCGCAGGCTCCGTTTATCTGTTTGTATGTAATATGCCACTATTTTTAAGTAACGGGCAAGAAATGCTTAGAAGAAAGGAATTATTTCATTGACTTGATCGCCTGTTTAATGTCATTCACAAAGAAAGCAAGAAGATTTCCTTTTTTTGTACGCTTTAATCCTAGATCCTTTCTCATTTCATTCATAATATCTTCTAATACTAAAAGATTTTTTCGAGCCAACTCTGGGTTTGCGCTATTCTCACGGAACTGCACCCACTTCTTTACTACTTTTGAGGATCCCCATAAAGTAATCTGCTTTGAAAACACTGACAAGTCTGCTAGCATTTGTGCCTCTGTATAACTGTTTGGTTTTTTTGAGTTCTGCTGGATTTTATAAACCATGTCAACAAATTGGCCATACGGTTCTTCCCGTTTCTTTGCCAGATATTCTTGACGACTCCGTTTATAGTCGATGCGTTTTGCAATAATGGAACTAATCAGGACACCAACAATGGAAACACAACCGGTAATTAGTGCAACAATAATGACTGCATCAAGTTTGGAGGCAAGTGAGGCTAGCCACTCTGCCGCGACAGTTATTGAGGATTTTGCAGCTTGGAGAAACCAGCATATTATAGCTCCTGAAATCGCAACCAAAAAAAGCAAGAGGAGTAGTCCAAGCAAGAAATTTAATTTGGGATGTCTCGCCGAAAACGGCATACTTTTCTCTGTTGGCTTTTGTTTCATATTTCATTCTAACCATCCATTTTTTGATTCTATTATATAATATCACGATTCAAATCAAAAGTCACCTGTTTACATACGCTGATTGTTATTATCCATTTTTAGAATCACAGAGTTTATTGTAAGAAGCAAAGGGATGACCGATTCTATTTTCTCGGTCATCCCTTTGCTTCTTAAGGTTCATTATTCACAAAATTGTCCTGCATCTATTTGATGTCAAAATATCTCCGTATCTCAGGCACCAAAAATCTTGCGAAAGATTCTACAATGGACTGCGGGAGTTCAATATTATAATTGTTCTTCTGAGGTTGGCTATCAACTGCGATATGGGTTTCCTGATATTCAGTTTTCAAGGTGCAAGTCAAATCCGTTTGCGCCATCCTTTCTGCGCCTATGCGCTGTAATATGTTTAATCTAGGTAAAATTGAAGTATAATGATCAGTAATTTACGCTCCAGGCGCCGGAATAAGTCAATATCCATTTGAATTCGGGAGAATCCTCTTTTATCCCGGATTGTTCGTTTGGAAAGAGCTGCTATGTAGCCGGAATAGCAACGCAGTACCATGCGCACTGCATCAGGTTCTCCCCGCACAGCTGCCTCAATGATGGAATAGGGAATTAGTGTTGGGCGGAATCGGTTTCTATCCATTCCCATCACATCCCATCCGATCTTTTAACGCTTGAAATGCCTTTATCCTGTGAGTGTTGACAGTCCGTCGAGCCATGTGAAGGCAATCGGCAATCTCTCGATCCGGCATCTCAAGAAAGAAATACATCAGAAGAATATCCCGGCTTTCTGGCGGAAGAGCGTTTAACGCCTCCGCCAGTTTTTCATTTTCAATGTGGATCACCTCATTTCCTATGACGAAAGTGTCTCGTTCACAGGCGTAATAGTCGTAGACTGCAAGCTGCTCCATGGATTCCTCCGGCAGCTCACTGAAATTGACTTCTTGCTGCTGTCTGCGCCGGATTTCCCGATAGATGTTGTAGGCCTCATACTTCAGAGCCCGTTTGCAGAAACAGTCAAACGTGTGTTGCTTGTGTTCCTGGTGACGCAGGTCTGGATTCATTTTCTCACCTCCTTGTGTCCTGTTCACCGGCTCCTTTTGACCCCTTTCACTTACTACTGGTTTTAGAGAAGGTGCATTTGGCAGATGCTTCTCTAAAACCGAGGTATTTTCTCTCTGGTCAGTCATTTGAAGTCTCCTTTCTGTCATGAACTGGATCGCTAACCCAGCAGTGGATAGGAGGCGAACGACAACAAGCGTGAGGACAAAAAATGCCTGTCGGCAGAACACAGGCAGGCAAGGAGGAACTGTGTAAAGCCCTTATATGATTTGTGTATTCATGGTTATGGGCGCAAATATCCGAGGCCAGGAATAGGCTTTTTTTGACTGGCTACAAATGAAAAAGGACACAGCGATACCTCCTCGATACCGCCGTATCCTTAAAAAAGGGCGACTTTAATACACCCCCTGCATTCTCATTTTTTCAAACAGAATACAGCGGTCTTGATTTCTTGTTTTCAAAACCGCCGCATTCCGTCAGCGGTTTGCGCCGCCAGGAATCAATTCTTTTCGAAGTTTACAAAAAACCTTGAGGATGCCAGACCAATCACACATACCAGTAATCCACTGGGGATCAGCACCCAATAGGGACTATCTGAAAACCAATCAAACAGCGCCCCATAGATGATCTGTCCTGCAGGCTGGGTACACATGGCAAGAGTAAATACATAGGACATGATCTTTCCCATCAAATGTTCAGGAGTTCGAGCCTGGATAACGGAGATTGCATAGGTGGAAAACAGACTGCATCCAAATTGCCCAAGGCTGAACATGGCAAGGAGAATGATGTAAATACTGAGAGACCCTATAGGTAAGAGAAAAGCAATTCCCGTTGGAACGAGGCTAAGGCCAAGTCCCATAAAGACAAAGGCCAGCCAGCGCAAACGGAATTTCTGCGCTGTAATTCCCACAAAGAGGCTGCCCAACACGGCGGCTACACCCATAACGCTCTCTGCTGCTCCGTAATGCTCTGCCGAGAGTCCAAGAACAGTCCGCACCAAGTAAGGAAAGCCGACCACCACCGTACCGGCTACAAACAAGCTGGCCAGGGCTGCAAGCAGGAGCAATTTGAGGATACCCGGCTGCTCTCGGCGCAGGAAGTGAATGCTGACGGAGAAGTCCTCTCTAATGATCTCCCGGACGCTCATAGTGACTTCCGCCTTCTGATAGTCCAGGCGAATGAAGCACTCCAGAATAGCGGTGAGGAAAAAGCAGGCCACCGTTCCCCAGAGGACCGGAGTAAGTCCAAAAGCAGCGTAAACCAGACTCCCCAGAAACGGAGTGATGAGTCCGGCAATGGCCTGTACTTGATTTACCGCCGCATTGCCTTTCATCAAATTGTCTCCAGAGAGCATCTGGGGGATGCAGGCCTGTACCGTGGGAGACTCAAAGGCGGCTAGGACAGACAGGATCACCAACAATGCACCGATGACCCAAATATCATGTCCAAAGGGCAACACCAATCCCGCGACCAGCACAGTGAGTCCGGAGAGGGTGTCCAGCCCTACCATGATGTTACGCCGATTGGCTCGATCCGCCAGAATACCGCCAAAGGGGGACAACAGGATGGTAGGAAGCATGGCTACTGCCAGTAATGTCGCAAAAATGGACGCCGAGCCGGTCTGCTCCAGTACATACATGGAGAGGGCAAACTTTAGGGTATAGTTGCCAATGAGGGAACTAACCTGCCCCAAAATCAGAAAGGTGAAGTTACGGGTAAAGAGCTTTTGTTTTTTCATCTGTTTACACCTCCATTCTTTCTACCTGACGAAACAGGTCCAGCACCGCTATCAATGAACAAATGGTTGCAATGCCCGTAACAATCCATAGAATTGGAAAATACTGAATTGCTGCGCTGATCATCTGGCACACCAGGGTAACCAGAATGACCGATGCCACTATGGTCACTGAAACCGACTTTTTACGGAATCCAAACCACAGGGAAACCACACCCAGCAGTCCCGCCAGAACGGAGCAACAGAGCAGGAAGCCCAGTGATTGCAGGATCACTTTGATTGTCAGATGGTCAGAACAGATCGGAAAAAGTAACTCCGTTAGAAAGAACACAGTTTGGATCACCGCTCCGCACAGGAGCATAGCACCAACGGTATAGAGGAGCACCAACATCAGCTTTGCGCTCAGCACTTTTTTCCGGCTGATTGGATAGCTCAACAGCAGAATTGCGCGTTTCCCGCTGTATTCCTCCACCACAAATCGGGAGGCCATGACTGCCGACAGAATCGAAAAAATCGCCATACAGACCAAACAGGTTATCCCCATCAGGAAGGGATACTGGGAGAACAATTCCGCATCCGGCTCGGTGGGGTCCATATAGGGGATGGCGGCCATCAGGTACTGGAAACCCAGCATAGTCACTCCACAAATCAGGGTTGCAATATGATAGAGGCGAAGACGATTCCGTTTTAATTCCAATGCAATCAGTTTATGCACGGGTCAGCACCTCCCTGGATCAGTGAAATAAAATAGTCCTCCATATCGGAAGGATGTTGTTTGCAGATGTCCGTCATTTCCGCTTCTCGCACGATAGTTCCGTCCACAATGGCACCCACACGATCCGCGATCTGCTTGATCTCCGATAGAAGGTGACTGGACATTAGAATGGTCATTCCTTCCTCCTGCACCAAACGGCGAAACAAAATACGCATCTCCTTCATGCCCGCAGGGTCCAGACCGTTGACCGGTTCATCCAGAATCAACACTTCGGGCCGATGGATGATGGCCCGCGCAATGGCCAAACGCTGCCGCATACCCAGGGAGAAGGTAGACACCGGCTGGCTCCCTGTACCGGGCAGTCCCACACGGCAGAGCGTTGGTTTCACATCGGTATCCTCGATTCCCATGTAAGCCAAATGGAGGTGTAGATTATCCGCAGCCGACAGATGCTCATAAAATATCGGCGTTTCAATCAGACTTCCGGTGCGTCGAAGGATTGCCTCGTTATCCCGCACACTGTCCAGTCCCAGCACACTGGCGGTTCCGGCAGATGGTTTTAACAACCCCAGCAACAGTTTGAGCACAGTTGTTTTTCCTGCTCCGTTGCGCCCCAGGAAACCGTAAATGCTGCCCCGCTCCACGGAAAAGGTACAGTTCCGGATTACTTCTTTGCCCAAAAAGGTTTTTGTCAGGTTGCTTGCAGAGATTACAATTTGGTTCATGTCATGCTTCTTTCATACCTTCAAGCGGTATGTATTCTGGTAAAAAATTTGCCGCAGTGATTGACTGCGGTATTTACACTATAATACCTTCCGAATGAATGTATATATACAAAATAAAATTGCCGCGAGGCAATTTTATTTCAGGTCGGGGATTTGCTCAAAAAACTCGTCCACCAGCCGCTGAATGGTATCGTCAAACAGAGGCACGCCCATCTTCTCCATCATCGCCCCGATAAAGGAGAATTTCCGCCGCATCTCCTCTTTGGTGGCCGGAAACACAGATGGCAGCAACCACAGGCTGGTGAGCAGTGGCAGCAGCTCAGCAATCTCCTTGGCATACTCTGTGTGGATGGAACCGTCCCGGTTCCCCTCCTCAATGAGTTCCAGAAAATACGGGGTGAGAATCCGGCGGTTGGCATCGATCATTCCGACCAATACTCTGGGATTGTGATTCATAGGAATGGACTGTGCTGTCATATTGGTACGAGCTGTGTCTGCCTGATTCAGCCGGACTACTTCACGCAGCTTTTGGAGCCCGTTCAGATCGGTACGACCTTTCACTGCCTCGAAGGGGTTATTTTCAAAAAACATACGGTCACTCACCGCATCCATGATTTCCTCTTTGGACTTGAAGTGGTGGTACACCGCACCTTTCGTAAGGCCACCCAACTCGTTCACGATGTCCTGGATGGTGGTGTTCTCGTAGCCCTTCTCCAAAAAGAGGCGCTGAGCTACATCCAAAATCCGCTCCTCGGTGACTTCTGGGTATTTGTTCCGTGCCATCCGCTGTGCTCCTCCCAAAACATTCTCTGAGTATGTATTTATTATACGGATGATAGTGCGCCCTGTCAAGATACATTCTGGCGGTATCTAAGGCGCTAAACGGCCATTTGACGATGGTGAAGGTGTAGTAATAACGGAAGAAGGTACGGGGCAGAGAGATGACAGCAAGCACAGCAAGCGGGTACCCGCTTGCGATTTTTGACTTTAGGGAACCCTCCCCCTAAACCCGAAAAATGCTTGTACCTCAGCAGGCTTTGCCCGCTGGGACTGACCCTTGAGAACATCCCAAACCTTGATACGAAAAGAGTTAAGATACTACAATGGGAGACAGGAAACGGAATATCCAGGTGAAATTCTATGTGACCGCCGAGGAAAAGGAACTGATTGTACAAAAGATGACACAGCTCCAGACAAAGCGGATCGGCGCCTACCTGCGGAAGATGGCAATAGACGGATATATCATCTATGTGGACACCAGTGACATCAAGGAGATGAACAAACTCCTGTCCGCTATTGGCCGGAATATCAACCAGATCGCCAAGCGAGTCAACGCCGGAAGCCCTACCTACCAAGCCGACATGGAGGAAATTCAGGAAAGGCTGAATCAGATATGGCAGCTGCAAAGACGCATCTTGTTGAGTCAGCCATAAAAGTAGGCTCTCTTGAAAAGTGTTGAAAATGGTCTTTTTCTCCCTGTAAAACCGCAGCAAAGTCCGCACATGGGAAATCCACAGGGCACTCTCTAAAATGCTGTTACAAGCAAATTATTCAGCCTTTTTCCACCCTAATTCCTACATTTTCGGGAAAGGCTCAAAGCGGTACTTGACAAAAGGCAAAATGTAGGCAATTTTCCTCTCATACCTATTCCCGTCCCACCCCATCCAATCCTTTCTTTCGCCGTAGCGGACAGGATAGGATTTGATTCTTCCGTATTTAATAGATCTTTATTTTATTATATTAGTATTTAATTGTGCGGGATTTTCCTGTTCAGGGTTTCCCAAGACTGGAAAAACCAAGACTGGATTTTCCAGTTTAGGTGGCAGTCGTGCGATTCCCATCGAAAGTCGTTGCTAAACACATGGAACAAAGTTTAGGCGCTTTGTCAGTTCGCTGATAAGATCCCGTTTGGTATAATCAAATTAGAATCAGGAAAGGCAGTGTTTCCATGAATATCGTCATCTATGCCCGCTATTCCAGTCACAGCCAGACGGAGCAGTCCATTGAGGGACAGCTCCAGACCTGTTATGAGTTTGCCAAGCACAACGGACATATCGTGATTGGAGAGTACATCGACCGGGCGCAGAGCGGCACCACGGACAGCCGGGCCGAGTTTCAACGGATGATTGCCGACAGTGACAAGCACATCTTTGAAGGAGTGCTTGTCTATCAACTAGACCGCTTTGCCCGGAACCGTTATGACAGCGCCATCAACAAAGCCAAACTGAAGAAGAACGGTGTCAGGGTCATCTCCGCCAGGGAGAACATCAGCGACGACGCCAGCGGCATTTTGATTGAAGGGGTTTTGGAAAGTATGGCTGAATACTACTCGGCGGAACTTTCCCAAAAAATTCGCCGGGGTATGGACATCAATGCAGAAAAGTGCCTGAGCAACGGGAGCAATCCTGGTCTGGGTTACTATGTGGACGAGGAGCGCCGCTTTCACATTGATCCAGAGGGAGCAACCATTGTCCGGGAGATTTTCGAGATGTATGCCAGCGGAAAGACCGTGGCCGAAATTACCAAGTACCTCAACGCCAAGCAGGTCAAGACCTCGTTAGGAAAAGAGTTCAACAAGAACAGCCTGCACCGTCTTTTGCGAAACAAGCGGTATATCGGCTATTATATCTACAAGGATACCGAAACGCCGGGCGGTATGCCCCGCATTATCGAGGACGAGTTATTTGAGCGGGTGCAGCACATTTTAGACCGCAACAAAAAAGCCCCTGCCCGTTCCAGGGGCAGGGAGGAATATCTACTGACCACCAAGCTGTTCTGCGGCTACTGCCGGGAGATGATGACCGGCTATGGAGGCACGGGAAAATCCGGCAAGGCGTACCACTACTACGCCTGCAACAATTTCAAACGCCGCAAATGCAAAAAGAAAGTGGTCAACAAGGAGAAGATCGAAAACCGGATCGTACTGGAGTGCTGCAAGCTACTGACCGACAGCAACATTGAGCGGATCGCCTCCGCCGTGGCGGATGTCTGCAAAGCAGAGCAGGACACTTCCGCTATCAAACGAATCAAATCGGCCATTCAGGAAGCTGATACTGCCATCGAAAATCTTTGGAAGGCTTTGGAACGTGGGCAGGCAGTGGACATGATAACCGAGCGAATCGAGAAACGCAAGCAGGAAAAGGACGAATTACAAGGCCTGCTTGCTATGGAGATGGGCAAGCAAGTCGTCCTTACTGTGCCTCAGGTCAGGGCGTTTTTGTATGCGCTCAAGAAAGGCGATCAAAATAATGAAAGCACCCGACGGGGGATCATCAACATTTTTCTCCAGGCGGTCTACCTTTACGATGACCGGATGACTCTGATTTTCAACGGTGGAGAACAGCCTATTACTCTGGATGATGTCCTGCTGGATGAGATAGAGGACTACCTTGAAAGTGCAGTATCTTATCACGAAAAGTGTTCATCATTGGTTGCGGACGCTCCACCAGCGGCAAGATGCCGCTTCCAAGTCGCGAATTCCACTTTTGTGGGGTTCGCGATTTTTGTTGCCCGGTTTTTCAGTGCAGGTTCCTTTCAGTACAGCCACCAGCGTGACGCTGCATCCAAGACGCGGCGCTGGTGTCCGGTGAATACCGTTTAGCGCTGACCGAGGCTGCAGCCGAGACCTTTACTTTGTGGAGTGCGTTTCTTTTTTGCTCGCGCTTTCTAAATGAGTCATGTACCGAAAAAAACACCCTGCATGAAAAGGCAGGGTGTTTTTTCTACTTATTGCCGCGAGAAGGATCATTCCACTTCCGTGCGCAAGGTGAAGGTGGCAGGCAGATGGAAAATCTCTTCCTTTAAGAACTGGGGATAAAAGTATTCGTCCTTTAGGCGTTCAAAGGAAAGCCATTCAAAATCATGAGTATGGCGGCCCTCCGTCAACGTAAACTTTTCTCCTTTTTCTAAAAGGGAGGTGTGGGAGATGTCCATCAGAAAATAGACACACAGTTCATGGTAGGGGAGATGGTCCACCTCCTCCACAAAAAAGGATTGATTCAGCCATAGAGGGCGAACAATTTTCGGAGTGATCCTCAGCTCCTCTTCAATCTCCCGAACAACGGCATGCTCTGCTGTTTCGCCCATTTCCACTCTTCCTCCGGGAAGGTAGTAATAAGGAGACCGCTCGTCATGCATAGCCAGAATCTTCCCTTGAGAGATCATCACGGCGCACACCCGGTAATTGAATTTTCCATTTTCTGTGCGAAATGTGATATCCATATCTTTTATCCCCTTTCACCGTGGCTTATAAGCATAGAATACCATATTTTTTGCTGATTGCTCAAGATAATAACACTGCTTTATGGTGAAAGGTCTAGTTTATTTGCAAATAGAATGCTGTAATTGTAGAAATAATCTAAGAAATCCGTTATAATAAAAGAAAAAGAATTTGCCGGATCATTCAGGCGGCGAGAAGGAGGAACCTATGGAACTTTATGAGTATGAGGTAAAACATGGTCAGTTACTGCGGGGACTTGCCCCGGAGTGCATGGTTCTTTTGAAAAGCGACGGCACTTTCCCCTTGAAGGTGCCGGGAAAGGTGGCTCTTTACGGCAGCGGCGCTCGAGAGACCATCAAAGGCGGCACAGGTTCCGGCGACGTGAATGTGCGCCATTACACCACAGTGGAAGAAGGCTTGGAGAACGCCGGATTTACGGTTACCACCAAGGCATGGTTGGAAGGGTACAGCCAGCTTCGTCAGGAAGCCTATAAAGGTTTTGTGGCTGGAATCAAGGCAAAGGCCAAGGAGATGGGGGTGCCTGCCATTATGCTGGGCATGGGCGCCGTTATGCCGGAGCCGGAGTACGACCTGCCCTTGGATGGGGAAGGGGATACAGCGGTGTTTGTGCTGGGCCGTATTTCCGGCGAGGGTTCTGACCGCGCTCCCGCTCCGGGAGACTTTGAACTGACCCAGTCCGAGATCCGTGACATTTTGGCGGCTCGGGAAAAGTACAAAAACTTCCTGTTGGTGCTCAACGTAGGCGGCGTGGTGGACTTGACCCCGGTAATGGAGGTTGAGAACATTTTGCTGTTGTCCCAGACCGGTATGACTCTGGGAGATTCTCTGGCGGACGTGATCTTGGGCAAAGCCTATCCCTCCGGTAAGCTGGCTTCCACCTGGGCCAAGTGGGAGGATTACTGCAAGGTGGGGGATTTTGCCCAGATGGACGACACCCGCTATAAGGAAGGAATTTACGTGGGCTACCGGTACTTCGACTCGGTGGACAAGACTCCCTTGTTCCCCTTTGGGTATGGCTTGGGGTATACCACTTTCGCTTTGGGTCAGCCCCAGGTGACAGTGTCCGGCACCCAGGTGAGCGTCAAGGTGCCGGTGAAGAATACTGGCAACGCCCTGGGCAAAGAGGTGGCTCAGCTGTACGTGTCTGTGCCTGCAGGGAAGCTGGACCAGCCTTATCAGGTGCTGGCGGCCTTCGCCAAAACCGGGGAGGTGGCTCCCGGCCAGGAGGAGGCCCTGATCCTTACCTTCTCTCTGGAGGACATTTCTTCTTTTGACAACGACACTGCCTGCCAGATCCTGGAGGCAGGGGACTACGTACTGCGACTGGGTACCTCCAGCCGAGATACTCACATTTGCGGAGTGGTACGTTTACAGGATACCATTCAGGTGCGCCAGCTGAGCCACATTGGCGGTCAGCCCGACTTTGAGGACTGGAAACCGGAGGCCAAGCATGTTACTTACCAGGGTGAGGCTCAGGAACTGACAGCTGCGCCTGTCTACACCGTCGAGGTGGAAGATTACACTTCCCGTCCCGTTGCCACTCTGCCGGAGGTGCCCGCCCAGGTAAAAGACCTGGTGGTTTCCCTATCTGATGAGGAGCTGGCCTACATCTGTTTGGGCGGTTTCCAGGACGAGGGCAGCAAGAGCTTTGTGGGCAATGCAGGTATGCGGGTAGTAGGCGCTGCCGGCGAGACCACCAGTCTCTTTGAGGATAAGGGAGTGCCGGTGCTGGTCATGGCCGACGGCCCTGCAGGACTGCGCTTGAATAAGGATTACGGCAAGGATGAGAACGGGGTCTATCCCTTGGAGATGTCCCTGCCTGCCGGGTTTGCCGAGTTTTTGGACGATGACATGGCCGCTGGTTTGGGAGCTATGGGACAGCAGCAGCCCGACCGAAAGGGTGAGGTGCTCCATCAGTACTGTTCCGCCATGCCCATTGGTACGGCCTTGGCCCAGAGCTGGAATCTGGATCTCTGCCGCCAGTGTGGCGACATGATTGGTGAAGAAATGGAGCGTTTTGGGGTTCATCTGTGGCTGGCTCCTGCTTTGAATATCCACCGTCTGCCTCTGTGCGGCCGCAACTTCGAGTATTATTCCGAGGATCCCTTCATCAGCGGAAAGGTCACTGCTGCGATCACTCAGGGAGTCCAAGCCCATCCGGGCCGGGGCGTCACCATCAAGCATTACGCCTGCAACAACCAGGAGACCAACCGGATGCTCTCCAACAGTATCGTTAGCGAGCGGGCCTTGCGGGACATTTACCTGAAAGGCTTCCAGATCGCTGTGGAGGAGGCACAGCCCCACGCCCTGATGACCTCCTACAACCTGCTCAACGGGGAGCACACCTCCCAGCGCCGGGACCTTGTCATGACAGCGCTCCGTGAGGAATGGGGCTTCCAGGGTCTGGTGATGACCGACTGGGTGGTGTCCGCTATGGCAGGCGCCATGAAGACAAAGTATCCCCCTGCCTG